>CAVGIV010000061.1:0-15478 GCA_963629395.1 Paludibacteraceae bacterium | reverse complement strand
AAATAAATTTGCAAAAATGTGCTCGTTAATGCAAGCATTACTCGCGCATTTTATGCAAATTTGCCTGTCTCTGAATAGTTACCAAAAAAAAAGAAGAATCCTGTAAAATTTCTATAAAATGTACGATTGAGCCGTGAAATCGAAAAAGGTACTATATCTAGTAATCTGGTAGTCATTCGGCTGTCTTGTATCTGCATGCGGGCAGCTGGAATATGAAAAGGGTATGGAGGCCAATCGGGTGCCGTATCCGGCAGGGGGGGGGTCTGCGCTGCATCCATTCCCTTGCTGCAATGCAAGCAGCGCAGAGAGAGGAGTATTATGAAAAAGAAGCTCGTTAGTTTACTGGCTGCGATGTCTCTTGGCGCAGCGGCTCTGGCTGGCTGCGGCTCCAGTTCTTCCGCAGACACCTCAGCTGCAGCAGATGCTACAGAGACCGCAGAGGCTGCTTCCACTGAGGAGACCGCTGCAGAGGAAGCCTCTACAGAAGAGACCGCCTCGGCTGCAGCCGGCATGAAGGTTGGCTTTATTTTCCTTCACGATGAGAATTCCACGTATGACCTGAACTTCATGAACGCTGCAAAAGAGGCTTGCGAGAAGCTTGGCGTTGAGATGATCAGCAAGACCAACATCCCGGAAGGTCAGGAAGCCTATGATGCGGCGTGTGAGCTTGCAGATGCAGGCTGCAGCTTCATCTTTGCAGACAGCTTTGGTCATGAGGATTACATCATTGAGGCTGCCAAGGAGTTCCCGGAGGTACAGTTCAGCCATGCAACCGGAACCAAGGCACACACTGAGAACCTCGACAACTTCCACAATGCATTTGCATCCATCTATGACGGCCGTTACCTGGCAGGTGTTGCTGCAGGCCTGAAGCTCAATGAGATGATCGACAACGGAGAGATCACCGCTGACGAAGCAAAGATGGGCTACGTTGGTGCATACACCTATGCAGAGGTTATCTCCGGCTATACATCCTACTTCCTCGGTGCGCGTTCGGTATGCCCGTCAGCAACCATGGAGGTTACCTTCACCGGTTCCTGGTATGATGAGACCGCTGAGAAGGAAGGCGCGAACAAGCTGATCGAGGATGGCTGCGTTCTTCTGAGCCAGCACGCTGATTCCATGGGCGCTCCGACTGCCTGCGAGACTGCCGGCGTTCCGGACGTTTCCTACAACGGCAGCACAGCTTCCGCTTGCCCGAATACCTTTATCGTTTCCTCCCGCATCAACTGGGAGCCTTACTTTGAGTATGCGATTAACTGCGTTGCAAACGGTGAGGCCATTGATACCGATTGGACAGGAACTCTTGCAACAGGCTCGGTTGAGCTGACAGAGCTCGGCGGCGCAGCTGCAGAGGGCACACAGGAGAAGCTGGATGAGGTAAAGGCTGAGCTTGAGGCTGGTACTCTTCACGTATTTGATACCTCTACCTTTACAGTAGACGGCAAGACTCTGGACAGCTATATGGCGGATGTTGATACCGATGCTGATTACACCGGCGATCATGAGGTCGTTTCCGACGGATACTTCCATGAGTCCGGTGAGGGCTTCCGCTCTGCTCCGTATTTCAATGTTCAGATCGATGGCATCACATTGCTGGATCAGGCATTCTAAGACAGGATCTGGTACTGATAAAAGGGAGGGCGGCGCAGCTGCAGGCCGCGCCGCCCTTTTTGTGTTTAAAAAGGCAAACCAAAGAGGATGACAACGGTATGGAGAACGAGACAAGGACAGCGGCAGTTTCCCTTCGGGGCATAACCAAAACCTTTGGGCTTATTACTGCCAATAAGGATGTGGATCTTGATATCTATCGCGGTGAAGTGCTCGCCCTTCTTGGAGAAAACGGAAGCGGAAAGACCACATTAATGAACATGATTGCCGGCATCTACTATCCGGACGAGGGACACATTTATATTGACGGCAAGGAGGTCTTTATCCAGTCTCCGAAGGACGCTCTGCGGCTTGGCATCGGTATGGTCCATCAGCATTTTAAGCTGATCGATGTGCTGACGGCGGCGGAGAATATTGTTCTGGGTCTGGACGGGAAGCTCAACCTCCGCGAGGCTACGGCGAAGATTCGTTCCATCTGTGACAAGTACGGCTTTGACGTGGATCCGGAGCAGAAGATCTACGACATGTCCGTGTCTCAGAAGCAAACCGTTGAAATTGTAAAGGTTCTCTACCGAGGCGCCGATATCCTGATTCTGGATGAGCCGACGGCTGTTCTGACGCCGCAGGAGGTGGAGAAGCTTTTCAGTGTCCTTCGCAAAATGCGTGAGGACAATAAGACCATCGTCATCATCACCCACAAAATGCGCGAGGTGGAGGAGCTTTCCGACCGCGTGGCGGTTCTGCGAAAGGGTCAGTATATCGGCAGTATGATGACCAAGGATACCAACACCGCAGAGATGACCAACATGATGGTGGGCCACAAAGTTACGCTGAATATCGAGCGTCCTCTCCCGGAGAACCCGCATCCGCGCCTTGAGGTAAAGGATCTTACGGTTCGCGGCGACGACGGCGTTGTAAAGCTCCAGAACATTTCCTTTACCGTCAACACCGGTGAGATTCTCGGCATCGCCGGCGTTTCCGGAAGCGGTCAGAAGGAGCTCCTGGAGGCCATTGCGGGTCTTCAGAATACCGAACAGGGTAGCATTCGCTATGTGGAGGATGACGGAGCCAGGGAGGACCTGATCGGAAAGGATCCGCTGAAGATTGCGCAGATGGGCGTTTCTCTTTCCTTTGTTCCGGAGGATCGTCTGGGCATGGGACTGGTCGGCAGCATGGATCTTAGCGACAATATGATGCTGCGTTCCTTCCGCGACGGGCACTCGATTTTCACCAACCGCAAAAAGCCGCAGAAGCTTGCCAGAGAGGTAGTCGACAATCTGCAGGTTGTCACACCCAGCATCGAGACACCGGTGCGCCGTCTTTCCGGCGGCAATGTGCAGAAGGTCCTTGTCGGCCGTGAAATTGCGTCGGCACCGACGGTTCTTCTTACAGCGTATGCGGTCCGCGGACTGGACATCAACGCCTCCTATATCATTTATGATCTGGTCAATGAGCAGAAGAAAAAGGGCGTTGCCATTGTCTTTGTCGGAGAGGATCTGGATGTTCTGCTGCAGCTTTCGGACCGGATTCTGGTGCTGTGCGACGGACAGCTTTCCGGCATTGTGGATGCAAGAACCACGGACAAAAACGAAGTGGGCAGACTGATGAGCTGTGTGGGAGGAGCAAATGAAGCAGAATAAAAAGGAAGCGCTTTTTCACGTTGTAAAGCGAAGAGATCTCTCCTTGTCAAAGGCGATTGGCATTCGCGTTGTGGCTATTTTGCTGGCACTTGTGCTGTGCGGCATCATCACGACCATTGCAACCGGCATCAATCCGATTGCTGTTTATCAGTCTATGATTCTGGGAGCCTTCGGCTCAACCCGCAAAACATGGATCACCTTCCAGGATCTGGCTATCCTGCAGCTGATTGCAGTTGCACTGACACCGGCCTTTAAGATGAAGTTCTGGAACGTCGGCGGAGAGGGGCAGGTACTGATCGGCGGTCTTGCCGCAGCAGCCTGCATGATCTGCCTGGGGGACACACTTCCGTCCGGACTTCTTATTCTGTGCATGGTGGCTGCCAGCATTCTGGCCGGTGGATTCTGGGGATGGGTTCCTGCGTTTTTCAAATCCAGATGGAATACCAATGAAACCCTTTCCACACTGATGATGAACTACATTGCAACGCAGCTGGTTGCCTTTTACACCGTTGTATGGGAGGTGCCCAAGGGCTCCGGCAAAATCGGCATCATCAACCAGAATTCCAACGCCGGGTGGCTTCCGCAGCTTATGGGCTCCAAGTATCTGCTTCCCATCGTTATATCCGTGATCTTTACGGTGTTCATGTACATTTATCTGAAGTACAGCAAGGGCGGATATGAAATTGCGGTTGTGGGCGAAAGCCCCAATACGGCCAAGTACGTCGGAATTCGCGTGCCTCGCATCATTCGCCGCACCATGTTCCTTTCCGGTGCGATCTGCGGCGTGGCCGGTCTTCTTCTGGTCGGCGGCATCAATCATACGATTACAACGACGGTTGTAGGCGGGCAGGGCTTTACGGCGGTTATGGTATCCTGGATGTCCAAATTCAATCCCTTCACCATGATTCTTTCCAGCTTTCTGATCGTATTCCTGGAAAGAGGCGCCGGGGAGATTTCTACCAGCTGCGGACTCAATCAGTCCTTTTCAGACATTCTGACGGGCGTTATTTTGTTCTTTATCATCGGCTGCGAGTTCTTTATCACGTACCGGCTGCAGTTCCGTAAAAAGGCAGAAGAGGAGGAAGCATAATTATGTGGAACTTTTTACTTGCTTTTATTCCCAGAGCGATCGTGCAGGGGATTCCCCTTCTGTACGGCTGTACCGGTGAAATTATCACAGAGAAATCCGGCAATCTGAATCTGGGAATTCCCGGCGTTATGTATGTCGGCGGTATCAGCGGCGTCATCGGTGCCTTTTTGTACGAGCATGCAACCGGCGGTGCCGGGAATATGAATCCGGCACTGGCGATTCTGATCCCGCTGCTGTGCAGTCTTGTCGGCTCCTTCCTAATGGGACTTTTGTATTGCTTCCTCACGGTCAGCCTTCGTGCCAATCAGAATGTGACAGGCCTTGCCATGACAACCTTCGGCGTGGGCTTTGGCAACTTCTTCGGCGGCTCCCTGATCAAGCTGGTGGGAAGCGATGTACCGTCGATTGCGCTCTCTGCAACAAGCGGGTATTTTCGGACGTCCCTGCCGTTTGCCGGAGCGTGCGGTGCGTTCGGAAAGCTGTTCCTTTCCTACGGTTTTCTGGCGTATCTGGCTGTTGCGATTGCACTGGCAGCGGCGTACGTAATGAACCGCACCCGTGTCGGACTTCATCTTCGTGCCGTAGGCGAGGGCCCCAGCACAGCCGATGCTGCCGGCATCAATGTCTCCGGCTACAAATATGCAGCCACCTGCATCGGCTGCATGATCGCAGGCCTCGGCGGTTTGTACTACGTTATGGATTACGCCTGCGGCGTATGGTCCAATGATGCGTTCGGCGACAGAGGATGGCTGGCGATTGCGCTTGTTATTTTCACTATGTGGCGTCCGAAGCTGGCGATTTTGGATTCCTTCCTGTTCGGCGGTCTGTATATTCTGTATCTCTACCTGCCGACCGGAATGGATCACATGGAATACCAGGAGATTTATAAGATGATTCCGTACCTGGTAACCCTTGCCGTGCTCGTAATTTCCAGTATGCGCAACAAACGGGAGAACCAGCCGCCGGAAAGCCTTGGAACGGCTTATTTCCGCGAGAACCGGTAACAGATCCAGTAAAGTAATATGAGCAAAAAGAAAAACACGATTCGTAAAAAGCATAGCAGTAAGGTGGTGCGGCAGCTGACAGTAATTCTGGCAGCTGCTGCGCTTTTTTGCGGGATTACACTATTACCGTCACAGGCTGCAAGAAAAAGGGCAGCAAATGCATCGGGCATAACTACTGCCCATCAGGCATCAGCGACTGCAGCGAATGATAAGTCTGAAAAAAGCGGCGCTGTATCGTCCGGGGAAGGACTGACTGTGACCTTTCTGGATGTCGGACAGGGCGACAGCGCACTGGTAGTTTGTGACGGGGAGGCCATGCTGGTGGACGGAGGCGAATCCTCGGAATCCTCTGCCATCTACTCTGTCCTTAAAGAGCAGAGTATTACGAAGCTAAAATACATCGTTGCCACCCATCCGCACGCAGACCATGTGGGCGGGCTTCCCGGTGCGCTTGGCGCTGCTTCCTGTGAAAAGGTCCTCTCACCGGTCAGCAGCAGTGATAATTCGTCTTTTCAGAAGCTGGTGAAAAAGTGCAGACAAAAGAGTGTACCCATTGAGGTTCCAAGGGAAGGAGATACCTATACGCTCGGCAGCGCCGGGATCACCATCCTGGGTCCGACAGATGCGCTTCCGGATGACCCGAACAACAATTCGTTGTTCTTCCGGCTGGACTATGGCTCGGTTTCCTTTCTGTTCACCGGCGATGCCGAACAGCTCGAGCAGCAGCTCCTGCTGCACAATGAATACGATCAGCTCCGGGCCGATGTCCTGAAAATGCCGCACCACGGCAGCAGCAACGGCGCCTCCGAGGCGTTTATGAATGCAGTTGACCCGGACTATGCCGTGATTTCCTGCGGACTTGGCAACAGCTACGGACATCCGCATGAGGAGACCATTTCTCTTCTGAAAAAACACAACACCGCCCTGTATCGTACCGATCTGCAGGGGGACATCGTGTGTACCAGTGACGGGAAAGGCCTGACCTTCACCACAGAGAAAACAACGGATCAGAATCTATACGTATCCGGCGGCGAATTGGATGCATCTGCGGACGGAAGCAGCACGCCGGAGAACACGGATCAGAAATTCGCTGCAGACAGCAAAAGTGCAGCTTCGTCCTCGGCCCAGGCATCCGGGAATCAAACGCAGCACACCTACATTGCGAACAGGAATACCGGCAAATTTCATGAGCCCTCCTGTCCGAGTGTGAAGAAGATGATGGAGAGCAACAAGCTGACAATTACTGCAACGAGGAAGCAAATGATTGCAGACGGATACTCGCCTTGCGGCAACTGCAAACCCTAGGCAAATAACAACACGGTAATACACTGCCGACTACAAATGTGAATGTTAACTTTTTTAAGATAGCCTTTGCATTTGAAGTCGGCAGTTTTAAATCACCCAAAAACCTAACGGATTAAAAAAAACTTAAAATTTGATTCGTTCTGTGATTATATCTGTGCTATACTGCCATACAGTCTAGCCATTATTGTAGTGATATGAACAGGATTCACAGTTGGAATGCACAACCATTCCTGCGGAATTCCGAATTGTCTCCGGAGATTTCTACTTAAAATTTCTTATATGAAGTATTTTTCAGGGAAGAAGTTCTTGAACTGCTTGGCAATGCTGGATGAAGCGGTATCGACCGGGCGGCTTGCCGGAGGGAGGAGTGCGGAATCAAGAAGATGACACAGAAGGATTTGCGCAGGATGAGCAAGAACGAGCTTATCCGGATCATTGGTGTGCTGCAGGACAGCGAGAACGCACTGGAGGAGGAACGACAGCACTTGGAGTACCAGCTGCAGGAAGCCAAGGCACCTCTGCGGAAGGCGGGTTCTCTTACGGATTGCGGGCAGGGGGTAATGGACATTCTGCGGAAGGCACAGGAGCAAGCAAGACAGGAAGCAAAGACTCGGCGCATGGCCGACGCCGACAGCGTGCGCTATGCCGAAGAGACGCTGAAAACGGCCAGGATCCAGGCGGAGGAGATGATTGAGCAGGCCCGACAGGATGCGGGGGAACTTCAGCAGACGGCCAGGCGGACCATTCAGAAACGGATGATGCAATGACAGATTATGACGAGGCTGCAGACACTGCAGCTGAATACGACTTCTATTATGACGAGGACGATGACATTCCTTCCATGGAAGACATTGTGGCAGAGCGGGACAGACTGGCCTACAGGAATCGGTACCACCGCACCTTCTGGAGTACCGTTTATGCACTGATCGTGGTGGCGGCGGTGGCCGTTCTGATGGCCATGATGTTCCTGCCGGTGCTCCGGGTATCCGGCAACAGCATGGAAAACACGCTTTACGACGAGGATATCATCCTATTACTGAAGACCAATAAATTCCAAACCGGTGAGCTGATCAGCTTCAACTGGCAGAATAAACTCCTGATCAAGCGGATCATCGGTATTCCGGGCGACATCATTGACATCAGCAGCGACGGCGTGGTCAGTGTGAACGGGGCTGTTCTGGATGAGCCCTATGTGGACAGCCTGGCACTGGGAGAGTGCGACATCGAATTCCCGTATCAAGTACCGGAGAACCGCTATTTTGTACTGGGGGATCACCGCAGCGTCTCCATTGACAGCCGCAGCAGCGCGATCGGCTGCATTGAAAAAAGCCAGATCACAGGAAGGGTGTTCCTGCGGATCTGGCCGTTCGACGGAATTTCCTTTATCCATTAATACTTACTGTATAGGTGACCTGTCGCTTGTCTGACAAATGAACGCTAATCATTAACATATGCCCGCAGGCAGCGGGAGAAGGGGAAAAGATGAAAAAGAGAAAGAAAATTCTGGCATTTCTGCTAAGTTCTGCCATGGCATTGACCATGGGGATGACAGCTTTTGCGGCGGAAGATGCAGGTGTGGGGCAAAGCACACCTGTATCTTCGGGCGCGGGAAGCTCAGGAAGTGGTTCATCACAGACAGCACAGCAGAAGTGCACTATTACGGCACCGAATAACGGCCACACCTATGAGATCTATCAGATCTTTACCGCCAGATACGAAGAGGATGGCGATACGAAGAAGGTGTCGGATGTTAAGTGGGGCGTAAACGGTACCGGTGAGACAGGCACAACAGTCGATGAAACTGTTCTGAAGGCACTACAGGATGTAAATGGTAAGAGTGAAGATGAAAGGCGAGAAGAAATTACAAAATATGTTACTCTGTCCAATCCGGTAGCTACTTTAAGTAACGGTTTGTCATATACCGACGGTCTCGCCGGATATTACCTGATCAAGGATAAGGATAATACCTTGGACGATGGAAGAAATGCAACACCATACATCGTCCAGGCTGTAGGCAATCTGGTCATCACGCCTAAAACCGGCGATACTACCTTCGAAAAGAAGCTCAAGGATACCAACGATTCCACAGGGGAAACAACGGACTGGCAGGATTCCGCGGACTATGATATCGGCGATCAGATTCCCTTCAAACTGGAAGGCACAGTTGCAGAAAACTATGCATCTTATGAAAATTACTACTTTGCATTCCACGATCAGGAGGAGACCGGATTAACCTTTGACAGTAGTACTGTAGAGGTTTATGTAAACAATGATGGTACTGATACTAAAATTGATTCCGGTTATCGGGTGGTGACGGACGCTGAGTCAATGGCAGAGGTGGCTGGCGCAGTAAAATGCACCTTTGAGGTAATATTTGATGATCTGAAATCAATCGAGGCCGTGCAGGCAGGCTCAAAGATCAGGGTGGAGTATAAGTCCACATTGAATGATAAAGCTGCGCTTGGAGCGGAAGGAAATGTCAATAAGGCAAAGCTGGAGTATTCCAGCAACCCGTCTGATACGCAACACGGTAATACACCGTGGGATTCTGTAATTGTATTCACTTATAAGGTTGTAGTTAACAAGTATGCTGATGAAGTGGATGATGCGGGCAATAATAAGCTCTCCGGTGCAGAATTTACTCTTGAAAAGCATATATACGACGGTACACAGGATGGGAAATGGGAGCTCCTTACATTGGTTAAAAGTGATGATGGTAAGAGCTTTTCATTTAGTGGCCTGGATGACGGTGAGTATAGATTGACCGAAACAAAAGCGCCGCAATATTACAACTCACTGACAGCCCCCCTCACGTTCAGGGTAGAGGCCGGCCATAACACTGAATGGGATGGGGCGAAAACCTCTTTATCGAATGGTTATACGTATGCGTGGGATAACCAGAATCGCCAGGCACTGCTCAGTAGTCTTACAGGAACGAAAGAAACCGGTGAAATTGAATTTGTATTTACACCGGATATGATGAACCGCAGCCTAACCACAAATGTGATCAATAAATCCGGTACCACCCTTCCGGAAACCGGCGGCATCGGCACCACAATTTTCTATATCGTCGGTGGTATGCTGGCAGTGGGAGCGGCCGTCGCTCTGATCACCAAGAAGAGAATTAAGTCTTCTGATAAGGACCGGTAAAAGTCAAGTGAAACAGCTGCCGGTTTATCCGGAAAACAGGCTGGCCGTGAGCCCTCTTACAGAGGGCTCACGGCGAAGCCATGTTAAAGAAGCATCGAAGCAATTTAGGGAAAGAAAAGCAAACCGAGAGGAGATATCGGCAGAGAGAAGCCAATGAAAAAGGACAGGAGCACCATAGCACTTATAATGGTTTTCTTCGTGGGTTTGTCTGTGCTGTTATATCCCACTGTCAGTAATCTGGTGAATCAGAGGAACCAGACCAGGGCGGTGGCCGGTTACCGTGAGATAGCGGCGAATATGACAGAAATGGACTACGACGCTTACTTTGCCGCCGCGGATGATTATAACCGGCGGCTTGCGGAGGCAGAGAGTCCCCTGGAGGATTCGGATCAGAAGGAAGACTATGAAAGGATGCTGGATATCTCCGGTACCGGGATCATGGGATATATCACAATCGACAAGATCGGCGTACAGCTGCCCATATACCATGGCGTTTCGGATCAGGTGCTGGCAATTGCGGCCGGACATTTGCCGGGATCCAGTTTGCCGGTGGGAGGCGAGAGCACGCATGCGGTGATTTCTGCACACAGAGGGCTTCCCAGTGCGAAGCTCTTTACAAATCTTGATCAGCTGCAGGAGGGGGATACCTTCACCGTCACGGTCTTAAACCGCGTGCTGAATTATGAAGTAGATCAAATTTCCATCGTTCTGCCGGAAAATACCGAGAACCTGGCCATTACGAAGGGACAGGATTACTGCACATTGCTGACCTGTACGCCCTACGGTATCAATACCCACCGCCTACTGGTGCGGGGGCACCGTATCGATACAGCGGACACTCCGCACATCAATGTGACGGCAGAGGCCTACCAGATCGAGCCAATTATCATCGTGCCCTTTATCGCGGCGCCGCTTCTGCTCCTTCTACTCCTGGGCCTTCTGGCTGGAAGCCGCAGGAGAAAGAAAGGATGACACCTTGAAGTCCTGGGCGACGGATGGCTGTTTTGCAGGTGATACATCAATGGAGAAGGCAGGCAAAGTGACAGAGATAGAGCACGGAAAAAAGAAGGCAGCGGCAGGGATCGGCCTGGCATGCATGATCCTTGGCATTTTGATGGTGGCAGCCTCCCTGGGACTTTTTATTTATAACCAATGGGATGCCGGCCGGGCACAGGAGGCTTCAGCGAAGGTACTGACCGCGCTGACAGCCAAGGAGCCGGAGTCTCCCGCCGAAGAGGCACCGCAGGAGCAGGAACGGGAGATGACTGAGGTTAATATAGACGGCTACGACTACATCGGCTACGTATCGGTGCCTTCGCAGGACCTGGAGTTGCCGGTGATGTCGCAATGGAGTTACGAGGGATTGAAGATCGCACCCGGACGCTACAGCGGCTCGGTTTTTACCGGCAATCTGGTGATTGCGGGCCACAATTATCCAAAACATTTCAGACCCATTCGGCAACTGGCTGAAGGGGACGAGGTGGACTTTACCGATATGGACGGAGAGGTGTGGATCTACGAGGTTTCCGGCGTGGAGACTCTGCAGCCCACGCAAATCAAGGAAATGATCATCGCCGCGCAGAAAGGTGACTGGGATCTGACGCTTTTTACCTGCAGTGCTGGCGGCAGTACCCGGTGTGCCGTGCGGTGCGTCCTGAAAGATGCGGCGTGGCTGACGGAGGGAACGGCCTGTGACGGATAAAGACTTACGGAAGCTGAGCCGGACAGAGCTAATAGAGATTATTTATGCATTGAAGGTCAGTCAGCAGCGGCACCGGCAGGAAAATCAGGCACTGCGACAGGAGCTGAATCGGCGGCATAAAATAGTACGGGCGGCGGACTCCATTGCAGAGGTCTGCATGGAGTTTAGTGGTGTTTATGAGGCAGCGGAGGCAGCGGCAGAGGCATACTTAAAGGACATACGGGCAGCTCTGCCGACTTCGGAGGAATACTCCAGAAGGCTTCGGGTTAGAGCCGATGAACAGGCCGCCCGGATCATCGAGGAAGCAAGTCAGGAAGCTGATCGAATCACAAAGGAAGCGGAGCGGGCTGTACAAGTTGCAATTGAAAGGGCGAATGGCAGCCGAACCACCGAGGGTTAACGGGGGACAGTTATGAAAAATACACTGCAGGAGTATCTATACAGATTTCAGAAGGAGCACAGACGCGGCTGCTGCTATGTCTGTGTTGTCGGCGTGCTCGCTCTGATCACCGTACTGGTGGTGAACTGGCAGCTCCACGGCATCGGCGTGGCACTGTCGGACAACAGCTCATACACGTGCGGTCTCGAGGAACATGAGCATTCCCTAGAGGCTGGCTGCTATGAAGTCTGTGAGGATGATTTGCTCTGCGGTTATACTGAAGAAAAGAGCGGAAATTCCGGGGATAAATCGGAAAGTGCTGCCCACAATAGGGAGATCGACCAGCAGATCGCCAAGCTGGAAGCCGAAGAGATTCCCACAGAAACGGAGCATCATCACACCGACGCCTGCTATGCTGAGAAAACGATCGAGGCAAACTCTACGACTGAAATGACACTGATCTGCGGTTACGAGGAGGGACAGGCGATTCCCATGACCGAGGAGGAAATCCAGAAGGCCAGGGACGAGAAGGAAGCAAAACTTGAGGAGCTGCGCGCACAGCTGACGGATGAGACAGCTGCTGAGACCAGCCATCACCATACCCTCGACTGCTACAAGACCCATAAGCTAATCTGCAAAAAGAAGGAGCATCAGCATATTTCCTCATGCCTTAATGATAATAAGGCAGATACGGAGACCAAGACCGATTGGGAAGCAACCATCCCGGATGATCTCACCGGCAACAAAGCAGATGACCTGATTTCTGTAGCCAGATCGCAGCTAGGTTATACTGAGAGCATCCACAACTATGACGAGGAGTCACACAGAGGCTACACCCGGTACGGTGCGTGGTACGGCAACACCTACGGCAATTGGGGCACCATGTTCACTGCTTTTTGCCTCTACTATGCGGATATTACCGATGTGCCCACTAACAGCGGTGTCCAGGCATGGATTTGTGATGTAAAAAGCGAAGACATGTGGTGGGATGCCGGCGAGTGCAGCTACGTCAAGGCCGGCGACCTGGTCTTCTTTAACGACGGCAATGACCACATGGGCATCGTCAGCAGTATTACAGACAGCACTATCTCTGTCATCGAAGGCAACCGTCCAAGCAGTGACGGTGCCGACAGCGTCCAGGAGAACACCTACAAAACTACCGACAGCAGCATCGCCGGCTACTGCGAAGTGCCCACAGGGGAAAACCATGATCAAGAGATCAGCACCGCGGATGAAGTCTCCGGAGTAGATTTAAGCGGCAATATTACCAATGTAAAGGTGCAGAAGAGTGTAAATGGTGTATGGGAGGATACTACAGAGGTAACTGCAAAGGACAGTGTGAGAGCTGAGTTTGCATATAGCAATCTTTCAAAGGAAGCTCTGCAGAATAGTAATTATACATGTTATGTTCCGTTATCTACGAATATCGACTGTTCTACATTTAGCAGTAACACATATGACATCTATGATAATGGAAGCAAATCCGGTGCTTTCATTTTTGTAAAAGACAGCAATGGAAAGTGGAATGTAGTTATTACATTTGAAAAGGACTACGTAGATAAAGCCGGCGAAACTATAAATGGAACTGTCGATTTTGAGTTTAAATGGGACGTCAGCGATATACCTGATGAGGGGAAGACAGAAGTATATACGATAGGCCAAAAGAGTGGCGAGATTAAAATCACGAAGGGGGACACACAGGGTGCAGCATTCGACGTCTGGAAACAGGCAAATGGGATTTCTATAGATGATCAGGGGTATGCGGTTATTGAATATACGGTGAATCTAACCGTGAAAGGCGAAAATGGATACAAGGGACCGATCAATATCTCAGAAGTACTGACTGGAGCCGGTTTTGAGTTCGTGACGGAGTCTGTAAAAATTGTAAAATCTGACGGCAGCGCGGCAAATGCAGAGATTGCAGTTCAAAGCAGTCAAACCACAGATGACGGAGCAGAAGCTGCATTTCAGATTACAAGCAAAGCTTCCGATGGAATGGTGGCTGCCGGACAATACAAGATCACCTATCAGGTCAGAACAACACAGCCTTTCGGATCCGATGCGGATATCAGCACGGAAGTAATTAATAAGGTCACGGTGAAAGATAAGGAAAAAGAATATCCCTCAGAGACGCGGACACAGACAACGACCGGTGGAATCGATAAGAGCGGAAGTGTGAAGACGGAGGACGGCAATGTTTATGTGACCTATGCGGTTACGATCAATAAGGGATATGTCATTGCTGATCTGCAGAAAGAGACTAACTTCAGCGATATTATTCCTGAACAGCTGGAATTGTTAGATGGCACCGTTAAGATTACACAGTTTGATCAAACAGGAAAGAATACAGGAGCGGCAATTGCTTACAGCTACGATACTGCGACGCAGAAGCTTACCAGCACGCTGCCCACAGGTCGCTATTACTATACGATCGAGTATAAAACCAAAGTAAAAGATGTCTCCAGCCTGCCGATCGAAGGAGAGACAATTACCAATACGGCACACAGCGAAGGCGGCGTAGATGGTGATGCTAAATCTGAGCTGACGGTTAGGCGGGATGATGTCCTGACAAAGTCTTTTGAATCTCAGTCATTTGGAAAAACAGCTTCCGGAAGCGACGCAGTCATTCTGAAGTGGAAGTCTGTTATTGATACGGATATTGCTTTGGACGATGTTTATCAGGACTGGGGATCTGTCAACTGGAATCAGTCAGAAGCTGTTATGACCATGACGGAAGAACAGCTAAAAAGTATTAAGTTATCTGACAAGGAAGGTAACCAAATTACCGGCGGATATGAAGTTTCAGCCTATAGTAAAGAAGAAAATGGCAAGAAAGTCGGGCTGTTTCAGATTAAATTCACAGAAGCGATAAAAGGGCCTGTGACCATTGAATATGAGACAACCGGCGATCTTTCCACGTTCAATACCGGAGATTCGATTCATTACGAGAATTATTGTTCATTTAAGAGCTTGAACAAGCAGGCAAGTACGGATGTGAAGTATGTACTGGAGGATCACAGTGTTATATGGAAGCATAAGAGCAGTCAGGATAGCGGGGACGCAAATTCGGGTAAAGTTACCCTGAAACCGGGAGAAGACACTTTAACGTGGTATGTCACAGTAGATAGGGATAGTAAGGGATCACTGAAGGGCAAAGACCTGGTGATTACCGATCATATCGCGGACGGCATGACCTTTGTGGATGGATCTCTGAAAATAATAGCGGATTGGTGGAAAGATATTACGGAAGAAGCAGTAATCTCCTGCGACGATGGAACGCTGAAGATCAGCATTGAAAACAACCAGTATGGCCGGATTGAAATCAGTTACAAAACCAAATTGCCGGATGATTTCTTCAACAGTTCCGATGTGACGAAAAATTTCACCAATACAGCAGAGATAACCTACGGTGACAATTCAGCAAGCTCTAGCTATACGCAGGAAGTAACCAGAACGGTAGTACAAAAGACCGGTGCATATGATGAAACACTGAACATCCTCACCTATCAGATTGCCTTAAATCCTGATGGATGTACGTTGAACAATGGAAGTCCGATGACGGTGACAGACACAATGTCCGGCAGCAGTCTGGTGCAA
>CAVGIV010000060.1:0-16250 GCA_963629395.1 Paludibacteraceae bacterium | reverse complement strand
TCCGAACCAGCCACTGCGCATCTTCCTGAATGCTCCCCAGCATCTGTGCCTGCTGCTGCTCAGTCAACGCCGCTTTGTTTTCCTTCAGCATCGTGCTGGCACTGTAAATGGCGGTCAGGGGTGTTCGCAGATCATGTGAAACCGCCCGCAGAAGATTTGCCCGCATGCACTCCCGCTCGTTTTCTGCTTTGCTTGCTTCATGCTGCTTGATTTTTGTTACCAGAAGACTGGTGAGCATGGAGATTGTGACCATAATAACTGCGGAAATCAGATTGACTGGATTGATGAAATCAAACGCCAAATAGGGATAGGTAAAAATAAAATTGATGGCAAACATTCCGACAACAGAAGCAACCACGCCATAAACATATCCATCTGTTAAGAGAGAGATTAAAAAAACTGCGAAAACAAAAATGGTTGTAATATGTTCCTCTACGTTCCACGCTTGAAATTGAATGCTCAGCACGAGCGCAAATCCAAGAGCGAAGAAGAAAACCAATATATCTTTTAGGGCTTTTTTTATCTTCATTTCGCCACCTCACGGGTTCATTGATTTGTTTTGCATTCTTCAATAAGGGTATAGTGATTAGCAGCGCAAAAGGATTCGGAATTATTTATAAAGCGTCATGGTCGGTCTAAGAAGAATCTTGACATTTGCTTGTTCAAGTTCTCTTTTTGGCGCAACTGCAGGCACATGCGGTTGACTGATAAGTAGGTATCATCGTTGCTCATTCGATTCTTTTCGACTCAAGAGAAACCTATATTATTATAGCATTCTCTCGGCTAAAGGATAGCAAAAGGATTATGTCCGAGTACGGCAAAGAAAAAGACGAGGCTACAGCCTCGCCTTCCCCGCGAGATAGTCCAACCAACGGTAGAATATGCTTCACAAGCTGTTCACGATCCACATACAACAGGCCGAGGATTTTTGGCTTCTCAGGACTGGAATTCTCATAGAAAATGGTTTTTTCTGCATGGCTACTCGCCTTTCGGTGCGCGCCTTTTGGTGCTCAACTGCAGATCTTGGAGTTTGCGCCCAAGTTCGTCATCTTTGGCAATCAGCAAAAGATCCGTGTCCATATTATTCAGAGCGTGAAGGACGGCGGCATAGATTCCAATCGCAACCGAGGGACTTCCCTTTTCTACATGCCACAGCGTTGCTCGGCTGATCCCGGCTCGCTCTGCAACCAATCCTGCCGATAACTGCCGTCGCAGCCGCGCGAGACGAATCTGTTCGCCCATCCTTGTTAGTATGTCCTGTGTTCCAGGCAAAACGGCAACCGCTTTTCTCCCCATACATATCGACCCCTTTTTTGAATTATAAACAAAAACGCGATAATCGTCAATATATATGAACATTATAAGACGGAGATCCCGATGAACGGGGGTGTAGGATTATGTAGCAAATATCGGAAGTCTACCAGAGGATTAGACTTTGGAAAATCTGATGCAGAAATACACTTCCAAGCTCTACAATCCCAATATTGCGCATGTGTTTTCCCTTGCAGGTTTTTTGAGAGTTGGGGGCGTGGTGTTGAAAATTTGCAGTGTGTTAAAGACAGATACTCTGACGTACCTATCATGAGTTAATAACACTTTCTCAATGTTTTAC
Source organism: Paludibacteraceae bacterium (assembly GCA_963629395.1). GTDB lineage: Bacteria > Bacillota > Clostridia > Lachnospirales > Lachnospiraceae > CAG-791. The sequence continues at coordinate 14,638 of CAVGIV010000060.1, read as the reverse complement.
TTGCGAAATGGACTCATACCTGCTATACTAAATATATAAGTATCAAAATTGCAGCTAAGCAATTACAGTGAACGAGTACCACAGTGCCTGAGGATAAATTTCTTCAGGCACTTTTTTGTTTCTTCTGCCTCTCGCAAACAGAGGCACAGACGGGGACGGCGGGGAGTATGCCCCCTCCCTGCTAACAATTTCATATCTGGGATCTCTGGATCCAAAAGCGCTCAAAGAGCTTCGGTTCTTTGAGCGCTTTTTTATATAGATCGGAGCCTAACCGCTCCCTTACTCTTTGTTCCGGGGAGCCTTTCGGCATACCCGTTCAGATAGATATTTCAAGCAGGAATGCAGAAAGGAAATGCCTATGGAAGACGATTATATGACCGTAATCATCCCGTGCATTGCGGAGATTGCTGCCTCAGATACTCCTGACCGGGTCAAAAAGCTTCGCCTTGGAGCCGTGGGAGCGCTTCAGCGGTATCTGCGCCACTATCGGCAGCTTGGATACATGCCGAAGCTGCTCTATGCCATTGCGGAAAAGAAATGCCGGATGATTGGAACCATCACATCCAAGACAGAGATGGAAAAGCTGCTCCGGCCCAACTGCCCGCACTATGACGGTGCCAAGTTCCAACCGGATACTTACAGTGTTCCGGAAGAAGAGCTCATCTGCTGGAGCGAAACATCCCTGAAAGGGCCTCTGAACGCAGAGGGTTTTCAGCGATATATGGAGCTCTTCAAGCAGATTCTTCCAGAAGAAAGCCGCAGACTTGCATTATGAGGTGACACAGATGGATAACATCGGGAACGCCGAGAATGCGTTGACTTTTGCGGACCTTCGTGTTCACTACTATACCGGACGGAGCTACCTCATCTCCGGCGAAGGCCGGAGTAAGGTATTTGGCTACCGGCACGGCGTGATGACCGATATCGGAGATCTGCCGGAAGACGAATGGGTCCGGCTGGCAAAGCAACGGATCGAGCAATCTGGGGAACAGGAGCTGTATCAGCAGCTTTTCGTATGGGAAAAAGAACATGACCATTGGGAACGGAAATCTTCTCAGTTTGAGCAGGATGTGCTAAGCATGCACATGGCTTGGCTGCCGGACAATCCGGCGTGGTGTGACTTTATCCCGTTCAACCGCCAATATCGACCAGCAGTCCTTTGCAATGCAGAGATTCTATGGACCAAGTGTTCCGGTTGCGGAAAACTCCATGAAATGACAGGAACGCAGCTCAAAAATATCCGTGACAGAACCGGCGGCAAGCTGTACTGTCAGCAGTGCGGTGACTGGACGCCAATTCTTCCATGCGATCCTCCAAAGGAAGGAGGTGAAGGGGATGGATAAGGTCGTTATTGTTGTCAAGGACGGGATGGTTCAGGAGGTGTTCGGAGCCTGCCCGTATAAATTCGAGGTTGAGATTCTGGACATGGATTTTAACGGAGCCGACCCTGACGCAGAGACAGCTGCACAGGATCGGCTTCAGGCTGTCCGGCAGTATCTCAGCAAGATCTATTAACAGAAAGGAGACGCATTATGCGTGAAAAGAACAAAACGAATCTGGAGCGGATGCGTGATCTGATCGAGCAGCTCACGGAAGCGGATATTGCCTACTACAAAAACGACGCTCCCATCATGACGGATCTGGAATATGACCGGCTGACGGAGGAACTTGTTTCCTTGGAGCGTGATACCGGGCTCGTACTTTCTGGGTCGCCGACGCAAAAGGTTTCCGGAGAGATTCTGGAAAGCCTGGAGGAGGTGCGGCACACAAAGCCAATGCTGTCTGCGAGTAAGACCAAATCCATTGAGGAACTGGTTCGCTTCGCAGCCGGATATGCTGTGATGCTGAGCTGGAAGATGGATGGCCTGACGCTGGTGCTCCGATATGAGTCTGGAGAACTGAGGCAGGCCATCACCCGCGGACGCGAGGGCATCGTTGGTGAGGATGTGACTCACACGGTTCGTACTTTCCGGAATGTACCCCTGACGATCCCCACGAAGGAATCGTTTGAGGTACGCGGGGAAGGCGTCATCTCGTGGGAGAGCTTTCGTAAGATCAATGCTGATCTGGAGGAGCCCTATACCCATCCGCGGAATCTGGCCTCAGGAAGTGTCCGAAAACTCGACGCCGGCGAGGCGAGCAAGCGCAGATTGGAATTCTGGGCCTTTGAACTGGTCAGTGACTATCTGGAGCCGAAGAGCAAGCTGGCGCAGCAGCAGTTTCTGCAGCGCAACGGCTTTTCGGTTGTGCCGTATGTCTTTTTGGATGCCGGGCACAGCGAGCAGGATATCCGCGATGCTGTCGCCGATTTGGATCCCAAGGATTTCGCATATCCGGTGGACGGTCTCATTATGGAGTATGAGGATATCCGCTATGGCAAGAGCCTTGGGGCGACCGGACATCACGAGAATCGCTTGATTGCCCTCAAGTGGGCAGATGAGCTGTACGAAACACGCTTTCGCGGTGTGGAACTGGCAACGACCAGAACCGGTATGGTGAGCATCACCGGGCTGTTCGATCCGGTGAGCATCGACGGGACGCTTGTCAGCCGCGCCTACCTGCATAACCTTGACATTTTCGAGGAATTTCAGTTTGGCATCGGTGACAAGGTCAGCGTGTATAAGGCCAACATGATCATTCCGCAGATTGCAGACAACAAAACGCAGAGCAACACCTATGTGCCGCCCATGACCTGCCCCTGCTGCGGCGAACCGCTGATGGTCAGGCACACAGCAGGCGGCACACGACAGCTGTACTGCGGCAACCCGCACTGTGCAGCCAAGCTGGTGCAGAAGTTCACACACTTTTGTGAAAAGACCCGGATGGGGATCGAAGGACTCTCTGCAGCAACGCTGGAAAAGTTTATCGGTCACGGCTGGGTGCGGAACTTCGGCGACCTGTATGATCTGGAGCAGCACCGGGAGGAGATTATCCATTCAGAAGGCTTCGGCGCGAAATCCTTTGACCGGCTGCAGGAGGCAATTGAAAAGAGCCGACGCTGCACGCTGGCAAAATTCATCGCCGGTCTCGGTATCCCGATGGTCGGGCGTCACGCCGGCCGGGATCTGGACAAGTACTTCCACGGCTCTTGGGCTGAGTTTGAGGCAGCAATCATCAACGGTTTTGATTTCATGCAGCTGCCGGATTTTGGCGAGACCATGCACAACAACATTTATGCCTGGTATGCAGATGCGGAAGAGGCAAAGCTCTGGCGTCCGCTGCTGAGAAAAATTCAATTTGAAACAAAGGAGAATCTAACTATGGAAACCACCATGAATAACCCCTTCGCAGGAAAGACCGTTGTTGCAACCGGCAAGCTGGAGCATTACACACGCGATGGCATTCAGGAGAAACTGATCTCTCTGGGCGCCCATCCGTCCAGCGCCGTGAGCAAGAAAACCGATTACCTGATCGTCGGCGAAAAAGCCGGCAGCAAGCTGACCAAAGCACAGCAGCTGGGCGTAAAAACGCTGACCGAGCAGGAATTCGAGGATATGCTGGCCTAAATGAAGGGCGCACAACGGTTGCGGAGCAGGGGTCCCCTGCTCCGTTTCCAGTTTCAGGAGGAATACCAAATGACAAACCACAGATACCGATGCCCTGTCTGCGGAGCCGAGAGCTTTGAGGTCACAGCGCATGTTACGCAGGATTGGAAGATCGACTGCAACGGCATGTTTCTGGAAGCTTTGAATGAGTGTGTGGAGGTCACGCATTATCCTGACGAAGCGGATATATGGAGCTGCGGCAACTGCGATTTTTCCGCAGAGGGCAAAACATTTCTTGTAAATTCTCACACAGAGGAGGACGCACAATGAGAAGAAAGAAAATCGGGGTCATGGATTTCCACGGCAGCGTGGATATCACCGACCCCTGTTACAGCAAAGATGTCTGGTGCCGGATGAACGAGATCAAGATCAGTGAAGGCGAGTATGCCTGTTATGTCTGGTATCATACCGACAAAGGCAAGTATGAGGACGGGACACCGTATTCGTATACGCTGGTCGGTGCAATCGGCATCTATCGAAACGGCGACATCCCGCGCCGGAAAGACATGGAGGAGCTCGGCAGCATCGGTGTAGACGCCGGGCTGGCAGGCTTCTTCCACAATAAGCCGGATTACAGTGACGAGGAATGGAGCGCATTCTGCGACAGGATTCGTCATGGCGATGCGTGGCTGACAGAGGATGGCTTTTACAGCTCGTCCGGGTACGGCGATGGATGCTATGGCGTATATGCCTATAAGCAGGACGGCAAGATCACTGCGTTGGAACTCCGTTTTCTGTAAGGAGGATGCGCTTGTGAGCAGTGAAATATTCTACGATAAAGCCTTTATTCTGGCTGATGGGCGATACATCCCCGTCGTTAACCACGGCGCGTCCAACTGCTTTGATTTTGACAGCCGCGGGCGGGAGATCCCGGAGCGATACTGGTCGGTCCTCAGCTATCCTTTTCACGGCCGCTTGATCTTCACGGCGGAGGAAATGAAACAGATCGCCGCTGCGCATGAGGCAGCCAACACGGAGAATCGCGGCGGGACCCGGAAAAGCCGGAACCGCGCGTTTGAGGTCGGAGAATTCGGCCACTGGATACTGGCAGGTCTCAAGTCCGCCCATACGGTGGAAGAGTACCGTGCCTTTGGAAACTCTGTGATCCTCATTGACTATGACCGCAACTGGTCGAGGGCGTCTATTGCTTCGACGGCAGATCTGCTGGAGATTTTGGATCGGCGCAGCGGTGAAAACATCAGCGTCGGCTTTGCAGATAACCGGCATATCTGCCGACCAATAAAGACCAGAAAAGAACAATCCGTTGATTTCAGCCAGCTTGACCGCTACTACATTCTGAATTCTGACCAAGGCGTCTTTGCCAAACGCAGCCGCAACCGCATCTGGGTGTCGCGCTCCGCACAGGCAGTGCCTGTAAGAAAGTTCAAAACAGAGGCCGAAGCGCAGAAGTATCTGCAAGACAACCATGCGTTTCTGTCCGCGTGCAAATGCGTATTTCGCGTGGAATGCGTAGAAAACAAGGAGGGTACAAAATGAAAGAAGCCAAAGATGCCCGTTTTCGTCGTGTGGCGGAGGCGCGCGTCAACAAAATCATTCGGATGCTGCGCCTTTTGGGCAATTGCTCCGGGATAAACACCTATGCGTATGATGACGCTGCCGTTGAGCAGATTTTTACGGTGCTGCAGATTGAGCTGGATCAGGCAAGGAAGAGATTTTCTGAAAACGGGAGATCGGGCCGGAAACGATTTTCCCTCTCGGAGACACCCGCGCCGGATACCGTTTCTTCCCCACATATTACGCTCTCTCTGCCGGACGGCACACGTCTGCGGGCTGTCGTTTATGCGGATGAAGCGTTTCCCGCCATCAATCTGTATCTGCTGCAGGAAGGCGAACCGGATGAGCTTATCTGCTTTGCGGAATACAACTCGGAGCACAGCCCCTGCCACGAGCTTTGCATCGGAGTCTACGCATCCGACGATGAGGACACACAGTACTATGGGCCATATCGGCCAGAAAGGGAAACAGAGTATGGAAATAATGAATAAGAATCGGGCATACGAAACCTATCGTCTTGCATGGGACGACATAGCAAAGCTGCTGTCGGATCAGATCAAGATGATCCTGGGTCGCAGATTTCTTCTGCGGGTCTGGCCGGAGGATCAGGGATACTGGGGCGCACGGGCACTGCATGGGCTATTTTCGGTTGCTGATCTGAATCAGCTGCTGGATGCCGTACAAGCAGACGCAGAGACCCGCCTGGAAACTCTGCCGGAGGACTCTGAGGCCGTACACGGTTTTGGCATGACACTGGGCTCGCTTCTTCTGAAAGCCGTATTACAGGCGGACTGGAAGTGCGAACTGGTTGAGGACGATGCTCTCTGGCTGATCGGGTTTGTCAGCGCGGAAACGCAGCCGTACACGGCGAGCGGTCTTCTGAGAAAGCTCAATGCGGATGCGCTGATGTCGGCAAAAGAGGTCCTGGCGTATCTGAAAGAAAACGGCAGCACCGACTGCACGCTCAGCGATATCCGGCTGCGCTATTATGCCGCACACGGAAATGAACTGTGCTGGCGCTATCCCATCAGCGACGGGATCCACGCCGGTGCGTTCATTCTGGTCACAAAGGACGGCTATCTGAGCCTGCCTTACAACAGTGTTGATGTGGAGGATTACGAGATTCTGGTATCGGAGGACGCTGTGCTTCATGACGCGGCGTCGCTTACCACATTCCTGTCAGACTGGGAAACCTTTTCTGCCGACCTGACGGATGCCATGCGCGAGATGCGCCGCATTCTGGAAGGAGGCGAAGACGATGACTGATTCGGTGAAACCCGAGATTCGCCTGACGGGAAAGCTATTGTATCCGGTGCATATCGGTCTGCCTGCGTATATTCAGGAACTGGACGGATATCGGAGGACTTCCACAGTCTGCGCAGTCCTTTCGGACACACCGCAAGTCACTGTGATCGAAACCCGCAACAGCGTGTATTCCATTCAGAAAGTATGAGGTGCAGTATGAGCAACAACATCGACTGGATCATCCATCTTGTAACAAACGGCGCCTGCGATGCGTGCGGGAAGGAAGAAAACGGATTCCTGCCTTATACCTGCAATGCGCATACTCATGGCATGGAAAAATACGGGCATCCGGACTTTCAGGTGGTTCTGAGCCTTCCTCCCCGTGAGATTGGAAGAATTCTCAACACATTGGGACTTCGGGTTCAGGACGGAGAACGCTTTCGGCCCGGCAGATACATATCCGGCATCTATGCCGACTGCGACATTCGTCTGGACGAGTTCCAGGAAACGGGACGCAATGTGCTGCGCGTGGTCATACCGGATCGACACTATCGTTTCCCGGAAGACCCACAGTGTGAAGAGCCGTACCGGCTGCAGAGCGTGGAAACGGAGGACCTTCATGTGAGAGAAGGTGCGTCGTCGTGAAAATTGCCATCTATCAGATCGCGATGGGACGCGATGTGAACCGCCTCGCGTTTCAAAGGCTGGATCGCATCATCTCTGCCAGCGGTGGACAATTCCCCACAGAGCTTTATGACCGTGTTTTTGCCGGAGAGGTCGCTGTGAAGACATTGGAGGATATCTTCTATGTTTTCAATATGGCGCACCCTCAGGGCTATAAAGGGCGGTCTCTCTCGGTTTCAGACGTGGTGGAGATTGCCCTCACAGAAGGAAAAAGCGAGTTCTATTACTGTGAGCCGATTGGCTTCAGACAGATCCGCTTCGAAAAGGGTCGGGCTCAACACTGACTACTAAAAGAATCAGGCTGCAAAGCACAAACAGGAGGCGTCGGGCACCGGCGCCTCCTGCGATTCGAAAAGGAGAATGGTAAAAATGACAATCGAAGAAGTACTGTCAACAACGCATAGGGTTTCCTTGCATGACAGGATCCCGTTTCACTGCACCTGCTGCGGCGAGTGCTGCCGCCACGTCCGGCAGAGCGTCCCGGTGGAAAGTCTGGACGCTTTCCGACTGGCAAGGTTTCTTAGAGAGACGGACGAAGAGATTGTCTGCATGGATGATTTCATCGAGCGGTATACCGAGCTTGCCCTGATGGATGAATGCGGATATTTCATGCTCATGCTCAAGGTTGCGGGCACAGATGACGCCTGTATTTTCTTGAAGGAAAACCGGTGCGCAGTTCATGCCGCAAAACCAAGAACCTGCCGGATTTATCCGTTCGTTGCCGGTATCGGCGATGACGGCCGGCCGGAGTATTTGGTGAGTCGGGAAAAGACTCATCACTTCAAAGGTTCCACCGTCCATGTAAAAACATGGACGAAGCGGCGCTTCACCGAAGAAGACCAGACTTTTCTGCAGATGGATCTCGGCTCAGCTTTGGATATTGCGAGGCTTATGCGCCGGGTTCCTGAAACGCATCGGCAGCAGGCAATGTTCCTGTTCTGGCGGTATAAGTATTCGGACTTTGATCTGGAACAGCCGTTTCTCGATCAGTATGCAAAAAACCTGCTGAAGCTCAAAGCCGCCCTGTCCTTTCTGGCAAGTCAGCCATAACCACTTAAACCAACAATTGTTTTGCGAAAAGGAGAATCAATATGGATCAAAGATTACAATACATTGCGGAACATTTCGATGAGATGTGCATCGGCCCGGAAGACCGCTTCCATTTTCACTGCAAACAGTGCGGAAAGTGCTGCATCAACCGGGAGGACATCCTTCTGAACCCCAAAGATCTCTACAATATTTCCAAAGAGCTGGTACTCACGCCGCAGGACACCGTTGCACAATATTGCGAGGTATATTTGGGCCAAAGCTCCCGGATCCCCATTGTGCGGCTCAAGCCACGAGGTTCCATCAAGCGCTGCCCTCTGCTCAAGGATCGGAGATGCTCCGTTCACCGTGCAAAGCCTACGGTATGCGCTCTGTTCCCGCTGGGCCGCAGCATCAAACTGGAGGCAGGGAAAACCGACCCGGATGCAATCGATCGGGCCAGCATCCAGTATATCATGAATCCCATCGAATGCGGAGACCGCTCCGAAGAGCATACCGTACGGGACTGGGTGGAGAGCTTTGGGATTCCCGTTCATGACCGTGATTTTCTTGCATGGCAGAAAGTGTTGTTCGCCGCGAGACGGCGAATCGTAGAACTGGAAAAAATGCTGCCGGATTCCTCTATGGAGTTGATCTGGACCATCACCTATCAGGCGCTGTATCTCGATTATGATATCCAGCAGAGTTTTCAGGAGCAATTCCAGAAAAACGCTGAAAGGCTCATCGACGCGTTGGACAAAATTCCTTCCTTGTGGAAGGAGGCCAACCATGAGTGATGACCGCAACCGCAGCCAAATCATCCGCATCGACGCGCGCAGCTGCTTTGTGGAAAGCCTGAGCGATGCCTTTGAAATCGGGAAGGCACATTTCACATTCGCTTCCTACGACCTCAATAAGCCTGCCGGCCAGAGGCAGACCAACAGTATCCAGATTTACATCGATATGGCAGAAGTATTGGAGCTGTGCCGGAAGCTGACGGGCGGCGAACTGCGGTATCTGATGCAGAGCAGAAAGAAAAGCGGCGATCCCACGCCGCTCTATCAATGCCTTGGCGGTACTTCGGCGGAAAAGCTCGCCAAATATGGCCGCGCACGAGCCGACGGCAAAAGTCTTTCCAGAACGGCACAGCTCGTCTGCGGCAGCAAGACGGATTTCCTCTTCGTTGCCGACAGCGGGCCCGGCGAAACCACCGCCAAGGGGCTGATTGTGCCGCGCTTCGGGAAAAATCCGGAAAACCATGTTTCGGTCAGTATGACCTTTGAGCTATTCAGCGAGCTGATGCTGATGACCAAGATCCACTATCAGGCGTGGTTGACGGCACACTATCTTCGGGAACCGATGGAGTCGTCGGTGCATCCAACGCAGACGAATCTGCCAGAGGCTGAGAACGCACCCAACATGCTCTTCTGAGGTGCAGACTATGGGCTTTCGCGCTTTCCAACGGCTCGTTCGAAATTTAGGCGGGGTTATACTTCGCTCAAACACAAACGCAGTATACCGCAGCTTACCTGCCCGCATATCCGTTAAAATCTGAAGAAGACAGCACTATCAGTTGTTGCTGGGTCAACGGAATGTGGCATTACAGCGGTGTGCATACTGAAAAATACGGAGGTATTAAAATGAAGCTTACCATTGACACGCAGAAGCTGTCGGGGATTCAGGTATCCCTGACAGCGGGAGAAGTGACAGGCCAACTGCGCCGGTTGATGCATGCGGAAGAATTGCAAGTGAAGGATGGATGCGTATATCGCGGACACACCTTTGTTACAAACGGAGACGCTGATGTCGAAGCGGTCCGTGCTATCGAAGCGATTGAGAACTGGCTGCGTAAGCAGTATTCTCAGAACAGCTGACGCTTCAGATTCAAAGTTTACCGTTGCAGCGGGATTCACGAAAGTGGGTTCCGCTGCTTTTCACATTCAGCCCATGCAAACGCGAGCACAAAACACTTATACCATGTAGGCGGAGCAGAACCACGCATAAATGGCGAGTTCCGCATCCATTCAACGGAACTGCCGCCAGAGACCAATGTGGCTGGATAGACCATATTGTGGGTTCAAAAACCAATGTGCGGATAGGTGCGGCGAGGATCATCAACGCCGAACAGGTTTTTGGAACAACCGCCAAGCGGTATAACAGCATATAAAGCGAGGGAGAAGGCAGGCGGTCTTCTCCCTCTGCTTTTCATGGCCGAAAACGAACTGAATTCACAGGTTATTTTTCTGTAAAGCAGTTGACTCTGTAAATGGTTTATGATACTATTAGTACGAATACCAAAATCATTTGGAGGGTGGTGCCTATGCGGAGAGACTGCAGTGAGGCAAGGACGAAAATCCACGCCGTATGAGTCCGTCTGTTTCTGGAGCAGGGGCCCAGGAAAACCTCTGTCGGTCAAATCGTTGAGGAAGCAGGCGCTGCCAGAGGAAGCTATCTGAACCTTTTTCCAACCAAGGATAGAATTCTGCTGAAACTGGTGGAAACAATGTTCGGCGGTCAGTTCGGCGTGGCAAGAAGCATCCGCGGGCGATAAGCTGTCGCCGGTCTACGTTTACGCCGTAGAGACCGCGATCCAGATGACCCTGACGGAGCTGAACGAAAACCTGCGGGAGATCTACATTGAAGCCTACACCCATCAGGAGGCGTCGGAGTACATTTTCCGCGAGACGGCAAAGGAGCTGTACCGGATCTTCGGCCCCTATCAGCCGGAGCTGACCGCCCGGGATTTTTACGACATGGAGATCGGCTCGGCCAGCATCATGCGGGGCTACATGGCGCACCCGTGCGACGAGGAGCTGACGCTGGAAAAGAAGCTGCGGCTGTTCCTGACCATGAGCCTGCGGGCGTACAACGTGCCGAAGGAGGAAACGGAACAGGCCATCCGGTTCGTGGAGGGGCTGGACATCCGCGCGATCTCCGAACGGGTGATGCAGGAGCTGTTCCAGGCGCTGGCGATGCGCTATGAGTTTTCCCTCGCGGGCATCCCGGCGGCAGCGGAATCAAAGTGAACAGAGTGTATTGCAAGGGAGTACTCCCTTGCATCGGGATATATCCCGATGCAATCCCTTTTGATCTCACCCGGTTTCCCATGGGATACGGGAAGCCGGAACCTCGAAAGGAAGGATGAATATGAAGAAACGATTTTTGAGTGTCCTGCTCTGCCTCGTGATGGTGCTGGGACTGCTCCCCACCGCGGCCTTTGCGGCGTCGCATACGGCGGTCGGATATACCGTCAACCCGACGATCTCCGCCGACAGCTATTTCTGCGGCACAGCGGGACATAGCGGCGAAGTAACGTCTGTCAAAATAACAAGCGTTTCCTCATCCAGCTGGGACGGAGACTCGACCAGGCCTCTGACCGTCATTGTTGAAGTGATGTTCAAGTGCGATGCCTGCGGCATTTCAGGCGGCAGGATTGCAAACAACGCGCTTCAGCTGACGTTCCGGGACGCGAATTCCTGCCACGCGCCGTTCAACGCGACGGTGACGGCGCGCAATCTGTACTCCGGCAGAAACGATTCCATCACATTCACGCTGACGACCAGCGATAAGATCGGATATGCCCAAAAGATCGACAAAAAGGCCGCGACCTGCACCGAATCCGGGATATCGCAGACCTGCTGGGAATGCCAGGGCTGCAAGCAGATCTTCTCCGACGCGAATTGCACGAATAAAATTGCGAACGACATTTCCGGCGTCACGGTTCCGGCCTCCAACCACAGCCTGACGCATTACCCGGCGCAGGAGGCGAACTGCCAGCAGAACGGCTGGGTGGAGCACTGGAAATGCTCGAAGTGTAACGGCTATTTCCTCGATGCGGCCGGTTCAAAGCGGACCGACATCAATGGCGTCATGCTTTACGATCAGTCCAATCATGTGGGCGAAACAAAGTATAAGAGCTACTACAGCGACACATATAAATACACGATGCATAGGGTATACCCCTCCTGCCACCCGGATTCTTGGAAGCTGGAAGGACACGTTCTGGGCGACAGCTCAAAGGGAGAAGACCCCGATTCCTGTGTGCGCTGCGGTCTGCGGGCCGCTGCAAAAGTGCTGCACACCGACGAACCCTATACAAGATATTTCTTTTACTTTCCCGATGCTACAGCGGATTATAACGAATCCGAAACCTCCAAGGAGATCGTTTTTCTCAGAAACATAGATATCGCTTACGCCGCATACATCCAAAAAGCCGGAACGGTTCGCGTGCCTGAGGGGATATCCATCGGACATATGTACGTCGGAGACTGTGCCGCCGAGATCTGGAACGACGGCGCGATCGAGGATCTCACGGCGTACAGCAGCACAAGGCTCAGAGGCAGCCAGACCGGCAAATACGGAACAATCACCAACCAAACCAATGGCGGAACGGTCGGCGACCTGCTGTTTGGACACACTTCTAACTGGGCTTATTACGTGACGGACGACATGCAATGGATCAGCCGTGCAGCGGCGAACACGTCCTCCATCTCGAACGTTCGGGTTCTGTATTCGCCGTTTACCTACATTGAGATTGAGGGCACCGGCATAAAAGCAGTCCAGAATGAGGCAAATGCATATGCGCTGACAGCAACAGAGGGAGACACGGTCACGCTGACAGCAACCACTTATGACGTTCCGCCCTTGATGAACAAAGGTGTCACAAGCACAATAACATGGGACTGCGGCGGGATCCCCGCAGAACTTGTATCTGTCACCTATCTCTTGGGCGATAATCCCACGCTCACCATCTCCGATCTGCCGTCTGGAACCTATACGCTGACCTTCACACGGACGTCGGATAATAATTTCTCAGTCCAGGCAAAGCTGGTTCTCACCGTGGAAGAAGACCAGTCTGTACACACGGTGACCGTCAGCGATGACGGCCACGGCACGGCCTCTGCTTCTGCCACTTCTGCTGCGGCGGGTACGGAGATCTCCCTGACCGCGAAGCCCAACGACGGCTACCACTTCAAGGAGTGGCAGGTCATCAGCGGCGGCGTGACCATTGCCAACGATAAGTTCTCCATGCCGGAGAGCGATGTCGAGGTCAAGGCAATCTTCGAGGCGTCCCACAGTCACTGCATCTGCGGCGGCGATGTCCTTGCGGGAGACCACACCGACCATTCCGCCATGACCTATACGGCATGGAACGGTACGGATGCTATCCAATATACCAACAAAACAGCCAATGTTTATCTGACAGGCAACGCCACCCTCGACAGCAATCTGGTGGTGGACGGTGCGACGCTGTACCTCTGCCTGAACGGCAAGACTCTTTCCAGCGACGGCAGCCACAAGATCCAGGTCAAAAACGGCGGCCGCCTTGTCCTCTGCGACTGCCAGGGCGGCGGCACCATCAAAGGCGCTACCTCTGGTTGGGGCGGCATGTGCATTTATCTCTACACCAGCAGACTGGACATGTACGGCGGCAAGCTCACCGGCGGCAAGGTTTCCGGCAAAGGCGGCGGCGGTGCCATCGCCCTGGATGACAATAAATGCGTATTCAATATGTACGGCGGCGAGATTTCCGGCAACAACGGCAACAAGTCCGGCGGCGCCATTTTCCAGAATGGGAAGAGCGGCGGCACCTTCAATATGTATGGCGGAACGATCAAGAATAACACGGCCCAAAATGGCGGTGCATTCTATGCTGCTTCTTTCTCCGGAGGCACGGTCAATCTGGCGGGCGGCACGATCTCCGGCAACAAATCTACCGCAACGGATAATAATGACTACAGCGGCGGCGGAGCCATTTACATGCGCGGCGTAGGCGGTGAGCTCACCATTTCCGGCACGAAGATCACTAATAATTCAGCCGCGAGAGATGGCGGCGCTATCTTTACAGACAGTGCATGGTTCAACATTTCCGGCAGCGCAGAGCTCACCGGAAATACCGCAGGCCGCCGGGGCGGTGCGATCTGCCTGTACAGCACCGGGCAGTGTGCCATGAGGAGCGGCACGATATCCGGGAATAGTGCCACAAACGATGGCGGTGGGGTCTACATCGGCAAGAACTGTAGCTTCGCACTCAACAACAGCACAACTTTCAGCGGAAACAAGGCCAGGTGGGGCGGAGCGATTTATCTGACCGAAGGTTCCCAGTTTGCCATGACCAATGGGAAGCTCAGCGAAAACAACGCATCGGATCAGGGCGGCGCCATCTTTAGTTACAGCGATTCGTCGAAATGCTACCTCTACGGCGGAACGATAGAAAGCAACACGGCTGGGAAAAATGGCGGTGGGGTCTACCTCAACAGTGGTACCTTGAACATCAAGGGTAAGCCCGTTGTAAGTGGCAACACGGTTTCCGCCAAAGCGAACAATGTAGAACTTAATTCTGGCAAAACGCTGACCATTTTTGATTCCATGACGGACGGTGCCTCCATCGGCATTACCACCGCAGACAAAAGCTACCCAGTGGCGTTTTCGAATGTTTATGCCACAGATTACACGCAGTATTTCTTCTCGGATGATGCCAATGCCCATGTCGAGTATAAGGACGATCAGAAGCTGTACCTCGTCTCTGATGCTCCCGCCCAGTACACGGTGACCGTCAGCAACGACGGCAACGGCACGGGCTCTGCGTCTCCCGCCACCGCTGCGGCGGGTACGGAGATCAC
>CAVGIV010000059.1:0-16821 GCA_963629395.1 Paludibacteraceae bacterium | reverse complement strand
GGCAAACCGTTGGAAACTGCGTTTCCAGAGCCCTGCATGACCTTGAACCAGAGCGCTCCAGAAGGCTGGACGGCCTGGTGAATATCGGCATTGATGAAACCAGCTACCGCAAGGGGCACAAATACAACTTCTTCAAAATTCCATCAATCAACTGCTGAATCACATCCACAGGAGCATCCAGTTCTGCGGCACCTGCTCCAGCCCTACTCCCAGCTGATGTCATTCCAGCTGTATGTTCCGTCTACAGCCAGATTCACATTCTTCAGGTCTGCATTATAGGCCATCCAGGTAATTTCAGAATAGAACGGCAGAATGTCCACGTTCTCGAACATTTCCAGCTGGATCTCATAAATCTTCTCGGTACGTTCTTCGGAATCCACGGTCTTGGCAATATCAGCAACCTCTTCGCTGTATGTCTCGGTGTTGGTCGGTGCATCTGTGTCATAGTAGCAGCGGTTCAGGATCAGGATCGGCTCTGCCCAGCCAAGACCTTCTCTTGCAACGTCATAATCGTTCGACTGTACCTGTTCATGCACGTAGTTCCAGTCAATCGTATTCAGGTTAACCTTAATGCCATTCTCCTGCATCTGGCCCTGCAGTCCTTCGCCAAGTATCGTGGATACGCTTCCGTTGGAGGTGTAATAATCCAGCTCCAGAACTTCTCCGTCTTTTTCATAATAGCCGTCGCCGTTCTTGGTATAGCCGGCTTCCTCTAACAGCTGGTAGCCTCTCTCTTTGTCATTTGCATAATTCTCCTGGAAATAATCCTTCGCCTCCTGGCTAAAGTTCTGCATTGTATCATAGACCATAGAATACGCAGGAACAGCCTGACCGTCTGTCAGCTCACAGGCAGCCTCGCGATCCAGCAGAAGCGCAAAAGCTAGCCGCACATTCTTATCCGCAAACGGTCCGTCTGTAGTGTTTAATTCCAGATAATCGATTTCGGGATAGGAGTTATCCACCACTGCAATTGCATCATTTCCTTCCAAATCCACCTTGTCATCCATTGTGATTCCCACAAGGAAATCCACTTCTCCGTTTTTCAGAGATTCCAGTGCCGTATAATCTTCCACATTGAAGGTGCAGTCAATCTCCGCCAGTTTGGCAGCCCCCTGGTTCTCCACAAGCGGCGAGTGTGTCACATATTTATCATTTCTGACAAGGTCCACCTCTGATCCCGACACATAATTGGAAACAAAATACATTCCATAAGGGTGGCAGCCCCACATCAATTCATCATCCGTCATGGAATCCAGCTCGTCCTTGCTGATAATACCCATGAAATCACCGCACAGGGCATACAGCATATCCGAGCGATAGCTCGTCAAATGAAGCGTCACCTGACGTCCGTCAACCTCCATGGATTCAATGTTGTCATAAGAATCCGCATATGGACTCACCTTTTTGCCGTGCTCAATCGATGCCACCACATCCTCTGCAGTTACTTCCTGACCGGTGGAGTAGTACATTCCTTCCGGAACATTAAAGGTCGCTGTCAGTCCATCATCACTGACGGTCCAGTCCGTGCAAACACCATCTACCAGCTCATTCGTGCTGCTGTCCCACTCGAACAGGGATTCCGACACACACTGCTGCAGAACAGCAGAGCTGTCCAACTGATAAGGGTCTATTCCATACCACTCGTTGTCAATTACCCGGAATACCTCATCATTACTGTGTTCCTCGGCAGCCAAGCTTCCAGCCGTCTCGCCAGTACTCCCGCTCCCGGAGCTGCTTGCACACCCGGCAAGCCCCACCACACCTGCTGCCGTTGTCATCGTCATCAACATCGCAACCCATCTTCTCTTCATAATAATTTCCTCCTCTTCCAAACAGTAACCTGTCTATTGCCCATCGTCCTCCAAATCCGGTCGTCTGCACCCTCGAAGCACTGGGTCCATGATCGGCACTGAATCCATCAGACGTTTGGTATACGGATGCTGCGGCTGATCCAGAACTTTTTCTGTCTCTCCGCATTCCACGAGCTTGCCGTGATTCATAACAGCCACCCGGTCGCTGATATATCGAATCACACTGATGTCATGTGTGATAACCAGATATGTCAGCTGCAATTCCTTCTGCAAATCCAGCAGAAGGTTCAAAATCTGTGCCTGAACAGAGACATCCAGCGCACTTGTCGGTTCATCCAGAATCATTACCCTCGGCTGAAGTGCCAGCGCCCTCGCAATGGCAATTCGCTGCAGCTGTCCACCTGACAACTGATACGGATAGCTCGTCAAATATCTGCGATCCATTTTAACCATATCCATGACGGCTCCCGTACGCTCTCTGACCTGGTCTTTCCTGATTCCGTGGAGGATCATCGGCCGCATAATCGAGCTCTCCACCGTCTGCCTCGGGTTCAGATTGGAGGCAGGGTCCTGGAAAACAACAGCCACCTCTCTTCGAATCTGCTTTATCTCTTTTCTTGAGGCCTGAGCAAGATCAATCCCGTTGATGTAAATTTCTCCGCCGGACGGCTTTGTTAATCCCAGTAGGACTCTGGCCAGCGTTGTTTTCCCGCTGCCGGACTCTCCCACGAGGCCTACAATTTCTCCTGTATCAACAGAAAGACTGATGTCATCTACGGCCTTCACCACATTTCTCTTCGTCCGAAGTATCCCCTTGGTGGAAACAAAATATTTACTCACATGTTCCAATCTCAGCATTGCATTCTTATCATCCTGCACGTTCGTTAGCACGGAGATTCACCTCCCTCTGTCAGAAAACAGCTGCACAAATGATCATCTCCTACTGCTCTCATAACCGGAGTCTCCTTGCGGCAGCGTTCCCCTGCAAACGGACATCTACCGGAAAACCTGCAGCTGCTGCGAATCTCCGTTATCCTCGGCACCGTTCCATCAATTGTTTCCAGTCTGCCCTCCCGTTTGGAGTGTTTGGGCAATGCCTTCATCAGCAGCCTGGTATACGGATGCTGCGGATTACGGAAAACCTCATACACGTTGCCGGTTTCAATCAATTCCCCTGCATACATCACGCCAATCCGATCCGCGATCTCTGCCACCAGTCCGAAATTATGGGTAATCAGCAAGACGGAGGTCCCGTTCTCATCCCGCAGCTGCTTCAAAATCCGCAGTATATTTGCCTCAATGGTCACATCCAGAGCTGTTGTCGGTTCATCTGCAATCAAAAGCTCCGGACGTCTCGAAATCATCATGGCGATCATCACGCGCTGCCGCATGCCGCCCGACAGCTCATGCGGAAAACGATCCAGACACGCCTCCGGATCCGGGAGTTTTACTTCACGGAACAATTCCAGTGCCCGCTTGCGTGCGCTTGCCTTATCCACGCCGTCCAGCTGGATTGACTCCATCACCTGGTGTCCCACCGTATATACCGGATTCAGGGAATCCAGCGGATTCTGAAAGATCATTCCAATCTTGCCGCCGCGAATCTTCTCAATATCCTTTGCACGCAGACCGTTCAGGTTCTGATCATGGAATAAAATCTGTCCCGAGGTCTTCGCATTTCCACTGTTCAGAAGAGACAGAATACTATGTGCGACGGTTGATTTCCCGCATCCGGACTCTCCGACCAATGCAAAAATCTCTCCCTTTCCAATGGACAGGTTTACGTCGTGCACAGCAGACAGATAACCGCCCTTCACCTTATAATCCACAGACAGCTGTTGCAGCTGAAGCAATGCATCACTCATAATCCATCCCTATCTTGTCTTCATGTGCGGATCCAGAATATCCCGCAGTCCCTCGCCCAGGAAATTAAATCCCAACGTTGTATAGACCAATGCTATTCCGGGGAAAATGGAAAGCCACGGCGCTCTTGTTATGTACTGCATGCCCGTAGATAAAGCCAGACCCCAGTCTGCGGAAGGCGGCTGCGACCCCAGCCCCAGAAACGACAGCGTCGTTGTCGATACAATGGTTCCGGGAAGATTCATGGACACCATGACAATCAAAGACGGAACGATGTTCGGCAGAATATAACGGAACATCAGCGAAACATCACTCTCACCGAACGCCTTTCCCGTCTCAACAAATGCCATCGTTTTCAGAGACATCGTCTTCGCACGAACCGGCCTTGCGTAACTGGCCCAGGCCACCATAGAAATTGCCAGAATGGTATTGGTCAGTCCCTTCCCGAGAATCGTCACAACGGCAAGTGCCAGAATGGTTCCGGGAATACACCAGGTTAAGTCCGTAACAAATGAAAACAGGCGATCAATCCATTTTCCAAAATATCCACACACCAGTCCAACAATGATTCCGAGGAAGAGCTGCACCACTGCGCCGAGTACTGCCACCCACAGTGCAATCCTGGTTCCCTGAATGGTGCGGGAGAACACATCTCTCCCCAGCTCATCCGTCCCAAACCAGAACTCTGCAGAAGGAGCCTGCATTCGTCCCCCGACTCCTTGCGCAGTATAGTCATAGGCCGCGATCTGATCTGCAAACACCGCAATGAAAATCACACTGAGAATCATTACAAAGCCAGTCACAAAGCTCTTATTGGAGAAGCATTCCCGAACTGTTCCCGAAAGTCTAGGCAATCGTTTCATCAGTCATTTCCTCCGCTTAAGGATAAACGAATTCTGGGGTCCAGCATTCCTGTCACAAGATCGCTCGCGATATTGCAGAACACCGTAAGAATTGCAATGATCAGAAGCACAGCCTGCACCACCGGAATGTCCTGTACCACAATCGAATTCAGTAAAAGAGATCCCATACCCGGCAGTCCGAATACCTTCTCTGTGATGACCGCCCCGGTTATCATCCATGGAAGTGACATGAACAGCAGCGTGACCACCACAACCAGAGAATTGCGAAGAACGTGGCGATACATAACTGCCCGCTCAGAAAGGCCCTTGGCATACGCTGTCACGACGTATTTCTCATTCAACGCCTCCAGAACCTCTGCCTTTGTAATGCGAATCGTTGAACCTAAACTGGACAGCGTGACGGTTATGATCGGCAGCACATAATGTGCCGGCGTCTGGTATCCACTGATCGGAAGCAGTCCCGCTTTTACAGAGAAAATAATGATCAGAAGGGTCCCCAGCCAAAACGACGGGATCGCCGTGAAAACCAGAGACAGATTTGAAATGATACCATCTGCAATACCGCCCTTATGGGTAGCGCAGAAAAGACCGACCGGAAGTGCAATCACCATTTCCAGGAGCAGGGACCAGCCGCACAGCCGCAGGCTGTAAGGAATCCGAT
Organism: Paludibacteraceae bacterium; assembly: GCA_963629395.1. GTDB lineage: Bacteria > Bacillota > Clostridia > Lachnospirales > Lachnospiraceae > CAG-791. Next base: position 11,623 of record CAVGIV010000059.1, on the reverse strand, counting down.
CCTTCAGCAAATCCCAGACCTTCGCCTTATAACGGGTGGACGTTCCAAAGTCCAGGTGGATTACTTTGAACAGCCAGTTTTTGTACTGTGCCAAAAGCGGCAGATCATACCCCAGCTCATGTGCAATCCGCTGCTTTTCCGCATCGGAAACCTTATCGCTGATCGCCATATCCACCGGATCGCCCGGCATCATGTACAGCAGACAGAAGACCAGAAAAGATACTGCCAGTACCAACAGCACCCCCAGAAGAATCCGTTTAATCACATAATCCCGCATACTTTATCCTCTACATTTCCCTGTATATGCAAAAAGGAGTCCTTCTGTTTCCAGAAGAACTCCATCGTCCCGTATTGATATTAAATTGTATACAGAAATACATCTTTACGTGTCACCAGTATACTCTGCCGGATAGAGATGTCAAATGCTAACTCAACTGCTCTTAGGCAAGGCGCCTTTGAACCAGCTGGTACAGGTATTCTGCTCCGTTCTTGAGGGCATCCTCATCCATCAGATAGTGACTGTTGTGATGCGGGAATGTAATACCCTTTTCCTCGCTCCGTGCACCCAGCTCCACAAAAAATCCCGGACACTTTTCCTGCAGCGCTGAAAAGTCCTCCCCCGGCATCAGGGGATCAATATCCAGCACAGCCTTTTCTCCGAAGGTTTCCTCAATGAGCCTTCTTCCGGACGCCGTCAGTGCTTTGTCATTGATAACAGATGCATACCCGAGCGTGAATGTAAACTCGCATTCCGCTCCATGTGCTGCGCAGACTCCGCGCACCGCATTCTCCATCAGCTTAGGAAGCCGGTCCCTTGTTTCCTTGCTGAAAGTCCTCGTGGATCCGGTCAGCGATACCTCTCCTGGGATAATATTGTAGGCTTCTCCGGCATGAATCATGCAGATGGAGACCACGGCCGGCTCTACTGCCTGAATCCGCCTGGATACCATGGTCTGCAGTGCGCCGACCACCTCACCGGCAATCACAATCGGATCCACACAGGTCTCCGGAAACGCAGAATGTCCGCCCTTTCCGATAATCTTGATATCAAAGCGGTCTGTTGCACTGGTCAAGGCACCCGGACGAACGCCAAAGGTTCCTGTGGGGAAATTGGAGCTTAAGTGCATGCCATACAGCTCGTCCACGCCTTCCATCACGCCGGCACGCAGCATTTCCACTGCGCCTCCCGGGGGGAGCTCTTCTGCATGCTGGAACAGAAACCGAACCTCACCTCTCAGCTGATGCCTCTTTGCCGCCAGAAGCTTTACGGCAGCCAGCTGCATGGCCGCATGACCGTCATGTCCGCATGCGTGCATCACACCGGGAACCGTGGATGCAAAAGGAAGTCCTGTCTCTTCCTGAATCGGCAGGGCATCAATGTCTGCCCTCAGAGCCAGTACCGGTCCCGGTTCATCCCCCTTTAATACAGCCACCACTCCTGTCCTGGTCGGAAATTCCAGCTCGATGCCGTCAATTTTCTCAAGAATCCCGGTAAGATACGCCGTTGTCTGCACTTCCTGAAAGGACAACTCCGGATACTGATGCAGATGTCTTCGCCAGGAAATCATGTCGGATTCCAGTGCCAATACCTCTTTTGAAATCATTCTCTCTCCTTCTAAGCTGGAGCCTTTATTGGGGGCTCCTCTTTTCATAGCTCAGTTGTCACTATCGCCGGCTTTCCTGCCACCCCATCCGCTGAAAACGCTCTCTTTGTGTATCTGGTTAGCACCTGTCATATTTCAACGTGAACCCGCTGCTTGCAGGCAAATTCACGATTGAAATTGGCAGGTGGCCAAGGCGCGAAGCGCCTCTGGCCAGCCACATCGAGGTTTTCCGAAGGAAAATCGAGATGGGTGCTAAATAATCACCTCTTTGTATATTTTCATGTGAAAACAGTGCATGCATAGGGGAAATTACGGCAGGTATGCCATTGCTTTTTCGTCATAAAAAAGGTGACAATTAGTTCTGATTTGCATGCCACTATCTGATCAAGCACCTCGCATTCATCCATGAGCAAGTCAGAATGTGCGGCAACAGATATGCTGACGAGTTCAGAATCGCCACGATTCATTCATCGTAAATATGGCAGGCATTCTTGTCAATCACTGCATGGGAGGTTGCGAATACAAGTAATGGAACACAAGCACAACGCACGTCTGCTGGCATTGCCCACCGTATTGACTCTGCTTTTCTTCTTTATCGGGCCGATGGTCTATATTCTAATCCGCACGCTCCAGGAAAACGGCCTTTCTGATTTTGCAGATTTCTTTACCGATCCCTTTTACCTCAATATTCTCTGGGTCACCTTTCGAGTCTCTCTGATTTCGACGGCCATCTCGCTGATTCTGGGATACCCTGCCGCCTACTACATGGCACGCACCAAATCCCGCATGCGGCAGGTCATGATGATCGTCATTCTGTTCCCGTTTCTGGTCAGCGCTGTCGTGCGTTCCTATGGCTGGATGGTAATTCTCGGCAACAACGGACTTTTAAATCAGCTGCTGCTTGCCCTCGGGCTGATTCAGACTCCTCTGAAAATCCTGAATACAGAAACTGCTGTGATCATCGGCATGATTCACCTGTTGATCCCCTACATGGTACTATCCCTTGTCGGTGTTCTTCAGAGCATTGATCCAAACGTGGAATATGCCGCCTATAGTCTGGGGGCTTCTCCCTTCTGGACGTTTCTAAAGGTTATTTTCCCTTTGAGCCTGCCTGGAATCATCTCCGGCTGCGTTCTCGTATTCACCATGAGCATGACATCCTATGTCACCCCCAAGCTCCTTGGCGGCTCCAAATTCCGTATGATGGCCACCATGGTGGTACAGGAGATAAACGTCAACTTTGACTGGGGCGCAGCGTCAGCCATCAGCTACATCCTGCTGGCCGTTATACTGCTGGTGCAGGTGCTTGTCGTCATCAGCACCTCTGGATATATGAAGCGTTTGGGAGGAGGACAATAAGCCATGCGTGAAAAAGATGTGAATCCGCTTTGCAAGGCGGTTGCTATTCTGGTAATGGTGTTTTTGCTTGCGCCTCTGGTCGTGATTGTAATTGTCTCCTTCACGCCCACGGCTCTCATTACCTTTCCGCCACAGGGCTTTTCGCTGAAATGGTATGCGAATATCTTCACTGCATCTACCCATTTCATGGAGGGTCTGGCCAACAGCCTGAAGATCGGCATTCTGGCCACGGCACTGGATGTTCTGCTTGGTGTCACCGCTGCCCTCTCCGTCTGCCGATACAATTTCAAGGGCAAAAACGCACTGCTGAATTTCTATACATCCCCTATGTATGTACCCAGTGTTGCATTTGCCTTTGTGCTGCTGCAGGTGTACAGCCAGATCGGCGGAATCCCCGGCATGGCACGGATCTTTATCGGCCATATGGTGATCATCCTGCCTTATATTGTCCGGAATACCGTGTCCGTACTCCATGTTTTCAACTGGACGCTGGAGGATGCGGCAGCCTCTCTTGGTGCCTCTCCGATTCAGGTTCTGTTCAAAATAACGATTCCGGTTGCCAGACCCGGAATCGTAGCAGGTGCGCTGCTGGCCTTCCTGTATTCCTTTGATGAGGTCGCACTGAGCAGTCTCCTCTCCACTCCGAAATTTATTACGCTGCCCATCCGTATCATGAACTACATGGAGCTGACCTTTGATCCTACATTAGCAGCGATATCCACGCTGCTGATTCTGGCTTCGCTGGTCTTGATTGTTCTGATGGAGAAGCTGGTCGGACTGGATATGTTTGTCAAATAGTTTTGGACCTTTAGACCTGATATCATGAAATGAAAGGTACACATTATGGCTACTTTGGAATTACAAGGACTCACCAAGAGGTTCGGTGATTTCACCGCCGTCGACTCGATGAACCTGAAAGCTGCGGATGGTGAAATGATTGCTCTCCTCGGCGGAAGCGGCTGCGGCAAGACAACAACACTCCGCATGATTGCCGGCTTCGCAGAGCCGACCTCCGGAGAGATTCTGGTGGACGGGAAAAGCGTTGTTTCCGTTCCTTCCTACCGCCGCAATATTGGTATTTTCTTTCAAAATTACGCGCTGTTTCCTCACATGAGCGTATATGAAAACGTTGCCTTCGGCCTAAAGCTGCAGAAGCTCCCAAAGGCAGAAATCAAGGAACGTGTAGAGCAGATGCTCGCTCTGGTGAAGCTTACCGGCACCGAAAAACGCTATCCGCGTCAGCTCTCCGGCGGCCAGCAGCAGCGCGTTGCTCTGGCACGTGCTCTTGTAACGCGTCCATCCATTCTGCTTCTCGACGAGCCTCTCTCCAACCTGGATGCCAAGCTTCGCATCGAAATGCAGGTGGAGATCAAGCGTATTCAGAAAGAGCTCGACATCACCACGATTATCGTAACGCACGACCATGAGGAGGCTGTGTCGCTGGCGGACCGCGTCATTGTTATGAACGCCGGACAGATTCTTCAAATCGGAACGCCGCAGGATATTTTTGATCGGCCGGCCTCTCCTTTTATTGCCGATTTCATGGGATTTTCCACCTTTTTGCACGGAACCGTCTCAGGAACAGATGGAGCGATGCGTCTGATTCGCTGCGGATCCCATGAGCTTCAGGTTCCGGCCTCCTCTGCATCCGACTTAAAGGATGGCGATGCCTGCATCCTTGCCATTCGCTCGGAAAATATCCTTCCTGCCGCCCAGGAAGGTGTCAATACCGTTCGCGGCACCGTGAAAAGTGCCACCTATAAGGGCCATACCACCCGGCTGGAGGTTTCCGGCTGTTTTGAGGAGACGGTATACCCTGCAATCCATGAATATACGGACATGCCGGAGGGCAGCGAGGTTCTTCTGTCACTCCCTCCACAGCATCTCTGTATATATAGTGATGATTCAGCATCGGCCAGTCATAGATAAGGAGATGATGCTGAATCATTGCCGCAACATACTGAACCGCTGCAGAAAATGATTGCAGCAAAAGGAGGACTATTATGAAAAACAAACGTATTTGGGCACTCATGCTGTCCATGACCATGGTCATGGGCCTCGCGGCCTGCGGCAGCACCCAGGAGGAATCCTCTGCGGATACCTCGGCCGCGACTGCAGAAACTTCAGAGGCTGCAGCCACTGAGAGTACAGATTCTTCTGCAGAATCGGAGACTACGCAGGACTTCGGCGGCGCAGAGCTCGTCGTTGCTACGTGGGGCTGGGCAGAAACCAGTCTGAAGACTCTTTCCGAGGACTTCGAGAAGCAGTACAACTGCACCATCGTTGTAGACCCCACCAGCGGCAATGGTGACCGTATCAACAAGCTGATGGCTGAGAAGGACGATCCCACAGCGGATGTTGCTATGCTTTCCAGAAGCTTTTCCCAGACCGGCAACAGTGAGGGACTGTTTGAAAAGATTGACACCAATGTCGTGACCAGTCTCGGTGATCTGTATGACATCGCTGTAGATGCAGACGGCTATGGCCCCTGCTACTCTCTGGACCGCTACGGCATCATGTACAACGCAGATGCCCTGGAGCAGGCAGGACTTCCGGCACCTACGTCCTATGAGGATCTGTTCGATGATCAGTATGCTCACATGGTAGCACTCCCTGACATGACATCCACTGCCGGCCCTTACCTTCTGGTTGCTCTGGCAGAGGATCTTGGCGGCAGCCAGGAGGATGTAACACCTGCTATGGAGCTTATGCAGGAAAAGAAGGACAACATTGATCTTTGGTATACCACCACATCTGATGTAGTGAATGCCTTTACGACTGGCGAGGCCAATATCGCTGTTTTCATGGACATCTATATGCCCAGCCTCACGGAAAGCGGCCTGAACATGGTCTGGACCGATGCCTCTGAGGGTTCCTTCTCTGCTCCTGCTACTGTAAATGTAGTAAAGAACTGCAAGAATCCTGAGCTTGCACAGCTGTATGTTGAATATCTCATCAGTGAGAGCACACAGAATAAGATTGCAGAAGTGATGAACGAGGCTCCTGTGAACAAGAATGCCACCATGGATGATTCCTTAAAGAGCTATCTTGCCTTTGGCGAGGAGTCCATGAACGCTCTGAAGGAGTTCGATGAGTCTTACATTGCCGAGAACAAGGAAGCCTGGATCGATACTTTCCAGCGCACGGTTAATGTACAGTAAGAACTACAACACGTTCTTTTCTCTCAATCCTTTACTATAGACACGAGATGAAACAAACGGGGGAAACGCGTCGCGTTTCCCCCGTTTTAGAAGGTTCGAAGCTCACTATGAAACTTACGATCTTATCCGAAAACACCTCACTCGATCCGAATTTAGAGGCAGAATACGGCCTGTCCATCTATCTGGAAGACGGTGCGGATCATCTTCTCTTCGACACAGGAGAGCGCGGCGCGTGCCTTCGAAATGCAAGGAGACTCGGAATTGATCTCCATGAAACAACTGCCGTTGCATTCAGCCACAACCACAGAGACCACTGCGGCGGCTTTCTATCACTGACAGATGTCCTGTCTTCCGATGTTCCGGTCTATGCGCATACCGGCTTCTTCACCCGGAAATGGTGGGACCACCGTTATGATCCACCGCTGCAGGAAACCTATGCTCAAACCATTGAGCTTGTCGGTCCTCCGATGGAGCCTGCCTGGTTCTTTCAGAACAGGATGACAGGGCTTCGCTGCCTTGCTGATGATGTGGTAGCAATTGGCCGGAACATCTACCTATTAGGCAACTTCCCGTCTCCGGAACAGGAAGAGGCAGTCCATCCATCCTCCGTAATGGAACTGGCGGATGGGTCCTTCACTTTGGATTCCTTCCCGGAGGAACAGGTCTGTGTTGTCGATGTCCCTGCAGGCTTAGTCGTCCTGACGGGATGTGCACACCACGGTATCCGGAATATCCTTTCCACAGTGCTAAAGCGCTTCCCAGGCAAAACCATTCACGCCGTTTTTGGCGGAACGCATCTGGTTCCACCAGACCCTGTCCGTATCAGAAGGACAGCAGATTGGTTCCAACACAGCAATATTGCCTGCGCCGGTGTCTGCCATTGTACCGGAGCTATGGGGCTGGAGGTCTTCTCCGAAACAGTTCCCTCCTATATGCGCACCGGTGCCGGACTTGTATGGGAAACGCCGTCTTATTGACACAGAAAACCGGATACTACAACTGCAGGTCCCTGAGCTGTGCGGAGAGTTTGCGATTCTCCCGGTAATCGCAACAAGCGGTGCCCCGTCACTGTTGGCGTCCGCTACACCGGTCACGAGATTCGTGGCGCCCAGTCCAAGCGTTGAGAGGCATACGCCGGCCTTTCCCGTCAGACGGCCCACCACATCTGCCATAAAGGCGGCCCCTTGTTCATGTCTTGTTGTAATAAAACGAATCTACTCCGACTCCCGAAGAGCCTTCATCATATCTTCCCGGAAAGTCCGGTCTGATATAGCGGTTTCGGCGTTATGACAACTGCGGAAGCTGTCATAACGCCTTCTGCCTCTCCCTATACAGCGAAATCTTCTTCCCATGCTGAAGCTCATCTGCCATCTGGAGCTTTATCTGGTAATTCGACGCAATAAACGCCGCCTTTTGCTCCGGAATCCCCTGCCTCGAGAAAAAGTCCATTACTTCCTGCCGATCCGGCATCAGATCCAGCTTCACAATTCCGGGATCTGCAACGTTTAAAAGCATCTTCTCCTCTGTCTGATAAAAGCCGGTTATCTTTCTCTCCAGAAGCTCCGCCCTGGAATACGACACCGCTCTGTTTTCCGAATAGAACATGCTGTTGCCGGAATCGAAGATGGGTGCCGGCCCAAGGAGCTGCAGGGTATCAACATCCCGCAGAACGCCAAAGTTCAGGAGATGCTCATCGGTGTTGCTGATCAGAAAATCCGTCATCGTCTGATAGTCCATGAATTCCTGCATGCACCGCCTGTCGATTCCGTTTCTCACAGCGATTTCAATGTATGCCTGATAGTTATTCGTATCATTCGGCATCTTGTCACTTTCCAGCAGCTCATACGCCGATACAAATTCGATTCGATCCGATGTAAAAATCGGGCATATGCATGCGATCCCGCCGTCCTCCAGCCGTTTTGCGCGGTACGAGACATATGGTACTCCGGCATTTTGTTTAGCATGAATGTATGTTGCAAAGACCTCATTCCATGCCTGCTGCCCGTAATTTCGATAGCTCTCCTTTACAAGAACCGGTTCATCTCCTCTGAGGTCCCAATATTTGTCCATCTGACCGCCCAGCGACGCGTTGGGATCGTAGGACGTCACGTGATGATATGGAATGACTCCGGAGCCTCGCTCTGCGATGATCCGAAAGCTTACATCCTGGTATTTTAAACCAGAGGAGACGGGGCAAACCCAGTATGCATCCGTCATACTAAGAGCCAGATTCTTCTCCAGATACTCCTCCGGCGTGATGCAGCCGGCATCGCGAATCACCCTTTGCATGACTTCTCTCGAGGCAGGAACCGAACGCAGCCTCCACCACCTGTTTATCTTCGCCAAATCGCAGTTTCCAAGGAATGGGGAATATTCCCCGTTTCTCTCCCGATAAGACGTAATTCTTCCGGAATCCGGATCAATTGCAATGGAAGCACAGGGTACATCCTTGTGCATTAACCAATACTCATGCATCATTTTCTCCGCTGTGTATGTCACCGTCCGCCTCATTGCCACAGATCCACATACTCCCGGAATCTTGGCAGCGGTATCGAGACAGTTCCCCTTTGCTCCGCCAGTAGCAAATGCTTTTTTATCAGACGATCTCGCAGGGATGCAAAACCCGATGGCTTTTCCATTTTCTCTTTTATCTCTTTCACAGAGCCTGCCCCCATCACAATAATTCTGACAAGCTCCTTCTCCGTTTCTGTTAACGTTCCCCAAATCAGATCGTACTGCGGAGCCATTGCGTCATCAAAGCTATCCAGGATTTCTTTGTCAACAACTGTCCTTCCTGCTTTAAAACAAATCTCCCCCAGCACCTGATAGGCATATGCATAGCCCTTTGTAAATTGGGCCAGCCTGACCGCGTCCTCTTTCTCTGCTCCCAGGAGAACCCGGTATTTTGCGGCAACAGCGTGAAGATCAAGGGGCTTCATCACAATGGACTCATTGCGCACAAAAAAGGACAGATGCGGCACCGTAACAAAATCCTCAATATTCTTTGAAATTCCCGTACAAATAAAGCGAACATCCTTGTCCGGTTCCATCAGAACCGTGCCAATAATGGAGAGAAATTCAACCATATCGTCTGATTTTGCAATATCATCGATTCCAATCAGAACATGAAATCCGTTCTCCTTCGCCCCAGCCAACATCTCCTTTAGGGTTGCCTCTGCAGAATAGTAATTTGGATTCTCCGCAGTATTTACGGACATCTCCGTGCTCGCTTGCGCAGCAAAAAAAGCGATATTCCCACCAACGGTTCCTGCCGTACGGCGAACCACGCTCTGCTGATTTTTCTCAACAAATGAAGCTCTGCTCAGCATAGATATCAGTGTGTTCAGAGGATCTCCACCGGCAGACAGTGCATATACAAGCCACTCATCCTTCTGGCGAAAATGGTCCATCACTCTGGAGTACTCTACCGATTTTCCGGATCCTCTAAGTCCAACAATCTTATAGACATACTTATATGACTCCGGACTCTCGAAATTAGCAATAATCTCTTCCGAGAAATGGGTGTCTATGAGTGCTTTCCCTGCCACGCCGGGTGTTCTGGTAAAGGGACTGATGCCATACTGCATGCCGCGTTTCTCCATGATTTTGTGATTCTTTGTGATCATTTTCAAAATTTGTGATGTTTTGTGATGCAATGTGATTATATCAATTTCGCTCACAATCCGCAAATTTGACTTAGAGAAACGCCTCAATCAGCGTTTCCACAAGTCATGAAAAATCACTTCCTCAGAATCTTCACATCATACGCAGCAAACGGGATCCGCTCTCCTGCCGCGTAGCTTTGTCCCATGATCACATCCGTAACCGGGATCTGCGGCACCAGCTGCGTTTCTTCCTCCTTGTGATTCAGGCAAAACCAGAACTCACCCTTTTCGCTGCAGCGCCTTGTGATCTCCATCTCTTCGGGAACCTCTTCCGTAAGCCCTGCCGCGCAGGATACAATTCCGGCCTCCGTGCAGATTATCTGCATGAAATCACGATAGAACGCTTCGTCCGATCTCGTTCCGACGTAGTACACCCGGCCGTTTCCGTATTCGCTGCGCGTCAGAACCGGCGTTCCCGCATAGAAATCACTCTGATATGCAGCAAGGCTCTTGGCCCCCTCGCAGTGAGAAATGGCAAAGGCATACCGTGCCGGATATTCCTTTCCGTTCCAGACAAAGCGGTTCTCCTTCTCCTTCAGCGCATCGAATTCCTCTATCCAGATCCCCGCAAGGCTCCGGAGCTCTCCCGGATATCCGCCGCAGACCACGCGGTCATGTTCGTCTGCGATGCCGCAGTACAGCGACAACACCAGCGTTCCGCCCCTCTCAACAAATTTCTCCAGAGAGTCCTTCACGCCCGGCTTAACCATATACAGCTCCGGCGCGATCACCAGCTGATAGCGAGACAGCTCCTCCTCCATGCCGACGACATCCACATCGATGTTGGCGTCAAAGAGCGGCCGGTAATACTGCATAACCTCTTCCGGATATTCAATGTCAAGGGACAGTCCCGACGATCCCTCGATCGCCCACCGGTTGTCCCAGTCGTACAGTATCGCCACCTTCGGCTGAGCCATACTGCCCAGCGTCGCACCGCCGATTTGCTGCAGCTCCGCTCCCAGCTGCGCGCACTCCCGGAATACGCGGTTCTGCGTGTTCCCAACATGCTGGATGATGGCGCCGTGGAATTTCTCGCACGAGGCCGGGCTCTGCCGCATCTGAAAGAACATAATTGTATCAGCGCCGTGTGCGACCGCCTGGTAGCTGACCATCCGCATCTCACCGGGGCGCTTTAAGGTAGCGCTTGGCAGCCAGTTGGATACGCTGGGCGTCTGCTCCATCAGGCAGAACGGAAGATCCCGCTTCAATCCCCGCATCAGATCGTGCTTAAACGCGATGTCCGCCGCCTTCTCATCCGCCGAAGGGTAATTGTCCCAGGAGACAAAATCCAGATATTTAGCCCATTCCCGGTAATCCAGTCCGGGATACAGCCCCATCAGATTTGTGGTGATGCTGGCATCGGGAATCCATTTTTTGATCGCAGCGTATTCCGCACGGAAATTGGACAGCATGCTGTCCGACATGAAGCGCCGATAATCCAGCGTAATGCCGGGGAACATGCTCCTACGCTCCTCAAAGTGCTCGCTCAAAAGGTTCGGCGCCACAATCTCATCCCACTCGTAGAAGGTATGTCCCCAGAAATGGGTATTCCAGGCATAGTTTACAGCCTCCAGGGTGCCGTACTTGTCCCTCAGCCAGGCGCGGAAGGCGTTCTCACAGTTTGCGCAATAGCAGGCTCCGCCGTATTCATTGCTGACGTGCCAGGCCACAATGTTCGATTGTCCCTTATAGTGCTCCGCCAGATGGGAGGCCAGCTCCGCCGAGAAATGCCGGAAGGCATAGCTGCTCGGGCAGGAGTTGTGGCGGCCGCCGAACTTTCTCTTCATCCCGGTGAATTCCGTGCGCAGAATCTCCGGATAGCGCTTGGCCATCC
>CAVGIV010000058.1:0-16971 GCA_963629395.1 Paludibacteraceae bacterium | reverse complement strand
TGATTGTCACTATGTGATTGAGAATGTTCTCATGCATCTTTCGATGCTCACCTGCGAGGCAGGTTTCGTTTGCTGCTCTCATGAGCCGCAACTCATTTAGAATATCACTTCTTCAGAAGCTTGTCAACAAGAATTTTGAATTTCTTTTCAAATTCTTTTTCGAAGCAAGCATTTCTGCTTCCGTGAGCCGCCGTGTTTTGTTCCCTCATCGGCGACAGGTTGTATACTACCACTCCGCTTGCGGGGTTGCAAGTAGTTTTTTCGAAAAATAGAAATTTCCAAAAATTCTGACAATACGACATCTCTGCCTACTTCCACACCTTTACACGCGCATAGAATCGTCCCTTCTTCGTCTGGTTCCCTACGCCCAGATATTGGAACTTGCCGTAACCGCGCACCGAAACACGGCTGCCCGGTTTCAGGTCATAGCCTCCGCTGAAGGCCGGCTTTCCGTCGATCAGAACCAGCTCGCGTTCAATCAGCTCCTGAGCCTTCCCTCTTGCCAGGTGGTAAACCATCGCAAGAATTGCATCCAGCCGCTCCGAAGAAACCGATCCCTCCTTTTCTTCATATTCCGGCCGCGCGCTGCACTGCTGCGGCGCTACACGCAGGCAGGTCACACTGGTGTGCCGCACCCGAATCAGCTCCCGGCAGATCATTTCCGCATTGTCTGCCAGCACAAATGCAAACGCCCGCTCATCCCCTATCAGAATGTCCCCGATCCGGTCTCTCTCAATTCCGAGATTCATCAGCGCTCCAAGGTAATCCCGATGCGTCAGGGGCTCTGCAAAGCGCCGATTCACCGGCGTTATCGCCAGGCACGAAATTGCCTCCGGATCCTCGTCCTGCTGCCGCAGGAAATCCTCCGCCTCCATATAATCCGGAAGGAAATACAAAACGCTTCGCTCTGCTTCCTCCCAGCCCCCGTGCAGCACCCACTCTACTCCCTTATATACACCGGTATTCTGTCTCCTCCCGCCGGCTGCCGCAGAGAGAAAATCCATCCGCTCTCCCTCTGTCAGAAAGTCCGTATGTGTCACATAGCCATTTTGATAGGCGCGCCCGGCCAACTCCCCCGCGCGCTTTAACAGCAGTTCTTTTTCCATCCGTCCCTCTTTCGCTATTCTTTGTTTATCAAATCCAAAAGCACCTTCCCAGATGGAAGGAGTACAATATTTTCTCCGTAACCGGAATCCGCAGCATATTCTCCAGTGCCTGCGCATAGATCTGCATCTGCTTTCTATAGCGCTCGCGCAGCTCATCTCCGGTTTTCACCCAGTCCGTCTTGTAATCCAGCAGAACGCAATGCCGTTCATCTCCAGTTCCTTCTATAAAGAAAGCATCCATAATACCCTGAATCAAAACCGTTTCCTCATCCGGGAATGCGGGGTCCATCTGGCTTGCAGGGATCCCCATAACAAAGGGCTGTTCCCGCCGAAGGGTCCCCCGCTCTGCAGCAGCAGCCATCCTTTTTGCCACATCCGTTTTCAGAAACGGAAGGAAAACAGAGGGCGTCAGTACCGGCCCATATTCCGCAGGAAGGGTTCCACTCACCAGAAGCTCCTCCACGCGGGTTCGGAACTGCGCAGCTGTCACCGCTTCCGGACTGCGCCAGGAGGCGTAATCAATCTTCTCACACATCCGGTGAATGGCTGTGCCTCGCGCCGCACCGGAAAGCCTCTGCGTCTTCTCACTCTCCATGGCAAACCGCGGAACCGGAAGGAGCTCCTGTACATTCCGCGGCTGCTCTTCTCCTTCTGCGCGTTCCGCGTCCGCGGCGGCAAGCGTTATCTCCGGATAAAGGTCTGCCGCGCCTTCCCCCGGCATTTTCTGTTCGCACTCCTCCAGCATAGATGTTCGCTTCAGCTCCGAAACCGTCGTCTTCGTAAACAGTCCTTGCAGATTCTCATACGGATATCGGTATTCCAAATGCCTCCGCAGAGCCTCCGCCAGCACAGGATCCGGCAGCTTTTCCCGACCGGCCGTTTCGATTTGCTCCAGCGTTTTCAGAAGAATTCCCTGCGTCATCTGATTTTCCGCCTCAGAAAGTGCAAGGTCCGAGATGGACACCCGTTCCACGCGGACCGGTTCCTTTCCTTCTTCCTTCAAAGCCTCTATACTCTCCAGAATCAACGGCAGAAACCCATTTGCCTCACGGATCGTCGAAACCGGCAGGTGCTTTGCAGGAAGCAGAACAGAAGACAGCTGCATGTATGCCTTTGTCAGGAGCTTATCGGCATCCTTCGTGTAACCGCACAGAATCAGCTTTTCCTTCGCCCGCGTCATCGCAACATACAGAACCCGCAGTTCCTCGCCCAGAGACGCTCTTGCAATTTTCTCCGCCACTGCACGCCGGCGCAGTGTTCCAATCCGTGTATGGAGCTCCGGCTGCGCATAGCTGATCCCCATTCCCAGATCCTCATCCAAAAGAAGGCTTCCGGACAAATCTCTGCTAAACACATGCCCAGAACCCAGTCCGCAGACAATACAGACCGGATACTCCAATCCCTTACTCTTATGGATTGTCGTCATTCGTACAACATTGGCATGCTCATCCAGTGTATTCGCCTCTCCCAGATCCACGTCAAAGGCATGCATCTGATCAATGTAGCGAAGGAACCGGAACAGCCCTGCATTGCCCCCCTGCTCAAAGGCAACCGCCTTTGCGAGAAGCGACTTTACATTTGCCGCCCTCTTCTCACCGGCAGGCAATGCGCGAACGTAGTTTTCGTATCCGCTCCCACGCACCAGCTCCCCAATCAGCTCGTGAACCGGCATCAGTGTAACCCGTTCCCGGTAATAACCAATCCAGTCAATCAGCTTCCGGCATTTACCTGCCAGCGCCGCATCCACGAATTCTCCTTTTGCCGCGGTCACAACGCAGTCGTATAGGAGCTTTTCCTTGTCCTCCGGATATACTGCCCGCAGCTCTCCGATTTCATCCAGCGTAAAGCCGCCAAAAAAGCCGCGCAGCACTCCGTAAAAGGGGATGTCCTGCCGCGGATTATCAAGCACCCGCAAAAGCTCCAGCACTGTTCGGATTTCCTCCGCCGCAAAATACCCTCCCTTATACTCCATATAGAGAGGGATTCCCTCCTTCTCAAAGATTTCACGAAATGCATCCTGCTTGCCCGCGGTAGACCGCAGCAAAAGAACGATATCCCCGTAGCGCAGCGGCCGCAGCATCCCGCTCTCCTCATCCGTCACCTTCATCTGCAGCATAAGGCTTCGAATCCGCTGGGCGACCGCAAGAGCTTCTTTTTTGGCCCGGGAGAGGGCCGCCACCTCGTCCTCCGCAGTGTCCTCTGCGTCCGACTCTCCAAAGGCCCGTCCCTGCGCCTGCTTCTCATCGGCTCCGGAATGGGATCCCAAGGTCTGGCCATCTTCTGCCGTCTGCCCTTTATCCACCTGCGCACCGTCATCCACCAGCAGGAGCTCCGCCTGGTAGGGATCCACCGCCCGTTCCTGCGTGCAGCCATGTCCGGCGTCCTCACAATCGGCCTCCGGATACCGCGCACCCGGCTTTAAGGATACTGTTTCATCATATTCTACGCCGCCGATTTCCCGCCGCATGAGCTTGCCGCAAATGCCGTTGGCCGCGTCCAGAACCTCTTTTCTGGACCGGAAATTCTGATCCAGATCAATTCGCTGCGTCTGCGCATCGTCGAAGGCATAGGTGTCAAATTTCTCCTCGAAAATCTCCGGACGCGCATTCCGGAACCGGTAAATGCTCTGCTTAACATCGCCCACCATAAACCGCGCATACCGTTCCCGGAGCTTTCCTGATTCGCAGGCAAAACCGCAGTTCTTCTCTCCTGCCACTGCCGAGAGCAAAAGCTCCTGCACATCGTTGCTGTCCTGGTATTCATCAATCAGGATTTCATCGTAATAGGATGCCAGCTCCTGTGCCGCAGGCCGCAGACAGATGGTCCCGTCGGCCTCGCGCTTTACGAGAATATCCAGTGCCAGATGCTCCAGATCCGAAAAATCAATCTGATTTTTCTCCTTTTTTACCTCCCACAAAAGGTGCCGATAGCCAAGTGTCAGATCCACCAGCGTTTTCACCGGTCCCTTCACCATCTGCATCTGAGCCAGAACGACTTCCGGATCCTCCCCGATGTTCTCCGCAAGCCGCGCCATGCGCCCCTTCAATGCCTTACGCAGGTTAGAGTACTTGTCCTTTTTCTCCGGATTGATTCCGGTCTCACCGATTTTACGAATCGTGGGAAGCCTGTCAAAGGAATAGTCAAGAAGCCTTCGCAGTTTATTTCTGACTTTCTCGGTTCTTTCTGCGATTTCTCCCGGCGTTCCATCTGCCGCAAGGAGCCCGCGCAGCCGTGCCGATTCCCGCTCCAGGTGTCCAAAGAGCTCTTCTGACTCCTTTTCATTCTGATCCAGAAACGGATACGGTCCGTCCGGCTCTGCCGCAAGCCGGTGCATTACCTGATGCATCTGCGCAAGTTCCGGCAGATTCTGCACCGTATCCCCCAGAAGCCCCCGGTACCATGGCAGAGTCAGCAGGCTCTCCACGTTCGGCACATCGTAGTCCGCTTTCCTTGCTTCAAGCCACTCCTCGGGAAACGGCTGTGCCTCTGATGCCGAATGAAGCCTTTCAATCAGCCTTTCCAGCTCCTCATCGCTTTTCCCCGGACAAAAGCACTCCACGCAGGCAAGAAAATCCGGATCCTTCTGCGCGTAGCACTCCTCCAGGAACCGTTTCATAACATCCTTTTTCAGAAGGCGGCTTTGCGTTTCATCCATCTGCCGAAATCCCGGATCCAGCTCGATTTCGCTGAAATGATTGCGCAGAAGGAAGCTGCAGAAGCTGTCAATGGTTGTAATCTGCGCATGATGCAGCAGTGTTTCCTGCCTCTGCAGATGGCGGTCCTCGGGTGCCTTCGCAATGCGCTCAGCGATCGCCTTTGCGATGCGCTCGCGCATCTGGGCGGCTGCAGCTCTTGTGAAGGTCACCACCAGAAGGCGGTCGATATCCATCGGATGCTCCCCTTCGCTGATCATCCGCACAATGCGTTCCACAAGGACGGCCGTTTTGCCGCTGCCTGCTGCCGCGGAGACCAGAATATTGTGGCCTCTTGCGTTCAATATTTTCTGCTGCTGACCGGTAAACTCAATTGCCATGATACTATCCCTACTGTCTGTTTCAACGATATTACTGCAGCTCCTCCGGATCCCGATAGTCATACCCCGGAATTCTGCGGTCAAAGCCGCAGGCATCCCGGTAAGGGCAGTACGTGCAAGCCGTCGTGTTGCCGTCATACCGCACCGGACTTGCGTCGGTTCTTCCTTCCAGAATATCCTCCGCAAGCTGACAGATCCGGCTCTCCACCTGCTGCATGATCTGCTCATATTCCTCTTTGGTAAAGGTGTGTCTGCTAAAGCGAAGGGTGCCGTCCTTGTTCCGGCCGGCTGGCACCACGTCCGATGTCACATTGCCGCAAGAGAGTGCGTGGTCCAGGTGCACCAGAATATCATCCTCCGCACCCACCATTCCGTTTGGCCGCAATTGTTTGCGCACCAGATCCTCGCTGGTCCTCCTGGCCGCCTCCTCTTCCCCCGCAGTGAGGAGCTTTAGCACCGGCGCGGAATCCCTCACCGAGAGCACCGGATTATCAAAGCGGTTGTAGAGCATTGCTGCCGGAATAACCTCCGTCCCCGGATGCAGCCTGCTAAGCTCTCTTCTCTGCGCCTCCAGATAGAGCGGAAGCTGGAGCTGGAGGCCTGCACGGATTTTGGACAGAGCAAGATCCTTATTCCCCGACTTATAATCAATGATTTTGATATAAATCCGGCCGTCCTGCCTGGCAAGATCCACCCGGTCAATCCGCCCCTCCAGGATCAGCGTTCCGCCGCCCGGAAGCGAATATGCGATTTCACCTCGGTATCCAAACGGCTGCTCCAGCGCCTCCGGAAGAAAATCGCCCTTCTGCAGCTGATACTGGAGCACCTCCACGGTCTTTAGCAGGATCCTGCGAAGTCTTTCCAGCTGATATGCGTTTCGCTGCGTTGCATAAAGGACCTGTTCCCGGTATGTCCCCGCCGTATTCTGCAGTACAAAATCGATCAGCTCCCGGCTCTGCTGATCGGTGTACTCCAGCCAGGAGATACCATTTTTTTTCAAAAGCTGGCCAAAGCTGCGGATGCTCTCATGCAGAATCGTGCCCGAATCATTTTCCTTAAAGGAATATTCCTCTCGTTCCTGAAGATGCAGACCGTAATGCAGGTATTGGCGCAGATAGCAGGCCGCCGCCGTCTCCAGGCGCGTCACCGAGCCGCGAATAAGTCCGTGATAGAGCTTCCGGGCCGTCTCCTTCGAAAGGCGCCTTGGCTGATAGCGGCAAAAGGCGGCATCCCGCAGCGCCTCTGTCTTAGTTCCAGCCTTGTACATTACGCCGTACATCGTCAGAAACTCCTGCTGACGCTTTTGATCCTGCAGGTACAAGCCGTCTGCATAGCTGCGAAGCGATGCGGCCAGATATCTTCCGGCATCCTTTTTCGATGCCAGCTGCCAGGCAGCGGATCGCTCCTCAGGAAGCTCCGGCTCCAGCTGGGGGAACATCTGCCGCAAAAGGCCGATCAGGTATGAGGGCCGCAGACTGCCGCCGTCGGCATCGCTCTTGGTATAGGATACATATAACTCCGCAGTTGGCTTTGTCAGGTTCATGTACAGATACAACCGCTGCGTATACATCTGCTCCCGCGGCGTCGGAGCCAGCTCCAGCCCGCCGCCTTGAAAGAGAGAGGATTCCTTCAAAAATTCCCGGTCCAGATCGGAGAGGATTCCCCCCTTGGAGGAATTCTTCGGAATGCATCCGTCGTTTACCCCCAGGAAGAACAATACCTTCACCTGCGAGAGTCGTGTTCGCTCAATGTCGCCGATGAGAATCCGGTCCACCTGCTGCGGCAGGGTACCGAGGCGAATTTCGGCAAAGCCGGCCTCCATCAGCTCCAGAAACTCCCTGGCCGGTGTCAGCTCCTCTCCCAAAAGCTCATAGATCTGGTCCAAAAGCCGGAGTACTGCCCCGTAAATCTGCCGGTATTCCATCGCCGGTGCCTGCTCGCCGGCAGCCTCGTATTCCTCTGCCCGCTCCAGCATCTGTTCTCCGGCCTGTATGCCCAGAAGAAATCGGTACAGGTTCTCTGTGCGCTCCTTTGCCGACGCGCGTCCCTGGTCCTGAAGCGGTGCAATGGCCTTCAGAAAGGTCGTTCTTGCATCCTCAAATTCCGGATCAAAGGTTGTCTCCCAGCGCTTCCTGGATGCAATTCCCCTCTTCAGGCAATAGTTCTCCAAACGATCTATCTGCTCCCTGGTCATTCCGATCAGGCCGCTTCGAAGGAAACGAAACACCGTCTCGTAGGAATAATCCCCCGCGCCGATTTCCAATGCGCCGCGTATGGTTTCGGTCAGCGGGTTCTGCAAAATAGCGCGGTTCGTGTCCAGATAAACCGGCATGTCGTAGCGCTGCGCAGCCAGGCGCAGTGCATCCTCATATCCGGCAAGGTCACCGGTAACAACGGCAAAGTCCCGGTAGTGGTATGCCTTTTCCTCCATCAGATGCCGGATCTGCAGAAAGGTCTGGCGCACCTCCTCCTCGGGCGTGCTCGACAGGAACAGGTGGACCGGCAGTTCTTTTTCCGCCTTTTCCATCGTCTGTGGCATGTCCTCCGTCTGGGTATCCGCCGGCGATGCGGCGTTTCCTTTTCCGGTCCGCCTATAGCTTTGCACCGGGTAGCGGAACAGGGCTTTCTCCAGATGCCGCAGCGCCGGCTCGCCGGCAAACCGCGGCGTTTCTCTGAGCAAAACGTCACTGCCGTGCATAACTCCCGCCCGCTGTGCCATCCGGGTGATCTGCGCCGCTGTTTTGCGGGTGAGATAGAACAGATCCTGCTCCTCATACGGTGCGCCTGCGAGCACCTCCTCGATCGGCGTCCCGCCGTCCTCCGCGTAGTCCAATGCGAAAACAACCTCACCGGCCGTCTGCAGAATGGCGGCAAGGACGCGATTCTGCACCGGTGTAAAGCCGGTAAATCCATCAAAAACAACGGTGCTTCCCTTCAAAAGCTCCGACCCCGGCACCGCCTCCGCCAGAAGATCCAGCGTTTCCTCACCGGTCAGGTACTTCTCCTTGCGCTCCTCCAGAAACGCCTGGTACAGCAGCTGCAGATCCGAAAGCCTGGCAGACAGTCCTCCCTGCCCTGCCCCGGCTGCACACTCTGCCATCTCCCCAACCTCCGTCGGTGCGATGCCATACTGCATGAATTCCGAAATGACGGATTTCATCTCCGCCGCCATCCCCGGCCGGTCCATTCCATGGCGCAGCACCTGCAGCTGATCGCCAAGCCTGGCCGCCAACCGTCGGAGCAGAAGCGTTTTGCCCATGTCGTCCAGAACGCCCCGCGGGTCCGCTCCCACCTCCTCAAAGACGCGATGCGACAGCCGTCCAAAGGACAGCACATCCACGTTCAGAATGCCGCCGCGCTCCCCTGCTGCCAGCACCAGCTCCTTTTGCGTCTGCATGGTGTACTGGTCCGGCACAACGAGCAGAAAGGTTCTGGAAAGGTCTCCCTGATCCAGCGCCTCTCCTGCCTGCCGGATGATCCATTCATGAAGCTTCGTGCTCTTCCCCGCTCCCGAGGCGCCAAAGCAGAACCGGTATCCCATCGTTTTCTCCCTAATAAAACAGCCGTCTTCCGAATTAATCGGAAGACGGCAGGTAACCACAGCCATTACAGACTGGTAATTATTTAGCTCAGGCCTTATTTTTCTGGGCCTCATCCGCGAAATTCTCTCCCTGGTGGATCTGCAGATCCACGCCGGTTACATTCGGGCCTTCCTCCTCGAAATTGTAATCCTTTCCGGGAAGGATTGCATTCAAAAGAATGCCGACCAAAGATCCGGTTGCAAGACCAGAGAAGCTGATGGCGCCGAAGCTGATGGCACCGGCAGCGGAATAGTTAATGCCGATGGACAATACCAATATCAGTGCTGCAATCAGAACGTTGCGGCTCTTGGCAAAATCAACGTGCGTCTCAACCAGGTTCCGGACACCGACAGCCGAGATCATGCCGTACAGAACCAGTGAAATACCGCCGATGGTGGCAGAAGGCATCACCTCGATGATCGCTGCAAACTTCGGGCAGAAGGACAGCACCGCTGCAATAACGGCTGCCAGGCGGATGATGGCCGGATCAAACACCTTTGTCAGTGTCAGAACGCCCGTGTTCTCACCATAGGTGGTGTTCGCCGGTGCGCCGAACAAGGATGCCAGCGTTGTTGCAAGTCCGTCGCCGGTCAGGGTTCTGTGAAGACCGGGATCCTTGATGTAGTTGATGCCGACAGTAGAAGAAATGGCGGAGATATCTCCGATGTGCTCCATCATTGTTGCAAAGGCAATGGGAACAATGGTAATTACAGAAGCAAACAGCAGACCGCCGTCCAGATTGCCGCCGGTGAACAGAGAGAATACGGTGTTCTCATAGTGAATCGGGAAGCCAACCCAGGCCGCCTCCTTCACTGCAGTGAAATCGATGTTGCCGGTTACGGCTGCCACCAGGTAGGAGGCAATGACGCCCAGGAGAATCGGGATGATCTTCACCATTCCCTTTCCCCAGATGTTGCACACGATAACGACAACAATGGCAACCAGCGCGATAAACCAATTCGTCTCGCAGTTGGAAATTGCCGACTGGGACAGGTTCAGACCAATGGCAATGATGATCGGTCCTGTAACAACCGGCGGAAAATACTTCATAACCTTATTCGCACCGAACACGTGGAAGAGTCCGGCCAACACCAGATAAACCAGGCCGGCGCAGGCAACACCAAAGCAAGCATACGGCAGAAGCTCGCTGGGCGTACCATCCGCATTCAGCGGTGCAATAGCTGCATAGCCGCCAAGGAAGGCAAAGGACGAACCCAGGAAGGCCGGGACCTTCTTCTTGGTCAGGAAATGGAACAGAAGCGTTCCAAGTCCGGCGAACAAAAGGGTGGTGGATACATCCAGGCCGGTCAGAAGCGGAACCAGGACGGTGGCGCCGAACATGGCGAATACGTGCTGAAAGCCCAGGATTGCGATCTTAGGCGCTCCCAGCGACGACGCGTCGTAAATCGGCTGGTCGCCAACTACAGTTTTCTTTTCGTTACTCAAATGAATCTCCCTCTACCCGTTTTATAACAGGATTTCATAACAAGGGCCGGGGAAGAACCACTCTTCCCTGGCCTTTGGAATGCACATGCTCCGATGTGTCGTCGTTATTGCTCAGATCTCGTCATTAAAAAACTGCTCCACCTCCGGAAGATCGGATACCTTTACAGTCTCCTCCGGCTTATGCTCCGTGGAAGCACTCCGGAGCGTCACATAGGAATCGTAATGCTCCTCCGGTGCGATTTCAATGTCAGCATCGGTGTCGGATGTCTTATCCGGATTCACTTCGTCAATGACACTCTCCCGGGCCTTTGTCTCCGCACTAGGTGCCTCTGCAGGAGCCTCGACCGGTGTCTGTGCAGTCTCTGCCGGTACATCGAAGGACACAGTCTCTACCGTCTCATCTGTCTCATCCGAAGAAGCAGCTGCATCTGTCAGCTCCTTTGCAGCCTCCTCCGAGAGCTCCTCGTCCTTCTCCTGAAGGATCTCGCGAATCTTCGTCGCTGACTCCACAACGGTCTTGCCCATCTCCTTGGCCGCAACGCCAACCTCGCTGAGAACCTCTTCGCCCTTCGGGCCGACGGCTTCCTTCACCTTATCCATTGCCTGCTTCGAGCCATGCTGGATGGTGGTATATGCGCGATTTGCCGCCTGCTTGAAGGTCTCTGCCGCATCATCCGCAGCTGTCACATTGTCCTCTGCGTCCTCTGCTGCCTCTTCGCCTGCCGGCTCCAGCTCGATGTCCGACTCCTCGTAATCAAAATCCTCTTCCAGCTTGTTCAGATAGCTGTACACTCCGTATGCTGCAGCACCCAGAACCGCTGCACCTGCCACCAGCTTGCTAAATTTCTTCATTCTACCCTCCATACTGCAGCGCCGCTGCCATTGCTGTTGCAATCACTGTAACTATTCAGAGCCCATTCGCAAAATCACTGTTCCAAACAGTGTACCCCAGTCGCCGTCAAAAAGAAAGTGGGGAGCTGCAATTCGCAGGCCTCTGATGATTCTCCATTAGGACGCCAGCGTTGTATATCATAGGAAAATGTGGTACTCTTTCAAGTATAGACCAAATCAGTCAACAATCCGCAGACCCTGCAAATCAGCCCTGCGGCAGGAGAAGGTGCACGCCTATGAAATCCATGAATGAGAAATTTTACGACTTGAAAAAGGACAAGCAGGACCGCATGATGAATGCCGGACTCCGTATTTTTGCTTCGAACGGCTACCATCACGCCAGCACCGATGACATCGTTAAGGAGGCACAGATCAGCAAGGGACTGCTGTTCCATTACTTTGGCAGCAAGGCCGGCTATTATGGTTTTCTCTACAGCTACCTCTCGCGCTTTGTCATTTTGGAGCTGCGCAGCTCCATCCGCAGCAAGGGAATGGATTTCTGGGAGCTGCAAAAGGAGATTCTCGAGACAGAGACCCGCATCATGGAGCAGTATCCGGCTGTATTTCTCTTTTTTGAATCCGTGAAGATGGAGACCGACATCGATGCGCTCTCTGCCTTAGAGGAGCTCGATATCACCGTTCCGGATGTCTATGACGCCATGTACGAGCAGTGCAGTCTGGAGCAATGGCCGCGAATTCAGAATCCGTCGGAGCTGATCCGCATCATCCGCTACATGGAAACCGGTCTCATGCAGGAGCTCTTATGCGACCGTTCCAATCCTCTGTCCATGTACCACGACAAGGCGCAGCGCTATCTGGACTTTCTGCGAGAGCTGGCTAAATAGGTGCAGCTGTTCAGCTTTCCTTCGCTGTCTCTACTATCTTAAACACAGCCGAATGGGAATAGGTGACATTCTCGGTATGGGCGAACAGAATTGTCCCCGAGACCGGTGCGGTGATCTCCGCCAGGAGTGAAGCGTCCAGCGTACTGTCAATCTGAGCCAGCACCTGACCTTCCTTCACAGCATCACCGGGCCGCACATATCCATGGAAAAACCCCGCCTTCGGCGCGCGCACCGTAATCAGGTTCTCATCCTCAGCAATGCGGGATTCCACCGGTGTAAACGCGCTGTATCTCGCCTCCTGCTCCATATCCAGCCCTGTAATCAGTCCCGTCTGCTGCATAAAATACAGAATAGAGGAGATGGCCTCGCGGCTGCTCTGCCGGTCAACCGTATCAGTGTTGGTCGTATAGAGCGAAAACGCATCGGTTTCCCAGATCTGCCAGTTATAATTCAATGTCGTTGTATCAAACGGCCTCGGCTGGCGCACCATGACATAGGGGAGACCGAATTTGCGCGCGAGCTCCGTATTTTCAAAGCCCGTCTTCATCACCCGGATGTGCGGCAGAAAGGATCCCTTCATATAGAAGGATGCAAACTGGATTCCTACCTCGTACTCCCGGATTCCTTCGAAAATCCCCGCTGCGATCCGCTGCGTTGTCTCTCCCGCATCATACCCCGGGAACATACGGTTGATGTCTGTGTTATCAATCGACCAGAAGCGCTTTTTGATGTTGATGGAGGCCGGATTCGCACAGGGGATCACCAGAATTTCCTTCCCCTCGGCAAAGCGTCCCTCCGCCTCCAGAGCCTTTAGCCTTGCGACCAGGTGGGCCGCTGTATACAGCTGCTGGTACTCGTTGCCTCGAAGGCTTCCCACAATGCACAGAGCCTTTTCTCCGCTTCCGAATCGGAAGCCTTCTACCTTGAATTCATCCCGATACAGGGAATGAAAGGAATATACCGATATCTTTTCCATCTCCGCCCCCTACTGTCTCAGAATCCGTCCCATCAGGGACCCGATCTGTACCACCGGATACTCTCTCGTGGTGAACAGAAGGCCTTCGTGCTCGGCCCGTACCACGCTCAGCTCTTCTCCGGACAGCGGATTCACCAGCGTTCCAAGCCGCGTTCCCTCCTGAACACGGCTTCCGACCTCCAGCTCCTTGATAAAAATCCCGGACACCGGCGCATTCAGAAAGTCCACGCCGTCCGGCTGGTTGCAAACCAGTGGCTTTCGCACCCCGCAGTCCTCTCCCTGCCAAATTCCCAGCCGCTTCATCGTATGCAAAATACCGTCCACGAGCTGCATTCCGTACTCCCTGGTAATGCGCATACCCACGCCCATCTCCACCACCAGTGTCGGCGTCCCGCGGCTGTTGAGGCTGTAGGCCAGCGTGGATTCCAGAACCGTAGCATTCTGGTGCACCCAGATAAAATCCACGTTCATCAGGGCAGCATACGGCAGAAGCTTTTTCTCATGAAGCACATTGATGCGGATCTGCGGCAGCTCTGTCAGAAAGATGTTGCTCGCATGAATATCGATCACCAAATCCGAACCGCACAGATCTGTGAGGATCTCATCGGCGATATGTTCATTCATATCGCCCTCCTCAGACCCCGGGAAAATCCGGTTCATATCAAGGTCAAAGCCCGGGAGACCGCGGCTTATAGTATCAATCCCCAGCGGATTCATCGCCGGATAGATATCCACAATCCCGGTCAGCTTCTCCGGCTCCTTCTGCAAGCGCCTTGCCAGCTCATAGGCCACAAACTGTCCCTCCAGCTCATCGCCGTGAACGCCTGTGACGATTGAAATCCGCCGGCCTCCTTCACGGCCCAGCCGGTTCTTGCGGATCATCAGGTTCTCGCAAACCGGAAGCTCCACACTTGTAATTGTCTGAATCATATTCTTCTATTCTCCTTGATTTCTGCACAGCACCTGCCATGTTTCAGCGTGAACGCTCTGCTTGCGGGCTAATTCACAATTGAAATCGGCAGTCTCCTCTGCTCACTCAACCGGCGTTACCGTGGCCTCCACACACAGCTCCTGGCGCGCAGCGCCAAAGAACACACCCTGGCTGATCCTGCAGTCCGAAAAGTCTCTGCCGGATCCGATCTTTACATGTGCATATGCAACTGCGCAGTCATTGGTCGGATCCAGTCCGTACCAATATTCGTCCAGTGCAATTTCCACCCAGGCATGACTTTGCCCTTCGCCCTCCAGAATTCCCGTGACATACCGGGCAGGAATGCCGGCAAGCCGCAGCAGTGCCAGGAAGATCTGTGCGTAATCCTGGCAAACGCCGCCCCCACACTCCAGTGCCTGCTCCGCCGTTGTAGTTACATCCGTCGCCGCCTTCCGATAGGCAAAATCCGCATGCAGCCGGTGCATCATAAAAACAGCAAGCGCCGCCGTACTGCATGCGGCAGCCTGCCTTGCTTCCGTCATAAGCGCCTCGTGATAGGCCAGGAGCTTTTCCCCGGGTCTCGTTAGCCTTGTAGGATACCGGTATATTCCAAGCTTGTCCGGGTTCACTGCCTCTTCAGGATACAGTATCATATCATCCGTCAGCCGCAGCACCGGTGTTCCCTCGGTGCCTGCCTCCGTGAATAACACCTCTCCTTCAACCAAAACGCGGAAGCTCTCGTGCGGTTCCCGCAGCACGCCAAGAAGCTTCCGGTTGCCAAAGGCATCACTGGATTCCCAGTGACACCCCTCCGGAAGCAGCTTGGTTTCCATATGCACAATTTTCTGCCGAAGGTTCGTTTCCGGCAGGCACTTCAGCGTGTAATGATGGTCCTGCACCTTTCCATCGAAGAAGAGCTCCATTCGGTATCGAAAGCGAACCTGACGTCCCTGCGTGCAGCACTCCTTCCTCACAGACTCTCTACGGCACGGATGATGCCGTCGTAATCCGGCTCCGGAAGGGATGCGTCCATCAGCATCTTCTCCAGATGCTCCGGCGCGTACGGAAGTCCCGAACGCTTAAGCCGTGCAGAAAGCCGCATGACAAAGCGGCGGATTTCATCCCGGCCAACGCGCAGTCTTGCGTACAGATCGACCCTTTCAATGCGCCGGCCGGTCACCAGTATATCCCGTACCTGCACATCATCAATGGAGTCATCTGCACTGCCCCAGAAGGCAACGATGTTGTCCATGACCTTCTGCAGCTCCATCATCGGCGAATCCGAGACCGCTGCCTTCTGCATTTCATAGGATGCCAGCTGCACGTAGCACAGCGTCTCCGTGCCCAGCATCTCCCGCAGCACAATGGCGTTGTCGTAGGCTCTTGAGAGGTTGCTGGCGATGGAATCCATATTTTCTCTGCTGTAACAGTAGCTGCGCAGGAAGTCCTCCTTGCCGGTATAAATGTCCGGAATCTCCAGCCTTGCACAGAACTCCTCGTGAATATCCAGCTCGCCGTCGATCATCCGGTCATAATACTGCGAAAAAAAACGAATCGTCGTGTACACGCGCTCCGTGTACCGTCCCAGCCAGAGAATGCTGTCCTTTTGTTCTAACGAGATAATACCCATGTGTCCTTAAATCCTCCTCCCTGGGATGAATTGACAATGAATGAATCCGGATTCGTGGAATACCTTGTCAGACCGCTCTTCCAGACTCTTGCCTGATCGCTCATCAGCACAAATGCGCGCAGGTCTGCCTTTCTCGGCACCATACCGCTCTTGTCCATAATGTCGATGTCCTGGAAATCGATGACCTCCTGCGCGATAAAGCGTCTCGGCTCGCGGCGCAGAAGTGCAATGAAATCCTCCTTCTCCTTCGCCGTCATCTTGTCGGCAAAAACAACGCCGTACCCACCGGCTTCGGCGACGTCCTTCAGAACCAGCCGGTCGAAATGCTCCAGCACGAACTTCATGTCGTCCTCATAATACGGAAGATAGGTCGGTGCATTTTTAAGGATGGCTTCCTCACCCAGGTAGTACTGAATCATTTTCGGCACAAAATAGTAGATGCCCTTGTCGTCTGCGACGCCGTTTCCGGGCGCATTCATGATGGCAACGTTTCCCTTTTTATACACATCGTAAATATGCGGAATACCGATCAGCGACTCCGGATTGAAATTCAAAGGATCCAGATACTCCGTGGAGATGCGGGAATATACGACGCCGACGCGCTGCTTCCTGCCGGAATAATCGATAAAGTAAAGGTAATCGTCCTCCGCGCGAAGCTCATGCCCGTTCACCAGCACCGCTCCCGTCTGTTCTGCCAGGTAGGAATGCTCAAAGTATGCTGCGTTGTAGCGCCCCGGTGTCAGAATCACCGGTATGCCGCCCGTGGAGACATAGTCCATTACCTGCCGAAGGAGCTTTGGATAATCGCGGTTGTCCGCAATCGGTACATCATGGAAGGTTTCGGGCGACGCCTTTCGCTCCAGACTCCTGGCCATCAGCGGATAGGAAGCTCCGGAAGGGACTCTTAGGTTGTCCTCCAGAATGTACCACTCGTTGTCCTTGCCCAGCACCAGATCAATTCCGGCGATATGCGTGCTCACGGATTTGGGCGGTGTGACATCCTCGCACTGTGCCATATATCCGCTGCCGGCATATACGAATTCCTCCGGCACGACACCGTCCCGAATGATCTTTTTCTCATGATAGATGTCCTGAATAAACAGATTCAGAGCCGTCACGCGCTGGGTCAGTCCGCGCTCGAGGTAATCGAATTCCTTTTTCTCGATGACACGCGGAATGGGATCGAACGGAAACAGCTGCTCATGAAAGGTATGATTCTTGTAAATGCCGAATTTCACCCCGTACCGTGCCAGCAGCTCGTTGATGCTCTCCTTCCGGTTCAGCAGCTGCAGATTCGTATAGTCCATACTCCAATCCTCCCTCATTGCACATGATCAGCTTTTTCCTAACGAAAAAAGGACGTACAGATTTTACTCTGTACGCCCTTGTACGCTTTCATTTATGAACCGGCCTGCCGCGCCTGCGCCGCTGCCACCGGAATTCAGGTTTAATTGCCTTGAATATCTATCCATTCAGTCCCCCATCTCGAATTTGATACTCGAAAATGCCCGATGGCATTTTCTCCTATCTTG
>CAVGIV010000057.1:0-17711 GCA_963629395.1 Paludibacteraceae bacterium | reverse complement strand
CGCGGCTTCTGCGCAAATATTTCAATGCGATGGCAAACCTCTACGGCATCATCCCGTTGCACAAGGCGAAGGAGATCATCTTCTCCCTCAGCCCGAAGCTGGTGACAGAGGATGAATTTCTCGCCTTTACGGAGATCGCCCGTCATGAATGCGAGGGCTACTATGTTCTGGGCAGAGATGAGCTTTACACAGATGTCAAGCATACAAAGCCCCTTGACCGTGAGATCATTGATGTCACACTGATTGGTGATTCCATC
Source organism: Paludibacteraceae bacterium (assembly GCA_963629395.1). GTDB lineage: Bacteria > Bacillota > Clostridia > Lachnospirales > Lachnospiraceae > CAG-791. Next base: position 17,454 of record CAVGIV010000057.1, on the reverse strand, counting down.
GACCTTTTCACGGAGACGAAGCGCAGTCAGCAGGACAAACCATACTATGTGCCTGACAAGAAGCATCTGCTGGAATACGATGATCCCTTCTACTGCGAGGACACGCCGGAAAAGGCTGCGCTTCGTCGCTTCATGGAAGAACGGCTTGGTCTGAGCGGTGATAAGCTGGAAGACGCCTTTGACGATCTGCTCTACGGCGTCCGATCTGTTTCGGGCAGTGTTGAGGGTGTTTTGAACCACTTCGATAAAATGAACATCCGCTTCCGGTCTGACAGAGACATGAACCGGTTTGTTGAACTTTACAGCAAATTCAGCAATACGACACGAATGCCCTGCAACCGTGGCTATACGCCGGATGAGATGATGCAGATGACGCCACCGGAGGAACGCTTCAAGTCGCTCTATCTGGGTCCGAACATCCGAAAATCCCTCCAAACCGGCGAAATGGACATTGAGGACTTCCGCAAGCAGATCCTCACAATGGAATTGCCCAGCGAGGCAATGCGCTCTGATCTTTTGAAACAGCTTGCAGACATCAAGCCATCCGCTCCCCAGCCAGAAAAACAGAAGAAGGTCGGACGCAACGATCCCTGTCCGTGCGGTAGTGGGAAGAAATACAAGAGGTGCTGCGGAAGATGAAAATTAAACTGCAGCAGGTCATTCGAGCGATTGAAGGGGCAAATGAAGTATTTATGAGCTTCTGGGACACAACGACCGGCAAGACCGTTTATCTTGCCGAGCCGCTGATGACTGAAATGACAGAGGCGGACGAAGCTCTTGCTTCTGAAATGGAAAATACGCCGGAGCGTTTTCTTCGCTTTCCGACCAAGTATGAAATTCATCAATACCGCATCATGGAGGATTTCATTGATCAGCTCTCTCCCGGAAAGGCGCAGGAGGAACTTGCCTATGCCATCCGGGGAAAAGGCGCATTCCGCCGATTCAAGCAGTCTGTGCGCTTTCACGGATTGGAGCAGCGTTGGTACGATTATCTGGCGAAGGCGTACCGGGAGCTTGCAATCCGCTGGTGCGTGGAGGAAGGTCTGGAGTACACGGAATGAAAGAGAACAGGACAAAAGACATTCGGTAAATATCTGCGACCCCTCGCATGGCAAAACCATTGTCCGGATTGATAAATCGGAGCGGCAGTTTTTATGTATTTTATCGAACAGAAAGCAGTGGTAAACGAATGAAAATCTTATATGAACTTTCATGGCTATGGGAAACGCTGGGGATTGCGCTTGCAGCTGCGGCTGTGTGCTTGACTTGTGCTGTGCTGATATGCAGAGCAAAAAAGAGGACCCTCGACAAGAAGATCGCAGCAGTTATCGTAGCGGCAACATTCGTACTCGCTGTTTTGGCAGTTATTATGCTTGCTCGGACTCCGGCACTCATATAAACAGACAGGTAAGAACGAAAACGGTTATTATTAACAAAAAATAGGATATTCAAGCTCCTTACGAGAAGATGGAGACCTGGGCTGCCAGCTTTGAGGAAGAGTTTATCTGACGTATGAGCTGTACTTACGCAAGGGTATGGACATCATCACCTCTGCTTTTTGCGTTGCTCACAAGTAGGCTAAACCCTAATTATCGACCTTAAATCACACAAAATCCATCCTATCCATCTACAAAAGCAAAGGGGGATGTGCCTTAACAGCGCATCTCCCTTTGTTCAACGACCCTTTTTCTTGACAAACCGGACTTGTTATGTTACTATTGGTGCGCAAACCAGACCCGGGGTTCAAAAACATGAAATCCAGGAGGTGTATCTGCAACGGCGACAAATCTAAGTCAACCGACAAGGAAGCGTATTCTGCAAGTATGTGTGAAGCTGTTTCTGGAGCAGGGATACAGAAAGTCAACCATGGCGGAGATTACTGAGAAGGCCGGCGTTTCCTGCAGTAGTTTCCAGAACATTTTCCGCGCCAAGGATGGCGTGCTGACGGAGCTTGTGCAGTTCATGTTCTCAGCGCAGTTCGGCGCGGCAAGAAACGTCACAGGGATGCTTCCGCCGGCCTGCGTCTATGCGGCGGAAACGGCAATTCAGCTCACGCTGACGGAGATGAACGAAAACCTTCGCGAAATTTACATTGAAGTGTATTCTCAGCGTGAGGCTTTGGAGTACATTTTTCAAGAGACGGCAAAGGAGCTGTACAAGATCTTCGGCGCTTATCTGCCAGAGCTGGACGAAAGCGATTTCTACGCGCTGGGGATCGGCTCGGCGGGAATGATGCGCGGATATATGGCGCGCCCGTGTGATGATGGGCTGACCTTAGAGAGAAAAATACATAGCTTTCTTTCTCTGAGTCTGCGGGCATACAATGTGCCGGAGAACGAGATCGCACAGGCACTCTCCTTTGTAGAGGGTCTGGACATACGCGCCACAGCTCGTCAGGTCATGCAGGAGCTTTTCCGTGCGTTGGCGATTCGGTATGAATTCTCCGCGCAGGGACTGCTCCAGGGAATAGAGGCCTGAAAAAGACAGGACGGAATTGCAATGGGGTACCCCATTGCATCGGGATATATCCCGATGCAATCCCCCGACTGCCTGCCCGCCGGGTACGGGTCAGGACGAGGAAGGAGACGATATATCCAATGAAACTGAAACGGTTCCTATCAGGCATGATCGCGCTGCTGCTTGTCGCAAGCCTGCCCATGACGGCGTTCGCGGAGGAATACAACCTTGCGAATGACAGCATCGGCGGAAGCGGACTGGGCAACGGCAGCGACATCACCATCTCCGGCGGCACGGTTACAGCCACGGGCGGCCAAGGTGGCGCAGGCATCGGCGGCGGCAACAAGGGTGAGGGTGAAAACTTTAAGGTTTATGACAACGCGCAGCTGAAGGTGCAGGGCGGCGAATCTAGCGTGAGCATCGGCACATCTTGCTCTAAAAATGGTTCACTTATACCCGGCATAGAGGTCAAGCCGGATGTTTCCGAGCTGACGGCAGAGGGGGAAAATCGAGTATTACGTCCCCGGCGCGGACATGAGCAAGGATGAGCCGATGGAAGACAAAACCATTATCGGCGAACATGAACATAAATGGGATACGGGAGAGGTAACGAAGGAGCCCACCTGCACCGAAAAGAGCGTTATAACCTACACCTGCCAAGCCGGAAATAACTTCAAAAAACTGAGGATATTTCCAAACTGCCGCACACCCCGGTCATTGATGAGGCCGTCGCCCCAACCTATACGCACACCGGGTTGACCGCGGGCAGCCATTGCTCCGTGTGCAATGAAGTTCTCGAGGCGCAGGAAATTGTTCCTATGCTGGAGAAATCCGCAGAAGCTCCCCTCTACCGCGTGCTCGACAAGGATGAGAAGGACATCGCTTACAAGGCAGAGCAGAAGGAGGGCGTGCTGACCATCACCGTTGACGCTGATTTTGCCGTGCTGACGGGAAAGCTCAGCGGCATCAGCACCCTCAAGGCGCAGGACGTGGAGAAGATCGTGTTCGTCACAAAGAGCGCAACCTCCACATTTGCTCTTGCCAATCTGCTGGAAAAGGGCAGCACAGGCGAGACCTACAAGCTCACCCACGACGGCAAGACCGTCACATTTACCCTTGGTGTGAATAATACTGATGTGAGCGATATTCTCAAAAAGGCTTAAACGAAAATCCCCTTTCCCATAATTGATTCAGACGGGTAGACACAGTTCAGAATCGATAAAGTTATATCTAATTTTTCCATCCCTGCACTTAATGTTCAGTCGCAAAAGAACAAGTGTCAGTCTGCGTGTCAGAATTTCCGGGAAAGGTGCCAAAGCGGCATCGTAATGTCCTTTGCGAAACAGAAAAACAACTTAAAGAGAAAACGTCCCGTTTCCTGCACAGGATTCGGGACGTTTTCGGATATGCCAGCCTTTTCATAGAGCATCCGTTCCGGGCGCTCTAACTTTTTGTCAGGATGGAGGATCAATATGCCGAGCAAATTGCAGATGTGCGGCTGTTTCTGGATGACTTTATGCAAGCACTACGGAAAGGCTGCGATTACATCTGCTTCAGAAATTCTTTGATTTTTGTCACACCGGCATAAACGACAGGAGAATCGCTCTGTACAACGAGGGAGGGGGCCTGCGTAAGGCCAAGTGCGGTGGCTTCCTGAATATACTGTTCTACATCCCGCTCTTCAAAGAGAATCCCCGATTTTTTCAGAATGGGTTTGATGCTGCGGCAATTCGGGCAGGTGGCGGTGGTATAGAGGTAATACTTCTCCGCCGTTTTTTCAACCGGCTCCTGCTCCTGCTGCTTGGGCATGACCACCCGCGTACCGCTGACCTGATAAGTCTTTCTGTCCAAGAATTCCTGACTCTTGCCGTCGTTCCAGTTCTGCACCGGCCGGTAGTAGCCGGTGATGCGGCTGTAAACCTCCGTGGCCTTTCCGCAGACTGGGCAGGTTTTCTGTTCACCCTTCAGATAGCCGTGCTCGGTACAGACGGAATAGGTCGGTGACAGTGTGTAGTAGGGCAGTTCGTAATTCTCCGCAATCTTGCGCACCAGCGCGGCAGCAGACTGCCAGCTGGGCAGCTTCTCGCCAAGGAAGGTATGGAACACTGTGCCGCTGGTATAGAGCGTCTGAAGCTTGTCCTGCACATCCAGCGCTGTAAACACATCCTCGGTGTATCCAACCGGCAGATGGCTGGAGTTGGTATAGTAGGGCGTTCCGCTCTCATGCGCGGTGATGATGTTGGGATAGCGCGCCTTATCGTGCTTTGCAAGGCGGTAGGCGGTGGATTCCGCCGGGGTTGCCTCCAGATTATAGAGGTCGCCGTACTGCTCCTGATAATCAGAGAGCCGCTCCCGCATATGTTTCAGCACCCGGACAGCAAAGTCCTGCGTTTCCTCGTGTGTGAGATCCTTGCGGAGCCAGTTGGCGTTCAGCCCCGCCTCGTTCATACCCACGAGGCCGATCGTGGAAAAATGATTGTCGAAGCCACCCAGATATCGCTTGGTATAGGGGTAGAGTCCCTCTTGCAGCAGTTTCTCCACGGTTGTACGCTTGATTTTCAGGCTGCGGGCGGCAATATCCATCATTCGGTCGAGCCGAACGAAGAAGTCCGCTTCATCCTTTGCAAGGTATGCGATGCGGGGCAGGTTGAGGGTCACGACGCCCACCGAGCCGGTAGATTCTCCGCTGCCGAAAAATCCGCCGCTTTTCTTGCGCAGTTCCCGGAGATCCAGCCGCAGACGGCAGCACATGCTGCGCACATCGCCGGGCTCCATGTCGGAGTTGATGTAGTTGGAAAAGTAAGGCGTACCGTATTTGGCAGTCATTTCAAAGAGCAGGCGGTTGTTTTCCGTCTCAGACCAGTCGAAATCTTTGGTGATCGAATAGGTGGGGATGGGATACTGAAAGCCGCGGCCGTTGGCGTCGCCCTCGATCATGACCTCGATAAACGCTTTGTTGATCAGATCCATCTCCGCCTGACAATCACCGTAGGTGAAGTCCATGGGCTTGCCGCCCACGATGCAGGGCTGATCGGCAAGGTCGGCAGGAACCGTCCAATCCAGCGTGATGTTGGAAAACGGTGCTTGCGTCCCCCAGCGGCTGGGCGTGTTGACGCCGAAGACGAAGCTCTCGATGCAGTGCTTGACCTCGTTGTAGGTGAGTTTGTCTGTGCGCACAAAGGGCGCAAGGTAGGTGTCGAAGCTGGAGAACGCCTGCGCACCCGCCCACTCGTTCTGCATGATACCGAGGAAATTCACCATCTGATTGCACAGCGTGGCCAGATGCTTGGCCGGTGCGCTGGTGATCTTGCCGGAAACGCCACCAAGGCCTTCCTGAATGAGCTGCTTTAAGCTCCAGCCGGCACAGTAGCCGGTGAGCATGGACAGATCGTGCAGATGGAGATCCGCATTGCGGTGGGCGTCGCCGATCTCCTCGTCGTAGATCTCGCTGAGCCAGTAGTTCGCGGTGATGGCGCCGGAGTTGGACAGAATCAGACCTCCGACTGAGTAGGTGACGGTGGAATTCTCCTTGACACGCCAATCGGATACCCGCAGATAGTCGTCCACCAGCTTCTTATAGTCCAGCACGGTGGAGCGCATTTCCCGCAGCTTTTCCCGGTTCTTCCGATAGAGGATGTAAGACTTCGCCACGGCCGCATACCCGGCGCGCTGCAGCACTGCCTCCACGCTGTCCTGGATATCCTCCACGCCGATCTCGTTGTTTTTAACCTTGCCGGCATAGTCTGCCGTTACCTGCAGAGCCAGCAGATCGATGATGTTCGGATTGTACGGGATATTCGTTGCGTCAAACGCCTTGGTGATGGCGTTTGCAATTCGGGTCAAATCAAAATCTACCTTTCTTCCGTCCCGTTTGATTACCTGATACATATATTTCACTCCTTAAATGCCTCGCAGCTGTGTGTTTGGAATATAGGGCAGCACGGCTTGCCGCAGTCGTGCTAACTCCTCGCGTGTATGCGCCTGCACGCCGCCGGACACCAGATTGCCCGAATCCACAAATGCCTGAATATAATAGCGTTTTGCGCCATAGAGCCAGCGTCCAATTTCCTTCATCTCTTTTTCGGTGTGCAGAGGCTTGCAGACCGTCGTCCGGAACTCATACTCCGCCGGACCGTCCAGCAGCAGTTCGGCGCTCTCCTGAACCTTTGAAAGAACATCTACTCCGCCACAGGTCTCGGCATAACGAAAAGGGCTGTTCTTGATGTCCATAGCCACATAGTCAAGAACACCATTGAGAAGGAGCGATTCCAACATCCCGGGATTGGTGCCGTTGGTGTCCAGCTTTGTGGCATAGCCAAGATCGTGGAGCTTTTTCAGAAACTCCGGCAAATCCGGCTGGAGTGTCGGCTCCCCACCGGTAACACAGACTCCGTCCAGCTTGCCCTTCCGCTTTTCCAAAAAGGCAAGCACCTCTGACTCCGGTATTCCCGGACCGTTGCTCCGCTCCGTCAGCACCAGACCGGGGTTATGGCAGTAGGGGCAGCGCAGATTGCATCCGGATAGGAACACCGTGCAGGCAACCTTGCCGGGATAATCCAGCAGCGTCAGTTTTTGCATTCCGCCAATGCGTATGGCAATGCACCCCCTTCCCGGATACGGCTAATGTGGTATGATAAGTATACCGGATATTGTAGTGAATGTCAATACGAATATACTATATCTTGTGTTTCACGCGCTTCACGCAAAAAAAGGGGCATTGGCAGTATAAATGACTGTCAACGCCCCTTTTGCATGTAAGCTGGATTCCGATATTTTTACTGTGCACTTTTTGAAATCAGTGCTTTCTGACGGGGACATAGATATAGGTTTCTTCCCCCAGATAATACTCAAAATCAAACTTGGAGTGATCGAAAGTGTATCCGCTGTCGTCAAACCAGTCGTTGAAAATAAAACGCCATGTCTTTTTTACATTCTCGTGCAGCGTGGGAGCATCCGATCCCTTGGGAACCTGGAATACAGCGTATTCCGCTTCTGGGATGTTCAGCGCCTTCATACCGGACGGGACAAAGTCTTCGCTCTTGACCACAGGTCCGAAGAAATAAAAAAGTTCCTCGCCCTTTTCAGCTGGATGTATCCACAGCCCTACCTCGCCGCACCCGGCGGCACTGAGTTTTGCATAGTCCTCCTTGCTGACACCGGAAAAGTCTTTGCCCAACCAGTAGGCGCTATTCTCCCTGACATCGACTTCACTTTCGGGTTTCAGAATGTATCCGACCGCCGTAAAAGCCGGAAAATGTTTCATTTCAGGTTTCATACCAAATCTCGCTCCTTTTGTTTTTTTATACACCGATGGTGCCAGTCCGAATTTTCTGGTGAACGCGCGGGTGAATCCGGATACGGTATCAAAGCCGGAATCCATTGCAGTTTCCGTGACGTTGCTTCCGAGCAGCAGCTGGCTTGCCGCCGCGCATAGGCGACGATCCCGCAGATATTCCGCCACTGCTATTCCGTTCACGCTTCGAAACACATGGCAGAAATGATAATAAGAATATCCGAATCGGTCCGCCAACTCTGCAGGCGTCAGTTCCTCCTGCAGATGCTCCGCAATGTAGTCCCGGCATCGAGCCATGTCCTCACTGTAACCCATTTGCTTCACCACCTTGGCCTGTATTTTATCACATACTTGCCGCATTTGCTTTTCCGTTCTTGTGAAGTTCCAATGAATGGACAAAGTTTTAATCCAACAGCTTTGCCTTTATGCTGCTCTCCTTTACAAACGGATCCACCCAGAATCGGGAATCATAAGAGTTCTCGACATTGTCACCCCGAACATAATAGCAATTCTCCGGCACAATCATTGTAATTCCATTTTGCGTGACAGTTTCACCTCCTGACGCCGCAATTCGTTTGACAAGCAGCCGCCCATCCCGCTCGAAGATGATGATGTCCCCATCGGTCAGATCTCTGTACAGCCGCGTGCCCAGGATGAACGAATCTTTCTTTAAGGTTGGTTCCATGGATTCTGTTGGAACATATCCGAGGAAGAATACCGTTTTCATAAGGAACATCAGCAGGAGCGAGAGCAGGATTGGAATAAGTAGCCATCGGACATTTTTCAATGATTTCATCGTTTCCCTCCAAAACACAAAAGCCTCCCTCTGCAGTTTTGCACTGAAGAGGGAGGCTTGTTCTATCATCTTTCAACGGTTTACTCATTAGAATGCCGCAAAATCGGGATGCGACCTGAGATATTTTCTGGTGCGGGAGATTCGAGCTGTCACACATTTGGCGCTTTCTCCAAGAATCCGGCCGATCTCCGCACAGGAATATCCTTCGGAGCTGAGCCGAATTGCGCGGATTCCCTTAGCCATTGCCTCGGAAGACTCTGATTCCACACGGTCAAGGATCATATCGAGTCCAAGATGTTCGTCCTCATAATCTTCGTGTCCGAAAATCTCCGGGATCAACTCGCACTCCTTTGCGGCTCGCCGGTTAGCGTAAATCAGGGCTGTGCAGATCTCGTTCCAGATGAGTCGGTATGCGTATGTAGAGAAGCACCCGCCGTTATCGCTGTACGCCGCCTTGCAGAGGCCAATGCACCCGATCTGATACAGATCATCGTAGCTGTAGATGCTGTTTTGACCCGGATTGTGAACTTTATCTTTGATTACCTTTCCGACCAGCCCGAGGTTCTGTTCTACTTTTCTCTGTTGATCTTGTGTGAGCGTCATGATGCCGCTGCACCTCCTTTGCACGGGCGAAAGCCGGACAATTGCCGCTGATGGTACCAATCCAGAAGCTTTTTACTTTCCGTGATGACTTCATTGCAGTAATACTCCCCGAGAAAACCAATATGTGCCTTGGAAAGCGGGACCTGCAGGAGGTTCGCAAGCCACAGATATGCATCCTGCTTACTCATCATTCCGCTTCGATATATTTGGTCGAAATAGTGGTGCGCCTTGTTCCGCAACGTGCGTAGCTCTCGGTTTGCCAGTGTACCTACAGGAATATTCGTGCCTGGGTGAGTACGCACATAAGCATCGCATCGCGGATAATTGCTGCAAACATAGAGCATGGTATGATTGGGATTTTCGTGATAAATGCCATCTGCGGAGCGCAGCACAACAGTGCCGCCGCAATATTGACATCGCATCGCGGATGGATTCATTCCTTTCCTCTTTTTCTTGTGTTTCATAAGTCTTTTCACCTCCGTCGAGATATGAGATATAAAAGAAGACCGGAAAACTGCGCGAAAACAAAGGACGGCAAAGTCGGTTTCTACATACCGAGCACGTTCCTGTCATCAAAGCAGCCTTCCGGCCAATGAGTTCAGTTGTGGCTTGCACCGTATGGATCGCTCAGTGCGCAAATCCGTAACAGTTTCTCTCCCGCGGGGAGAGTCTAACTCCGGGAGCTCTTCCGAAGTACTGAGAGCCTGAGTGCAAGCCCCTGCCACGATTATAGATTAGCATACTGCCACCCAAAAGTCAAGCCTTTAAGAAATATTTTTAATTATTTTTATTATATATTCCCGTAAGGCTTTTGTTTTTTACATTATTCTCAGTCTGGGAGAAAATGTGGGCATCTCTCAGACCCATTGCGTGTTCTGCAGACAGGTGCATCAGTATTCGTAATCGTCATCATCGTCAGCATCATACGGCTCTCGTTCCGCAGGCTGCCGGTTTTGAATTACACGCATGGTAACCAGCGCACCAACCGCAAGCAGAAGACCGCCGCCGAACAGTACGAGGTGCATCACAGGGATTCCACCGTTTGCGGAGCCGACTGAGTCTGATTCCTGTGTGGTCAGCATGGTATCATCCGTGTTGGCTGTATCATTTGCTGCGCCATCAGATTCTGACGGCTCCGGTAGCTGTTCTGTAGGGTCTGGAGCCAAAGTTTCATTCGGGGACGGTGCTGCAACACTGGAATTTACACAGGAGAGAACATAGCTGCCGTTGTTGCCCAGTTCGGTGCGCAGTACACCATCCTGTCCCACGGTAATCGTACCGGGATATAGTCCTGCATCTGTTTTGAGTTGAAACTCCACGCCCGCCCATTGGGAACCGAGCTGAACTTCCAAAATGACGGGCTGCGCTACCTGAAGTTCCGTGCCATCCGTGTCATCACCGGTGGCATAGACAGCGCTTGTACACATGAGGATGCAGTACAGAATTGCCAGCATTCCTCCGATCCATGTTTTGATCTTTTTCATAATGGCCTCCTGAATTTTGCATAGAAAAAGACGGCCTGATTTCTCAAGCCGTCTTTTCTGATGCATATTGGTTTTACTTGATTGCGTCCTTGAGGGCTTTCCCTGCCTTAAAGGAGGGAGTCTTGCTGGCAGGGAGCTCCATCGTTTCTCCGGTTGCCGGATTTCTCCCTGTTCTTGCGGCGCGTTCCTTCGCTTCAAAGCTCCCGAAGCCAATCACCTGGATTTTCCCATCTGTCTTCAATGCTTCGGTGATGCCGTCGAATACGGCATTGATGGCTGCCTCCGCATCCTTCTTGCTGAGAGAGGCTTTTTCAGCCACATATGCGACAAGTTCTTTCTTTGACATGATTTTTATTCCTCCTTCCGCACCCGTTTATAACCATGTCCCAATCCGTGGTCCGGGTACAGTCAGTCATAACTTCACGAGTGATGTGGCTATATTATAGCACGAAGAATGCCGATTGCAAAGCTTTTCCACCGCTGCATGTTCAGTTATTCCAGTTTGGCATTTGAATTCGGCTGAATTCTTGCACGGTTTTCGGCTCTAATAACATTGGATATTAAATCAGTCGAAAGAATATGACCACCAAGTTGACATATATTTAGAAGTCACACGGAGGGCGCAGTTGAGACGCAGACAACCATCTCTGACATCTGAACTGCCCGCAGGAAGCAGCCCTGCGGGCAGTTTTTTCACCTCTTGACCGCCGACAAGCTGCACCATCGTGGAAACGCTCCAGCAACAAAAAACATTCTGAGCTGACGATCAGAATGTGCGGCTATTCATTGCTGCTGTTCTTCGCTGCCTGCGCGTGGCTTCTGCTGCAGGCAGCCACATTTGAGACATACGCCGTCCATCCACATATGTCGGCATTCCTTAACACGAGGCTGACTGTTGCCTTTTTTCTCCCGGTTTCGGGGGCGGGTCCGCAGGTGTCTGTGATCTTTCATATGGTCCTCCTTAAAGAGTCCGGGAATGTGCCGCTTGGACGCATTCCCGGATGTGCGGTTGTTACTTCTTAACGGCGATGTGCTTGCCGGGTTTGCGCTTTTTCAGATAGATGAACGCTGCACAGCTCACACCTGCCGCAGCAAGACCGAACAGTGAGATCCAAAGCACGAGACTGTTGTTGTCTCCGGTCTTAGGAACATCCACCTTCGTCTTGTCGTTATGAATTTTTACGGTCAGCGTTTCATTTGCAACAAGCGTAACCTTGACGGGGTCTGCAATCTTGTATCCCTCGCTGGCACTGTTTTTCAGTTCCGTGACGGTGTAGTCGCCGATGCGCAGATTCTCAATGACAATTTCTCCGTTGGCATCCGTCGTAAAGGTCATGTCGTAACCATTGGCACCCGTGATGCGGAAGGCAAATCCTTCTTTCTTTCCGTCGCTGGTGGTCTTAATGATCTTGAGAGAACCCTTCAGCGCCTGATTGAGAAATCCTTTTCCGGCCTCGTTTTCAACGGTATAGGTCTTGCCGTCTGTGTCAATCTCCACATAGTAGGCTTTCTCATCCAGAATGAAGCCTTCCGGTGCAGTTTTTTCTTTAACCAGCACGCCGCCGTATTCCAGATCCTTCATCCAATAAACGCCTGCAGATGTTTCCTCCATGGTGCCAATCAGCATATCATCCTTGTCCAGCGTCTTGTTGCCATTCACATCACGGTAGACCTCAAACACCGCGCCGCTGAGCTTGTTCTCAGGATAGTCTGCGTCATACTTGGTCAATGTGATGCTGCCGCGGATAAGGTTGTTCGTGATTTTAACCTCAATGACCTGCCCCTGTTCTTTGACTGTTACCGGGAATAGATCCTTGCTCAGAACAAACCCCTGGGGCTGCTCAATCTCACATACGATCCAATTCCCGACAGGAACCTTTTCAAAACTGAATCCACCATCCTCGGCGGATACGGAGGTCATCAATGCGGTCGCTTTTGTAAACTTCGTCTCAGATGCGGCAAACAGACCTACGGTTGCGCCGGCGAGAGGCTTGTCGCTTGCATCTACCTTCAGGCCGGAAACAGCGCCGTAAATCAGCTTGTTTTCAATGGTCGCGCCATCATTGGCGCTCAGTTTGACAATCTTTGTGTCCTGACCGGCATAATTAAATGCCACCGGGTACTTCGCATCGCTGAGCTGGTAGTGGGAGTCAGTGGAGAGCTCCTGCAGATAGTAGCTCCCAAGGGGGAGGTCGGTCGTGCAGATTGCCTTTCCGTCTTTATCCAAAGAAACGATCTCAATCAGGCCATCCTGCGGAATGTTGCTACCGTCGGCAGCAATGAGTTTCTCCGCAGCATAAAGGCCGAATGTTACATGGGTAACCTCATCGTCTTGGCCAATGCCGAACAGCTTATCTGTTTCCATGGATTTCACCAGACTGATCTCACCGCGCTGCCGCTCATTATATACGCCCGCCTGCACCTCGGTGAGTTCGATTTCCTGTCCGGCGTAGACCAGTTCTACCGTCTGCGGTTCGCTCTGGAGTGTCATGCCGTGTGGTGCCTGTTTCTCGGTAATCACATATTTCCCAAGATAGAGCTCTTTGCTGGTGGCCATACCGTCCGACTGCGTGGTGAGCGTATCAACGACTTCTCCGGCTTCTGCACGCAGGGTTCCATCAGGCGTGTAGGTGTCCTCCGCGGCGGTAATTTCAAACACTGCGCCTTCAAGGCCTGCACTCTTATATACAGGCTGGAAGATTGTGCCCTCATTGACCACGCTGCTGAAGATCTCGCCGGTTTTCTGGATGCGGATGACGCCCTTTTGCGCCATGTTGGCTTTTGTGACCGTAACAACAGCCTGCGATCCGTCCACAACAAACGGAACCGGCGTGGAGTCCAGCACATACCCCTGGCAGGTTTCCGCCTCAATCAGTTCATAGCTGCCGTAGGGAAGCTCGCAGGGAAGCATCAGAGTTCCGTCATCTGCGGTGTAGAAGGTGGAGATGGTCACAGGCGTTGGATAGTAGACGGTCTGCGAAATCAGTTCGCCGGTATCCACATTTTTGACCTGAAACCCGATGCCGGCGGCCGGAATGATTTTCCCGGTTTCCGCATCGCGCTTTTCCACGCGAATGAAGCTGGTGATGGTCTGGTTGTTCAGGATATAGGAGTACAGGTGGCTGTCAGAACTGATGAATACGGTGAAGTCCGGGATAAACGCCTGTCCATCCTGACCTTCGATCTGATGCACGGTATAGCGTCCATAAGGCAGATCTTTGGAAAGCGCTACACCGTTTTCATCCGTCATGAGCAGGTCGCGCTCGCTCTCCTTTGCGGCATCATAACTTCCGGCAGCGGAAAGATAAAGCTGGAACACCGCGCCTTCCTCCGGCTGCTCAATAATCCCCGCATTTCCGGAGGGATTGAATTCGGGTTCCGGTACTGCCTCTGTTTCGGCCGGATTGGGCGTCGAAGTGTCAGTGGGTTCCGTCTCAGTCTCTGTTTCCGGCTCAGCCTGCTTGGATGCCGAAGGCTCTTCCGCTTCCGGTTCAGCATCATCCACCGGCTCTTCGGGGACTGCATTTTCCGGCACAGTCTCCAAAGCCTCTGTGTCCGGGCTTACTGCATAAGCGGATTCCTCTGATACGGGCTGTTCTGTGGCCACAGGCGCTTCGGTCTCCATCTGCGGGACTGGCGTACTCTCGGGGATTTCCAGTTCCGCGTCAATATGCTTGATCAGACGAATGCTGCCTTTGATCACCGTTTCTGTCACGGCGTTGGCCGTTGTATTGTGTTCAACCGTATACTGACCAGGCGCTGCGCCAACGGCATGTTCTGCCGTGTCAAGCAGGTATCCTTCCGACGGCTCCATTTCACGGATTGTCCAGTCGGTATCGCAGATATACTCTTTGCTGGTAAACTGACCATTGGCATCGGTATAATACGTATCGATCAGTTTTCCGCCCTTATAGATTCCGTATTTGGCGCCTGCCAGGGTGGCATCGCCCTGAGGGGTTCCGGTTTCAGCGTCCGATTTGGTTACGGACACGGTGAACTTTTTGAGGGTATTGACAAAGCTGCGCTCCGCAACCTGATTCCACTGGATGGACACAGTCTGGGACTCTGGGATAACATAACGAATCGCAGTATCCACCTCCTCAATGGTATACGGGCCGCCAATCAAAACATTGCGGAACTTCGCTACTCCGGAGGAATCCGTTACCGCATACTCATCGACAACCAGACCAGACAGAGAATTTCCGTACAGGTGGAACTTCACGCCCTCAACAAATCCGTCTTCCGAAGTCTTGGTTACTTCCAATGCGCCGCGTTTGAGAACGTTGTTAAAAGTTACGGTCGAGGTCTGTCCTCCGACAATTGTGACCTGCTGGGAAGCCTGGGGCGTATAGCGCTCACTGTCCGCTTCCGTTACAGTATAAGTACCGGCCATGAGTTCGGACACATCAATCGTGCCGTCGCGGCCTGTAGTTACAGTCCTGGTGATGCCGTTACCGGAGATTGTGAACGAAATGCCGGCGACAATGCCGTCCTCACTGGTCTTGACCAGATGCAAAGTGCCGAGCGCTTCCATTTCAAGCCGCAGATAGGCGCTGACCGGGTCAGATACATTCTCGCCGTAGGTGATGACATCTTGGATGCCGCCGCCCTTATTTCCATCAGTCCAAACAATCACGCCGCTGCGTACACCGTTGGTCTTGCTGGCACTCACAAGGATGTCGCCTGCAATCGGCGTATCGGAGGTGATTGTCAGACGGTTGCCGCTCCGAGAAAAATTGATCCCGGATTCCGAAGAACTAAACGAGAAGTTCGACAGCACACCATTGGTATCCGTCAAAGTCACGGTATACCTTGTGCCGTCATATTTGATTTCATAACTGCTGGAACTGTCCATGCTCCGGGTACAGAAGCTGGGAATCTCGGCGTGGCTCTGCACGCTGGCGGCCATGGAATTGTAATAGGAGCGAATCTGGCTGTAAAGCGGATGCGAGTCCCGGACATAGCTCCATACCGCGCTTTTCCCATAAGCGGAGGGATCTACCTTGTTGAAGCTCGCATCACGCTCGCCGACAACCGTCTCCCAAACCAACAGCTGCGTGGCGATTGCATGGCTGAGCGCATCTGCGTCTGATGCATTCTGAGAACGCCAGGCGGTAGAGATGTTGCCCTGATAGCCATACTGCATGATGCGGCCAAGCAGGACCTTAATGGTATCCGGCGAAATGGTCGGATTGAGGTTGTCGGGATAGTTCTCCCAAAAGTTCTCATCCTTGTAAGAAAGAGTGTCGCCAACCGATTGCCCGATACCGGGTTCAATGCAGTACGAAACCTGTCCGTTGTAGGTTCCGATGCTGTGCAGCGTCGTGTAGTTGCTGTTGAGGAACCGCCAACCGCCCATCAGTGATGCGGCAGAATGTCCCCATGCGGTCGTCGAGTAATTGCTGTCCCCGTCGCGTGGGAAATCCACCATGTAGGCGTCTACCGTCGTTGCTGCGAATACGGGTGTGCTGACAGACAAGAGCGTCGTCAGGCACATGAGTAAAGACAAAAACACCGACAGGACTTTCTTCAAATTTTTTCGTTTCATGGGTTCTTTACCTCCTGTTTTTTAGCAGCAAAAAAGCGCACCGTTTCCGATGCGCTTTTCGCCGCGTGATGTGGGTTGGTTCAGGCATAGCCGATATACAGATCGTAGCGTCCGTCTGCTCTCAGCTGCGCCCAAACGCAGAAATATGTGATGCCGTCTGCTGCGTACAGATCCAGCCGCGATTTGATGTCACGCTCCAGATAGATCGATCTGTCGCTGGCGATGATTGGGTTATCCCAGCATGCGGTTGCGGTTGCATCATAGATCAGGCCAACATCGGCGCCATAGGCTTGCGCAAACGCAACCCACGCACCGATGTCAAAAGCCGGCTTTGTCTCTTCTGAAAATTCCGGCTCCGGCACAGGATCCTGATCGGTGCTTGGCTCCGTATGTTGTATTGGATTTTTGTCCGGCGGCATTTCCGCTGGGACGGGTTCTTCTGGTACGGCTGGTACTGATTCCGACGGGCTTGACGGCTGTAAAGCTTCCGCCGAATCGTCGCAGGATGGTTCCTGGATTTCGCTGGGAGTTGTTTCATCCAGGTGCTGTCGGGAGACTGTGGGTTCGTCCGACACAGCGGAATCGGTGGGTTGTTCACACCCGCTTTCTGTGTCTTTCGGTTGAGCAGACGCTTGCTGCTCGGCTGGAGCTTGTTCTGTTTCATACATTGCAGTGTCTCGCTGCAATGTATCCGGCTCTTGCGCGTCCTGCATCGATGCCGCGCAGGCGGACAACAGCAGGACACAGCAAACCAATGCCGCTGCAAAAAAGTTTTTCATAGCGTATCCTCCTGTAATGGTTTACTTCAATTACACGGATATGCCTTAAAAATTACAGCGGGATGCTATCCAGCCAGGCAAAAAAAGCCACGATCCGCTTCGTCAACACAACGGTTGAGAATCTCAAAGAACCGTGCGGGTGAAAGTTCCGTATCCAGCCAGTGTGTGGCCCGATAGGAATAGCATCCGACCTCCTCGTTGATGGCGTGGCTGCCCAGCACGCTGTGCAGATTCAGCTCGTTGGCAAGCTGCCACTTGCGGATGCCGTCCGGGTTTCGGATTGCTTTTGCCAAACATACGACCAGCAGCGGATGCAGAGGAGAGAACGAGACCTGCATATAGTAGCCGCGGTAGTCCAGCGTAAGTGAAGTCGCATCCTCCGCCTCGACATGCATGTTGGACAGAATCATGCTGCGGGCTTTTTTTGCCAAGTTCGTCCTCCTGACCTGCTCCTCGCGGGTCAGATTGTAATCAAGCATAATCGTTCACCTCCT
>CAVGIV010000056.1:0-18589 GCA_963629395.1 Paludibacteraceae bacterium | reverse complement strand
CCATTCGCAAAATCGCTGCTTCGCAGCTTTCCTTTTGCTCATGTGGCGTTCTCGTCAAATACACCAGTGACCGCCATTATTTCTCAGAGTTCTTCTCATCACCTGCAGCGGAGCGCTTCTTCCCCGCCAGCTTCTCCATATCGATTCCGAGTGCTCTGGCCCAGGAGCTGCTCTCCTTGCGGTTCGCATAGTAAGCCGTTGCCGTTTCATCGCCAACCTTCCGTTCCACGCCGTTTTCATAGTAGGCAACATCCTGCATATGCTCCGACTGGGTCGTCTTGCCGCGTTTGCGAAGCCAGTGGTTCACCAGTCTGGTCACAATCGTATAGAATACGGCGAACAGCGGAACGCCGATCACCCAGCCCGGCACGCCCCAAAGGCCGCCAAACAGCATGATTGCAAAGATTACCCAGAAGTTGGACAGCCCCGTCGAATCTCCCAGAATCTTCGGTCCCAGGATGTATCCGTCAAAGGTCTGCAGGATCAGGCACAGTATGACAAACCAAAGCGCATCCAGCGGATTGATCATGAATACAATGAGACCGCCGACCACAGCGCCGATAAACGGTCCGAAGAACGGGATTACATTGGTGAAACCAACGATGAAGGAGGCCAGCACCGGGAACGGTGTATGGAGAATCAGACTCGTGGCAATAAAGCACAGAATGCCAATGATAAAGGAGTCCAGAATCTTGCCGGTAATAAAGCCCACAAATGTATGGTTAATATAACGGCAGCCGCCGACAATCTCATTGCCCCATCTCTCGCTAAACAGAGCATAGGCAATCTTCTTCCCCTGACCGCAGAGCGTATCCTTGGTGTACAGCAGATAAATGGAAACGATAATCCCGATAATAAAATTAAAAATACCCTTTCCAAAAGAAACCGCCTGGCTCGCAACCAGCTGCAACACATCCGTGATATTGGCTGCAATATTGTTATTATAGAAGCTTTCCAGTGCGTTCTCGGCCTGGACAACCATGGCTCCGACCTGATCGCCCAGCTCCGGGTTGCTCTTCGAAACCTGGTCCAGGAAATTCAGCACATTCTGCTCATATACAGACAGATTCACGAAGATCGTCCGGATGCTGTTCACCAGCTGCGGCAGAACAATCGCCAGCATAGCAGCCAGAATGGCCACAAAGAAGGCAATGGTTGCCGTAACGGAAATCTTGCGCATCTGCAGGCGCTTCTTTTTCTGATCGTCTCTCCAGACATCAACACCGCGGTGTAAATAGACCGGTGCGAGAAGCTTTGTCTCAATGAACTTCATCACCGGATTCAGAATGAATGCAATGATGATGCCGAACAAAATAGCCTCCAGGCTTCCCATAATGTTATTGAAGGCCTGCAGGAATGTTTTCCCGTTGTACAGCATGTACGTGAACACCACACAGGCGACAAAGGTCAGAAACGCGGTAATTCCCCAGGTAACTTGTGTTCGTGTCGGCCGATATTTCATATCAAGCATCTCCTTTTGATAGTAAAGTTTCCAGTAACTATTCAGCCCCATGTCCTTGGCCTTTTGCCAGCAGCGCTGACATACCTCATGAGTATAGCACACTGCTCTGTCTCTGCCCCATTAAGATTCTGCGTAATATTCAGAGCCAAGCAAATTTGCCTAAAATGCGCGAGTAATGCTTGCATTAACGAGCACATTTTTGCAAATGGGCTCTGAAACCACCATGCCTGCTCGCGCACAAACCGACAAAAGAAAGTCACGTGTTGCATTGACTTTCCATTTGGGCTTTTCCATAATAAAGTCAACAAGAAAACGAATGCCAAAAAGGCGGCGATTGTGCATGTGAGCCATGTACACCGCCCTTTTGTGCATTGTATAGGAGGAAAACATATGCTGTACATTGGTGTTGATCTTGGTACCTCTGCTGTAAAGCTCCTTCTTATGAAGGAGGATGGCAAGATCGAGAACATTGTTTCGAAGGAGTATCCGCTCTTCTTCCCGCACCCGGGTTGGTCAGAGCAGAAGCCCGAGGACTGGATGAGTGCTGTGAAGGAAGGCATCAAGGAGCTGGTAGAGGGCTTTGATGCAAGCCAGGTGGCAGGTATCGGCGCCGGCGGACAGATGCACGGCCTGGTCGCTCTGGATGCACAGGACAACGTTCTGCGCCCGGCTATTCTCTGGAACGACGGACGTACGCAGGAGGAGACTGACTACCTGAATACAGTGATCGGCAAGGAAAAGCTCACCGAATATACCGGGAACATCGCGTTCGCCGGCTTCACTGCTCCCAAGATTCTCTGGATGAAGAAAAACGAGCCGGAGCTTTTTGCAAAGATCGCAAAGATCATGCTGCCGAAGGACTACATCAACTACATGCTCTCCGGCGTCAACTGCACCGATTACTCCGATGCATCCGGTATGCTGCTTCTGGATGTAAAGAATAAGTGCTGGAGCAAGCCCATGCTGGAGATCTGCGGCATCACCGAGGATATGATGCCCAAGCTCTACGAGTCCTATGAGGCTGTCGGAACATTGAAGCCTGAAATCGCCGCTGAGCTCGGCCTTCCTGCCAGTGTGAAGGTTGTCGCCGGTGCCGGTGACAATGCTGCAGCTGCCATCGGCACTGCAACCGTCGGCAACGGTGCCTGCAACATCTCCCTCGGAACCTCCGGAACCATCTTCATTTCCTCCGATACCTTTAGTGTAGACAGCGGAAACGCGCTGCATGCCTTCGATCACGCAGACGGCGGTTATCACCTCATGGGCTGCATGCTCTCTGCCGCTTCCTGCAATAAGTGGTTCATGGATGAAATCATCCGCACCAAGGACTACCCTGCAGAGCAGAAGGGTATTACCGAGGATAAGCTCGGCAACAACCACGTATACTACCTTCCTTACCTTATGGGCGAGCGTGCCCCGCACAACGATCCCGCCGCACGCAGCTGCTTCATCGGTATGACCATGGACACCACCCGCGAGGATATGACGCAGGCCGTTCTGGAGGGCGTTGCCTTCGGTATCCGCGATTCCCTGGAAGCTGCCAAGAAGCTCGGCATCGACATCAAGTCCAGTATGATCTGCGGCGGCGGTGCAAAGAGCCCTCTTTGGAAGACTATCTTTGCAAATGTTCTGAACCTGGAGCTGACAACGCCGGAAACCGAGCAGGGCCCCGGCTATGGCGGAGCAATTCTCGCAGCCGTTGCCTGCGGCGAATATGCAACGGTTAAGGATGCTGTAGACAAGCTGGTAAAGACCACCGATACCGTGTCTCCCACTCCGGAGCTTGCTGCCAAGTATGAGAAAAAATATCAGGCTTACCGCCAGCTGTATCCGGCACTGAAGCCCATTTTTCCGGAGCTGTAAGCGTTTTGAACCGTATCATCGTCCGATTATAAGGTACTAAGTAATACGTCCCCGATGCACTATGATGCATCGGGGACTTTTTTATGACCGTCATCGCCGTGGTGCTTTTGACCACTTCGGTCAGCATTATCCATTCGGTCAGTTCATTGACTTATTTGGTTAAGATTTGCGACTGTGATAGTCAACAACCTTTTATGCATCTCCTACTCCAAAAAAACACGATTTTCAGCTATGATAGTGAATGCAGTCACGATACAAAACGCCTGCGATCAGCTGCATCGAGTTCCCGAAGGAAAATCGAAATGCGGCTGAATAGTTAATTGCCGCAGGCGGGCTGCACGAAAGGAGAAATTTATATATGGCATATAGTCTGGAAGAAGCCAGAAACCTGGTAATCAAGGCAGGCATGGAGCTCCTGCATTCCGGTTTGATTGCAAGAACCTGGGGGAATATCAGCGCAAGAATCAGTGACACACAGTTTGTAATCACGCCAAGCGGACGTGCCTACGAGGATCTGACACCGGAGCAAATCGTTATTACCAATATAGAAGACTGCAGCTATGAGGGCGACGTAAAGCCGTCCAGTGAGAAATGGATTCACGCCGACGCCTATCGGCTGCGTCCGGATGTCAATTTTGTCATTCACACTCACCAGAATTACGCTTCGGCTCTTAGTATTTTGGGCGAACCTATTGTGAATATTCCGGAAGCCCGGAATATGCGTCAGCTTCTGGGCCCGGCGGTTCCGACAGCCGGCTATGGATTAAATGGCTCCAGGGAGCTGAGTGACAATGTAACGGATGTCATCTCCTCCTATCCGGAATCCAGCGCCCTTCTGATGGCCAACCACGGCGCCGAATGTATGGGAACCGATTATCAAAACGCTTTTGCTGTTGCGCATGCACTGGAAACCATCTCCAGAGCACGGTATCGCGAACTGCTCCGCTCCAGTATTGCCTATCAGATGATTCTGCCATCCGAAGAGGAAATGGATAAAGAGGATGCTCTTGGAAGCGATTTGCGCACGTATTATGAATTCGTGCCATCCGAGACATCCGGTACCGATGCCGGCAGTGCAGCTTGGGCAGGCACCTTTTCTGCCCTCTCCCACGCGCCGTTCACGCTTGCTGCCAGCAAAATTGCAGTCCCGGAGCTCTTTCCTTACATCGATGATCAGGCACAGATCGCCGGCACCTCCCTTCGAATTCTTCCGGCAGACGCAGATGCTGACACTGTTCAGAATGCGCTGGAAGGCCGAAATGCTGTTTTGCTGAAGGGGAAGGGTGCGCTGTGCACCGGCAGTAGCAGGGACGACATAGAGGCTGCAGTGATGGTGCTGGAAAAGGGGTGCCGCGCAGCGCTTCTGGCAAGGGTTGTCGGAATCACCCGGGAGGTGCCGCCTCTCCACCCAGAGCACGCCGCCATTGACCGTGACACCTACGTCAATGCCTATTCCAAGCTGAAGGACAGTATTTGATTCGTTTGCGGAGAACAAGATGCAAAAAACTTCTGCCAGTTCCTCTTCTGCCGGAATATCTGAAACCTATTCCCAGGAGCAGGACGAAAAAAACACATTGAAAATGCGTGAGATTCTGGACGAGCTCCCGCGGTTTTGCCGGCAGTTTTTCCGCGGCATTGCCGACACCACCGGCAGCCGGACACGCCTTGCGTATGCCTATGATCTGCGCGTTTTCTTCGAATACCTTCATGAGCACAATCCGGAGCTGGCCAAGACTGACATTCCCAAATTTCAGGTCGCAGTTCTGGATCAGATTCAGAAGGAAGACATCGAAGAATTCATGGAGTGGACCAGCTATTATGAGAAGGACGGAAAAGTTTACACCAACGACGAGCGCGGGAAGGCAAGAAAGCTCTCTGCCATTCGCAGCATGTATCACTACTTTTTTCAGTCTGAGCTGATTGAAAAGGACGTCGCCGCCTTGATTCCCATGCCCAAGCTTCACGAGAAGCCCATTATCCGTCTGGAGCCCAATGAGGTAG
This sequence comes from Paludibacteraceae bacterium, assembly GCA_963629395.1. Lineage (GTDB taxonomy): Bacteria > Bacillota > Clostridia > Lachnospirales > Lachnospiraceae > CAG-791. The sequence goes on along the minus strand of CAVGIV010000056.1, from coordinate 13,263 downwards.
CAAAGCTTCTGGATCAGGTGGAGGACGGAAATGGCCTGACGAAATCCGAGCTTAAGTACCACAGCAAAACCGCTGTTCGCGACACTGCTCTCCTCACCCTTCTGCTCGGAACAGGCATTCGTGTCAGCGAATGCGTGGGACTGGATTTGAATGATGTGAATTTTGAAGAAAATGGCATTAAGGTTCGCCGGAAGGGCGGATACGATGCCATCGTATACTTTGGCGACGAGGTTGCCGCTGCTCTCCAGGCCTATCTGGAGCAAAGACAGCAGATCATTGCCAGGGAAGGGTCTGAAAATGCACTGTTTCTCTCCCTCCAGAACCGTCGTATCACGGTTCGGGCCGTAGAAAAGCTGGTTAAAAAATACGCATCCCGCGTGACCACTCTTAAGAAAATCACACCGCACAAGCTCCGCAGCACCTACGGCACCAGTCTCTACCGGGAAACCGGCGATATATACCTTGTAGCCGATGTTCTCGGACACAAGGACGTCAATACAACCCGGAAGCACTATGCTGCACTCGAGGAGGACCGCCGGCGCGGCGCAGCCAACATTGTGCATCTGCGGGAAGACGATTAAGCATCAGTACATCGATTTGTGCATTTCGTCGAACCGGCGTAATATATGTTTGTTAGATCCAAACCTCCACATACAGCCGCCGATACAGCTGCGGCACAGAAAGGAAACCATGAGCACTAACACAACGCTGGAGCAGGCCAAAGAAAAGCTTGCCGCATACGAACAGGAACATGTACTGCAGTACTATGACACTCTGTCTGACAAAGAGAAGGCCTTGCTGCTGGAGCAGATTGCTGCACTGGATCTCTCCGTCACAAGATATGCCATTCACAGAGAGGAGCTGCCGGGAAGAGGCGTAATCACTCCTTTAAAGGCCATGGAGCTTTCACAGATCAAGGAAAAAGAGGCAGAATATCGCAGTAAGGGACTGGAGCTGATTCGTCAGGGAAAGCTCGGTGCCGTTCTTCTCGCCGGGGGAATGGGAACCCGCCTTGGCTCTGATAATCCGAAGTGTATGTATGACATCGGCAAGACGCATCCCGTTTATATCATGCAGCGGCTTATCGAGAATGTGATGGATGTCGTGAAGGAAGCTGGCTGCTTTTTCCCGTTTTTCATCATGACAAGCGACAAGAATCATGAGACCACCGTTTCCTTTATGAAGGAGCACAATTACTTTGGATATGATCCGTCGCTTGTGTTCTTCTTCCGACAGGATATGGCCCCCGCCACCGATTACAACGGAAAGGTATACATGGAGAGTCCGTATCAGATCGCATCCTCTCCCAACGGAAACGGCGGCTGGTTCAGCTCCATGCACAAGGCAGGCCTTGTGGAAAAGCTCCATGAGCTCGGCGTGGAATGGCTGAACTGCTTTGCTGTGGACAACGTTCTGCAGCGGATCGGTGATCCCGTTTTCCTGGGCGCTACCGCCGGCGGAGGATACAGCAGCGGCGCGAAGGTGGTACGTAAGGCTGCTCCGGATGAAAAGGTTGGCGCAATGTGTCTGGAGGACGGACGTCCGTCCATCGTGGAGTACTACGAAATGACTCCTGAACTTATGGCCGCAACCGACGAGAACGGACAGCCCGCCTATAACTTCGGTGTTATCCTGAACTATCTGTTCCGTGAGGATAAGCTCGAGGAAATCATGAACGAGAAGCTGATGCTCCACATCGTAGAAAAGAAAATTCCCTACATGGATGCGAGCGGGCAGCTTATAAAGCCGGAATCCCCCAACGGATTCAAATTCGAGCAGCTGATTCTGGACATGGTCCACGAGATGGATTCCTGCCTGCCCTTCGAGGTTTCCAGATCCCATGAATTTGCGCCGATCAAGAACAAAACCGGCATTGATTCTGTTGAATCTGCGCAGGCACTGTGCGAAGAAAACGGAATTGTGTTGTAGTTGCCTGCGCAGCAGCATTTTTGCGAATAGGCGCTAATAGTTGCCTTCATATGAGAAACGCCCGCAGTACAAGGCACTGCGGGCGTTTCTCGTGTATGGATTTATATCAGTTCAAATCCGCTCACATCACTTGCATGACGGCTGCTGAGGCTGATCAACACAAGTGTTCATGGGAGAACGAATTAAACCTTCTTTCCGAGGAAAAAGCGAGATGAAAAGCTGAAAATCACCCTCACATAATCTCCGAAGAATAATACGGCAGAATTACATAGTTTCCCGGTGCAACCTTCAGTGTATCCGCGTCCCGCATAGCCAGGTGATTGATCCGGCAAACCTCCCGAAGGTAGGATCGAACATCTCTGTAGTCTCCGGTTGATGCATATTCCTCCACCTGCTCGGCCAGACTCTCCTCATCGATTACAAGAACACTGGTATAGTACTTGTGCAGCTGGGCACCGTTCTCATCCGCGTGTGAGGTTATACCGAACATCAGAAATGTCCAAACAAGAATCACTCCGATTGCCGCCAGCCAACGAATGCTTCCGCACTCTATTCGCAGGGCAGCGAACCAATACTCCTTTCTCTCCTTTTTCGTCATAATCAATCTCCCCTTATCCGCCTGTTAGCGTTCGAACATTTGTTTGTTCCTGTGTTTTGCAGTATACCGAACATATGTTCCTGTGTCAATATTTAAATCGAACATTCTTTCGCGTGTATGTCACCTTGCTTTTTCCGGCTGTAATACTCTATACTATTCTTGTTCTGAGTCGCACAAATTTTCGAAACGAATCGCAGGGCACTCCCGCAATCCGCTATAGAAAGGCACACATATGAAACAAGAACTCACAGCCAAGCAGGAACAGGTTCTGGAATATATTAAGGACTGTATTCTCAGAAGGGGCTATCCTCCGTCCGTTCGTGAGATCGGCGACGCCGTACACCTTAGCTCCACATCGTCTGTTCATTCGCATCTATCAACATTGGAGAAAAAGGGTTACATCCGAAGAGATCCTGCCAAGCCGCGGACCATTGAAATCTGTGATGACAATTTCCAGATGGTACGCACGGAGACTGCAGCACTTCCGGTGGTCGGCCGGGTGGCAGCAGGGGAGCCGATCCTTGCGCAGGAGAATATTGAAAGCTATTTTCCGGTTCCTACGGAATATGTTCCGCAGGGCGAATCCTTTGTTCTGAAGGTACACGGCCGGTCTATGATCAATGCAGGCATTATGGACGGCGATATGATCATGGTTCATGCCTGCCGCACCGCCGAAAACGGAGACATTGTCGTTGCACTGATCGATGATTCCGCTACCGTGAAGCGATTTTACAAGGAGGATCATTATATCCGCCTGCAGCCGGAAAATGATGAAATGGAGCCGATTCTGGTGGAGAATTGCCAGATTCTGGGAAAGGTGTTCGGGGTTTACCGGATTATGCGGTGACGCTGCAATTACAACACTGTACAAAAAAGGCTGCCGCACTATAATTCTACGTCAATAGTGCGGCAGCCTCTGCGTTATACATGCTCTGTCCGTTTTCAGTTCGTCTTCTCTTATGCCTCTTCCAGTTCACTGGCCTCTATCTGGCGGCCATCTCTCCAGATGCGCTCCAGATCGTACAGAAGCCGGTTCTTGGTATCGAACACGTGTACAATCACATCTCCGAAATCCAGAAGCACCCAGTTGGCCGTCTGGTAGCCTTCAACCTGCTTGCAGATGTGTCCGGCCTTCGCCAGCTTCTCCTGCACATTGTCGGCCATAGCCTGAATCTGACTGCGATTGGTACCGCTGGCAATGATAAAATAATCCGCCAGTACAGAAACTGTACTGATATCAATGATGCGGACATCCTCTGCCTTTTTCTCATCCAAAGCTTCCAGTGCAAGCCTTGCTGCTTCCTTTGCATTCTTCTCCATGGTGTCCTCCTTGCGCCGCTGCCCTGTGCGGCATACCTTATCCGTTGCCATTCATATCTATGAAAACACCTACTAAAGTGTTTTCCCCGTCGGATTTATACTGCAAAGTATCAAATCCCGTAACTATTCGGAACCCCTTCGCAAAATCGCTGCTCCGCAGCGTTTCTTTTGCTCATGTAGCGTTCTCGCCGAATCCGCGCGATCCACCGAAGGCTATTCCCCCGTCCGATAGTAATCGTACGTCTTCTGCGTCATAGAATCAACTGCCTTGCCGCTTCCGCTTAGGAACGTAAGCGTGTCCTTCAGGATCATGCATAACGCCTGATCCAGGTCCGAAAAGGCCGCCTCCCGGATCTCCTCCAGATGCGGAGCCTGATCCCGACCCGGTTCTATGTAATCCGAAATGAAAATAATCTTCTCGAGGAGCGTCATTGCCGGCCGCCCGGTCGTATGGTAGCGTATGGCATTCAGAATTTCCTCATCCTCAATCCCATACTTGGTTCTGGCCAGAATGCTCCCCGCCTTTGAGTGAAGAAGCGCCGCGCTTCCCCGTTCCATTTCCGTCACCGGCAGCCCGTTCTTAGCGCACAGGTTTTCCATCTTCTCCACATCCACATACTTGGCACAGTCGTGAAGAATCCCAGCCGTTTCCGCCTTATGCATGTCTGCGCCGTAGCGCTCCGCCAGAGAAGCCGCCGTAAAAGCAACACCGAGGCTATGAATAAACCGGGAATACTTCAGCTCTTTCTGCATCGCCCGAATCAGTTCCAAACGCTCTTTCCCTGCCTTCACATTTACCTCCTGCCTCACAGGTATAAGTCCTGCTCCCGGATAAAGTTCTCCACCGCCGCCGGCACCAGATAGCGAATAGACTCTCCGGCCCGCACCCGGCTTCGAATTTCCGTCGATGAAATCGCAATGTTCCTGGCAGGAAGAATGGTAATATCGGCACCATATTTATCCCGGAGTGCTTCTATCTCCTCCAGAAGCCCCTTCCCTGCTATTTCATCCGGCCTGGTCTCCACCAGTACATGACAAAGCGAAAAGATCACCTCCGGCGCCCGCCAAAGGCTCATGAGCACCAGTGTGTCCGCTCCCACAATATAATACAGCTCATCATCCGGATAGATCGCCCGGAGCTCCCTTAAGGTATCTGCCGTGTAGCTGTTGCCGGGCCTTGTTGTCTCCATATCCGACACCACAAGCCTTGGATTATCCCCGGCTGCAAGTCTTGTCATTTCATAGCGCAGCTGCGGCGCAGTGACCTTCTGATCCTCTTTAAAATACGAGCAGCCGGTGGGTATCAGGATCACACGGTCCAGTCCCGCACCGTCCAGCGCATTCTCCGCTGTAATCAAATGTCCCAGATGAATCGGGTCAAATGTGCCCCCCAGAATTCCAATCCTCACGTCCGATGCTCACTTTCCCCAAATGTGTCTAGTACATCGTTTGCAAAATAACTGGCCTAATAACGCAGAACTTTTTTCTGAGGGTGCGTGTCAAAAAACGTAGGCGTAGCGGGCTACGCTGAGGATTTTTGACACGTGCAATCAGGAAAAAGGGCAAGTAATCGGCCAGCCTCCGACAATTACCGCGGCAGAACAATCCTGGGATTGTCCTTGTCGGCGCGGTAGAGAATAAACTTTCTGCCGATTACCCTGACCAGCTCTGCATGCGTCCTGGATGCCAGCTTCTCCGCTGCAACCTCCGGCAGATCCGGGCAGGTCTTTAATACGCTGCCCTTGAACAGCTCCCTGCGGTTGAACACCTCCTCGGCGCTTGCAACGACCATCGGCGTTACGCCGTCCTTCCCGATCTGCAGTATCGGATTCTCTGTATTGGAAAGGCGCATCAGATGCGCTCTTTGCTTACTGTTCAGCATATGATATACCTCACTTAATCGTACCACTCAAAGCTGTGACCGTACAGGCGTACCGTGTCACCCTCCTGCACGCCCAGCTCCTTGAGTCTGTCATTGACACCGCTGGTCTGCAGGAACTTCTGAAAGAACGCAAAGCCCTTTTCCGTTTCCAGGTTCGTGTAGCCCAGCATACGTTCAATGCGGGGGCCCTCCACGCGGTAGAGCTTCTCCTTCTGATCATACCATACATCATACGGATCCTCGGATTTTAAGAGATCCGCATCCGGATTGTATTCCTGCTCATAGACCTTTGTTTCCTTCGGCATCCTGGACAGCTCGAGGCTAACCGCATACAAAAGCTCCTGCACGCCCTGTCTGGTTGCCGCCGAAATGGGATAAACCGAATATCCCTTCGGCTCATACTCCCTGCGGATTCGGGCTACCGGATTGTCCGGATTCTCCTCGCCCTGGCAGGAGGGATCGATCAGGTCCACCTTGTTGGCAGCAATAATCTGTTTTTTCTGCGTCAGATCAATCTTGTAGCGTTCCAGCTCATGGTTGATCGCCGCAAGATCCTCCAGCGGATCACGTCCCTCCGAACCGGAAGCATCCACCACATGGATCAGAAGCTTGCAACGTTCAATATGCGCCAGAAACTCGTGTCCAAGGCCGGCGCCGTCCGCAGCTCCCTCGATCAGTCCCGGTATATCCGCCATGACAAATCCGTCTGCCCCCTCCAGATCCACAACGCCGAGGATCGGAGAAAGCGTGGTGAAGTGATAATTGGCAATCTTCGGCTTGGCATTGCTCACCATCGACAGGAGCGTGGATTTGCCGACATTCGGAAAACCAACCAGACCAACATCTGCAATGACCTTCAGCTCCAGCGTTACCAGAAGCGATCTGGCAGGCTGGCCCGGCTGGGCGTACTTGGGTGCCTGCATGGTCGAGGTTGCAAAATGCTGATTGCCGTTGCCGCCGCGGCCGCCCTTGAGAACCAGATATTCTGTCGTGTCACCGCTCATATCGATGATGACACGTCCCGTTTCCGCATCCTTGACAACCGTTCCCTCCGGAACCTTCAGAATAAGATCCTCGCCTTTCTTTCCGGCCATCTTTTTCTGCTTGCCGTCTTCACCGTTTTCTGCTGCATATTTACCGCGAAAGCGATAGTCTCCCAGCGTGTTCATTCCCTTGTCCACGCGGAAAATAATACTCCCGCCGTTTCCGCCGTCACCACCATCCGGACCGCCGGCCGGAACAAATTTCTCGCGCCGGAATGACACGTGTCCATCGCCGCCCTTGCCGCTGATGATGGTTATGGTCGCCTTATCTACAAACATAACATTCTCCTGGTATAAAAAATGCCCCGGGCAGACCAATGCCTGTCCGGAGCCAACGGTGCTGTGATGGAATTACTGCTCGTTTGCAGCTTCAACCGGGTGAACGGATGCTCTCTTGCCATCCTTGCCCACTCTCTCATATCTCAGAATACCGTCTTTCAGAGCGTACAGTGTGTCATCACCGCCGATTCCTACATTCAGACCGGGATGAATTCTGGTTCCGCGCTGTCTGTAGAGAATGTTGCCAGCCTTAACAAACTGTCCGTCTGCTCTCTTGGCACCCAGTCTCTTGGAATTGGAGTCACGGCCGTTCTTGGTGGAGCCCATTCCTTTGTGGTGTGCGAAGAACTGAAGACTTAAGTTTAACATTGTGCTACCTCCTCAATTCTGTGACTCAGATATCGTTTCCCGTACTGACTCTCTATCCACTCCAGCCCGTGAATCATACAGTCGATCAGGAATTCTCCCTTCTCTCCCGGATCCTGCAGAAAGTTGCAGACAAGATCGCCGCCGTTTACAGCATCTGCCTCAACCTCCATATCCTCATGGAGCAGATCCATCAGACAATTCATCGTATTGATGATAATTGCGCTGGTGCCTGCACAGACGATATCTTCACCATCCATGCAATAATCCGTATGTCCTGTGCAGGAAATGGAACGAGTGTGTCCATCCGTTGTTCGGATAATCTGAACCTTCGTCATGCGTCTCAGCCGACAATGCTGTCGATCTTAACACGCGTAAATGCCTGTCTGTGACCGTTCTTCTTGTGATAGCCGGTCTTCGGCTTGAAGTGGTAAACCACAACCTTCTTGCCGCGTCCCTGCTCCATAACAGTAGCCTCAACCTTAGCTCCTGCTACGTCACCGGCAACCTTCAGCGTATCAGCGCTGATTGCCAGAACCTGGTCAAATGTAACCTTGTCTCCTGCAGCGGCATCGAGCTTCTCAACCTCGATCACGTCGCCCTCAGAAACCTTATACTGCTTTCCACCAGTTGCGATAATTGCGTACATCTTCGGTACCTCCTTCTCCTAAGTCTCGCTGATTACGGCGGAGTCATCCAAGTCCGGCGACTCTCTTCCTGCACAGCTTCTGCAGTACCTACAGGCCATGCCTAATGCCTCACCATGCGGCATACCTTGACATAATAAGGTGTTGATCATCTCCTGTCAAGGTCTTTTTAAGCAACTATACCATCATCCCCGATACACATCCTTGAAATCGCGCTCCGCCTCTCTTCTGGCGTCCTTGCGCTTGATGTCCTCCCGCTTATCGTAGTTGTGCTTGCCGCGGGCCAGGCCGATTTCCACCTTGCAGCGGCCGCCCTTGAGATAAACCTGCAGCGGCACAATCGTATATCCCTTCTGAGACACCGCCTGGGAAAGCTTCATAATCTGACTCTTATGCAAAAGGAGCTTGCGAACCCGCAGCGGATCCTTGTTAAAAATATTCCCCTTCTCATAGGGGCTTATGTTCATTCCTTCAACAAAGGCCTCCCCGTCCTTGATGCTGACATAGGCCTCCTTCACGCTGCACTTTCCCTGGCGAATTGACTTAATCTCTGTGCCGAACAGGGCAATGCCGCATTCGTATTTTTCCTCTATAAAGTAATCGTGATACGCCTTTTTATTGTTCGCGATCAGTTTGATGCTCTCCTGCATGATGCTTCCTTCTGCGGCGCTTTTTGCCGCTGTGACTGCTTCCATCGCTGCCGGTATGCCGGCTGTGCTTTTTCTTTTTCCTAGGCGCCTGTGCATCTCCGGAACGCGTCAGGTGGCGAATCCGGTCGTCCTTCCTGCCAGACTCCTCTTTCTGATCCGCAAAAGGACCCTTGTCGCCCGCCGTCTCACCTTCGGATTCATCTGCCTGCAGCTCAAAGTCAATGGTCCTTGCCGTTGTATCCACCGAAGATACTACGACATTTACCTTCTGTCCGAGTCCAAAGCTCTTCCCGGTGCGTTCTCCAACCAGGAGTGCCCTTTCCTCCACATACGAATAATAATCATCCCGCAGAGACCGCACAGGAACCAGTCCCTCCACCGTATTGGGCAGCTGTACATAAATGCCCCAGCCGGTCACACCGCTGATGCTGCCGGTAAATGTCTCACTCAGATGCCCCTTCATGTACTCGCACATCTTCTGCTTGTTGGTTTCCCGCTCCGCCTCGTCCGCGCGGCGTTCCATATCCGAGGACTGGCGGCACACCTCCGGAAGGATACTGTCGTAGTGGCTTCTTCGCTTGGCTGTGAGCTTTCCTCTTTGGTACTCCTTGATAATCCGGTGAATCTGCAGATCCGGATAGCGCCGGATTGGGGATGTAAAGTGGCAGTAATACCGCAGTGCCAGGCCAAAATGCCCGCCGCATGTCGTCGTATACATGGCCCGCTGCATGCTGCGCAGCGTCATCACGCTGATGGTCGCCTCCTCCGGCTTGCCCTTCAGACCAGCCAAAAGCGTCTGGAGCTCCTTCGGATGAATTTCGCCCTGCTTCCAGTTCAGGCGATAGCCGTAGCCCTGCACGAATTTGCGCAGGTTCTGCATCTTTTCTTCATCCGGCACCCCGTGCGTCCGGAAAACAAATGGAACTCCCAGCCAGTAGAAATGCTCCGCAACGGTTTCATTGGCGGCGACCATGAAATTTTCGATCATCATCGTAGCCGCATTTCGTTCGTACGGGACAATTTCCGTCACATGACCGTCTGTGTCCAGATGGATTTTACACTCCGGAAATTCAAAATCAATGGCGCCGTCCGCCATCCGCTTTTTGGAGAGAATGCCCGAGAGGCGAAGGCCGCGCCGCAGCATGGCTGCAATGGCATGGGACTTTGTTATAATCCCTCGCTTCATTCCCTGCAAGGAAAGCTGTGCTTTGATTTCGCTCTCGTCCTTTTCATCAAAGAGACGCATAACCCCCGGATAAGACAGCTTGGCATCTGAGCGGATCACCGTTTCCGCAATACGAGCCTCCGTGACATTTCCGGCCTTGTCCATCCGCATGATACAGCTGAGGGCAAACCGGTCCTCACCCGGATTCAGGGAACAGATGCCATTGGAAAGCTCATGGGGCAGCATCGGAATCACGCGGTCCACCAGATAGTTGGAGGTAGCCCGCTTCCTCGCCTCGATGTCCAGCGCCGTATTCTCCTTGACATACTCGGCAACGTCGGCGATATGCACTCCCAGCTCCCAGGAGACGCCCTCGTCCAGAAGCCTGCGAACCGAGATGGCATCGTCAATATCCTTGGTATCCGGTCCGTCAATGGTCACTGTCAGAACATCCCGCCAATCCTCGCGCCCCTTCACCGACGCACTTTCCGGGATCACCTGCGGAATCTGCCGTACCTCCTCCATGACCTCCTCCGGAAAGCTCTGAGGAAGGTTGTAGGCCCGCATGATCGACAGGATATCGACCCCCGGATCATCCATATGCCCCAGGATCTCCGTCACCTCTCCCGTCAGCGCCGGCGTACTAAAATGGCCGCCGCGGGTGCTCTTACGCCGCGCAAGCTCTTCCTCGCCGTAATCCGTAATATGAACAACCACCTTGTGGCCGTTCACCGCGCCGGAGCAGCTCCCCTCCGGAATACGTACATCCGTCGGAATCTTCCGGTTGTCCGGTATCACGCTTCCCTTTCGGCCATCTCCGTAAAAGGTTCCTACAACACTGGTTGTATTGCGGGTAAGAATAGCCGTAACCTCCGCCTCCTGGCGATGCGTTCCCTTGCCGCCCCGCTCACCCCCCGGAAGGAGCGTTGCCTCCACAATGTCACCGTCCAGAGCTGTTCCCGTTTTCCCTTCCGGAATGAACAGGTCCTGTTCCAGCTCCTGCACAGCAACAAAGCCAAAGCCTCTGGCGTTGGCACAGAAGGTTCCCTGCATAATAACCGGTTTTGATGATTTTTTATGAGATGAACTCATGAATTCCTTTCCTAACAACAAAAGCGTCCCTGGCAGCCAGGAACGCTTCTTGCTCTTCTATACGTAATCATTCAAATGCAACCATTCAGCACCCATCCCGTTTCCCTTTAGAAAACATCGATGCGGCCGGCCGGTGGTGCCTATACGAATCATACCTGCTCAGAACCGATTCGAAAACGGATTCCGGAATAAAATTCAGAACAGATTCATGTTCAGAAGAACCGCAAGCACAAAGAAGATAACGCAAAGTGCAATCGTTGCCTTAACCAAATGTCCCTCGACAGAACGCCCCTTGTTCTTGCCCCAGTATGTGTCCGCTGCACCGGCAATGGTTCCAAGTCCCTGGGACTTGCCCTCCTGCATCAGTACAATGACCGTCAGAACAATGCTGACCACAATAAGAACGATGGTTAAAATCCAACGAATAATACTCATCTTGACTTCCTGACCTTATTTCTATAATTTAATTGCTGTAACAGTATGCAGTCTCGCATACATCGCAGATTATAACAAAGGACCCCTATCGTGGCAAGCAAAAAACAAACCCTCGCATCCATTTTAACAGCCCTTTTCATCGCCTTTTTCCTGATGCTGTTTCTGACCCGATCCTCGTTTTTGTATCCTTATAACAACTGGGATGATTCCAACAGCTATTTTTCCATGGGCAAGTCCATGTTCCACGGTGCGCTGATCTACCGCGATCTCTTTGACCAGAAGGGACCATACCTGTATTTTATCTACGGCCTGTGCTCACTTGTATCGCGAACCACCTTCTACGGCGTCTTTGCCATGGAAGTAATCTGGGCCGCAGCCGATCTTCTGCTGATTAACAAAACGCTTCGGATTTACTGCAGCAAAAGAGTCTCTTTCTTCCTCTCGCCGCTCCTTCTAACCTGCATGTTCGCCTCCAAGAGCTTTTACTGGGGCGGCTGCGCCGAGGAGCTGTGTCTGCCGTTTCTGCTGTATCCGCTGTATATACTGATGAGCCGCCTGCAGCGATGCTCCGGTAAAAATCATTCTTCCAAGGCCAGCAAGCCTTTGGAACAGGGCGCAGCATTTTCCCCGAAGGACATCCTCCTTGTCGGTCTTTGCTGCGGCTTTGTCTTCTGCGTGAAGTTCACGCTTATGGGCTTTTTCCTCGGATTTGCGATCGTTGTAATCCTGACCTGCCGAAGCCTTCGGGAGTTTTGGAGGCTGGCCGGGTGCTATGTTCTAGGCATCCTACTTCCGTTTGTTCCGTGGCTGCTTTATTTTTCCGTGACCGGCGGACTGGATGACTGGTACCGCGTTTACATCTATACCAATGTCTTTCTGTATTCCGATTTTGGCGCCAACTCCCACGGAGCCAGCGCTGCGCAGAAGGTCTATGACCTCGCCAAGATTCTCTACTGGCTTATTCTGGACAACATCCAGTACTATGTCTTTATTCTGCTGGGTATGCTATGGTCACTGCTTCAAAAGGGAGCTTCGCCTCTGCAGAGAATCCTTCCCATTCTCCTGTTTGGCTGCACGTTTTTATTCATCTACATCGGCGGCGCACACCTGCCGTACTACGCGCTGCCGCTAACCGTGCTGGCCATTCCGGGCGGCTGCGCTCTGGGAGCAGGAATGAATCACCTTGCTGCGCGCAGGAGCTCGCTGTCTGAAATCAGCTCACAGCCCGCAGCTGACTCGCAATCCGTAACCGACTCGCTGTCCGCAGCTGGCTCGCAATCCGTAACCGACTCGCTGTACACATCCCCGCGGCGCAGGCAGGCCATTCTCGCAGTGATGCTGCTGGCTGCGGATGCCGTTTTGTGTCTCGGCGTGTTCCGGACCTTTAGCTGGAATGCCGATTATCTGGGAACCCCAAAAGAGGATGTCTTCCTCTCAAAATTTACAGAAGACATCCAAAGTGACCAGGCAGCAGGACTTGTCAGCAGCGAGAATACCACACTCCTGAACATTGGATGCCTGGACTGCGGACTGTATAACGCCGCCGATATCTATCCTACCTGCTACTGGTTTCAGACGCAGACGCTCCCCGGGGACGAAGTCACCACCGAGCAGCTCTCCTATATCACCGAGGGAAGAACCGACTACATCGTTGCCAGAGACACCTATCCGGATGAAATTCTGCAGCACTACGAGCTGGTTGACACCTTCCACCAGGAGCTTGCCCCGCAGAGCTTTGATTACTACCTCTTCCGCAAGTGCAGATAGCAGCGTAAAACGCCCGAGCTATACAGATTGTAACTATTTAGCACCCATCTCGATTTTGATACTCAAAAATGCCCGATGGCATTTTCTCCT
>CAVGIV010000055.1:0-19655 GCA_963629395.1 Paludibacteraceae bacterium | reverse complement strand
CCTTCATTGCACATGGTCGACCAGAAATCAAAGGGTCTCGGACCAATCTGCAGAATCCGAATGCTGCGGAAGATTTTCACCACATTGCAGACGGCGAGAAAATCCCGAATCCCCCGTTCGAATACAGGATCGGAAAGTCGGCAGTTGGTGAGATATGTAAACGGCACGCGGAATCTTCGAAGCACCTTACCGGTTGCGAACAACCCGCACTGTGTGTCGCGAAGACGCCGCCCCTGCTCATCCGGACGTTCATCCAGCGGCCCCCACAAAAGGACCGGGACCCCCAGGTCCTTTGCCAAGCGGGCGCATTCGTACTCCGTGCCGAAATTGCAGTGCGCCAGCAGCAGCCCGTCCACCTTTTTTCTTTTAAACTTTTCAACAATTTTCAGTCGATCGTTTTCATCGTACAACAATCCTTCTTCATTGATATCGTCGATATCAATGAAATCAACGCCTAATTCCCGCAGCCTGTCCGCGGTAAGTCCGCGATACTTCACGGCGTCCGGTGCGCTGAATATACTGCGTCTCGTCGGCGCATAGCCGAGCCTGATATTTGCCATTTTCCTCCCCTCCTGTTTGTGGTTCTTTAAACAATCGTGTTTATTGTCCGTTGCCTTTTGTTTATCTCTATAAACTATATAAACCTTTTTAAAAATCATTTCAACTGTCGTTATCACCAATTCCAATACCTGGCATTTAGTAAATATTCATTGTTTTCGAACGTATGTTCTGCTATTATGTTCACTATGAATACTGCTCCAGTCGATAAAACCTATATCGCAATTGATCTGAAGTCTTTCTACGCCTCTGCGGAATGCGTCGATCGCGGACTGGATCCCCTGAATACGCATCTCGTGGTTGCCGATGCCAGCCGCACGGAGAAGACCATCTGTCTTGCCGTTTCCCCCTCGCTGAAGGCATACGGCATTCCCGGCCGCCCTAGGCTTTTTGAGGTTGTGCAGCGGGCACGAGCCATCAATGAGGAACGAGAGCGCCTTGCTCCCGGTCGGAAGCTGACTGGGAGCTCCTCCGATGCCGATATGCTGAAGGCAGATTCCTCCCTTGCGCTGGAGTACATCATTGCTCCGCCTCGCATGGCGAGGTACATGCAGATCAGCACACAGATCTATCAGATTTACCTTCGTTACATCGCACCGGAGGACATTCATGTATACTCGATCGATGAGGTCTTTATCGATGCCACAGCTTACCTTCGAACCTATCAGCTGACATCGCGCGAGCTGGCAATGCGAATGATTCTGGATGTGCTGAGGGAGACCGGCATTACCGCAACCGCCGGCATCGGCACGAACCTGTATCTGTGCAAGATCGCCATGGATATTGAGGCCAAGCACATTGCGCCGGATGCAAACGGCGTCCGTATCGCCGCACTGGATGAGATGAGCTACCGGCGCAGGCTCTGGACACACCAGCCTCTGACGGATTTCTGGCGCGTCGGACGCGGACTGACGAGGAAGCTCCACGACGTTGGTCTGTACACAATGGGCGACATTGCGCGCTGCTCACTGGGCGTACCTGGTGATTTCTACAATGAGGATCTTCTATATCGCATGTTCGGCATTTCCGCTGAGCTTCTCATCGATCATGCCTGGGGATATGAGCCCTGCACGATGGCTGATATCAAGTCCTACCGTCCGACTGCCCACAGCACCAGCTCCGGTCAGGTTCTCTCTTGTCCGTATCCATTTGATAAGGCAAGGCTTGTACTGCGGGAAATGGCAGACCAGCTTGCGCTGGAGCTTGCATCCAGGCATCAGGTGACAGACCAGCTGGTTCTGGATGTCGGTTATGATACCTCCAGCCTGAGTAGGGACGACTCTGCTCACAGCTACCGTGGTCCCATTGTTTCTGACCGCTATGGGAAGCCGGTCCCCCGGCCGGCGCATGGTTCTTCTCACCTGGGGCTTTGGACCAGCTCTCCGCGTCTTATTCCGGAGTCTGCCGCCGCTTTATTTGATAAAATCGTGGATCCGGCGCTTTTAATACGGCGCATCAATATCGCAGCAGGCAATGTAATTGCTGAAGAGGATGCTGCTTGGGAAGAGGAATACCAGCAGCTGGATCTGTTTACCGACTACGAGGCTAAGGAGCGGGAAAAGAAGCGCCGGAAAGCGGAGCAGGTCAAAGATCGAAAGCTCCAGGAGGCGGTATTAAAAATCAAAGAAAGATATGGAAAAAACGCGGTGCTGCGCGGAATGAATTTTGAGGAAGGTGCCACAGCCCGGCAAAGAAATGATCAGATTGGAGGTCACCATGCCTAAGACAGAGTTCCCCTATGCGGATATCCTCTCCCTTCCGCATCATGTATCGGAAACGCACCCCCGAATGCCACAGGCAGATCGTGCCGCGCAGTTTGCGCCATTTGCTGCACTTTCAGGCTATGGCGACGCTGTACAGGAATCAGCGAGACTTACGTCGCAGCGAATCGAGCTGGATGAAGATGCCAAGGAGGAACTAAACCAGACACTGCAGCTCCTCTCCGCCCAGCTTCGAGGGCAGGGCTTTTCCCAGCAGATCCGTGTTACCTTTTTCGTTCCGGACATAAAAAAAGCCGGCGGATCATACCTCTCTGAGGACGGTACAATCCGCAAGCTTCCTTCCGATATTCGTGCTGTTGTGCTGGAGACTGTCTCCGGCAGGCGCAGAACCATTCCTCTGGAGGATATTTTGCGCATAGAGCTTCTGTAACTCTATAGGATTACTGATTTAATCAGCGTTTCTCTTATGTTTTATAGCGTCTTGTTGAACGGATTTGTCGTTCTTATCTGTAAACCCTTGGAATCCGTTTGCCAAGATCGCAGGCGAACTCATAATTAAATCGGCCGGACAGATCGCCCAGCATCTCCAGTGTAATGGACTCCTCTCCGTCACGCCCGACCAGCGTTACCAGATCACCGTCCGCTGCTCCCGGTATATTGCTGACATCTACCATGAACTGATCCATGCACACCCGGCCGCAAATCGGTGCCCTCTGTCCGCGAATCAGAACGTATCCCTTATTGGAAAGGCCTCTCGCATAGCCGTCTCCGTACCCAACCGGAATCGTAGCCAGGACCGTTTCCTTCTCCGTTACATAGGTTCCGCCGTAGCTGACAGGCGTCCCTGCAGGCACCGTCTTTACATATGCGACATGCGAATAGAGGGACAGAACCGGCCGGAGAGGCACCACATCCTGCGGCACCTCCGCCGACGGCCAGAGTCCGTAGAGCGTTATCCCGGCGCGAACCAGATCAAGATTTGCCTCCGGGAAACGAACGATGCCGGCACTGTTGGAGCAATGCTGCACAGGGATGCGATATCCCAGCTCTGTTTCGATCCGTTTGCAGAATGCGGTAAATTCTGCGATCTGCCGTCTGGTATTCGCCGGATCTGTTTCGTCTGCCTTTGAGAAATGGGTAAAAATGCCCTCCACCTCCACATGCGGAGTTTCCAGTGCCTTTTTTACAAATGCAAGTCCCTCATCATTCGGGCAAACGCCGATGCGAGACATTGCGGTATCCACCGCAACATGAATACGAACAGCCTTCCCGGCCTTTTCCCCAGCCGCTGAAAGTGCCTCCAGCATATCCTCCCGGAAGCATGCCGGCCGAATTTCTTCCTCCGCCAATCCTTCATAGCAGTATGGGAAGGTATATCCCAGAATGAGGATCGGCTTCGTTCTTCCGGCCGCGCGAAGCTCCCTGGCCTCCTCATAGGTAGCAACTGCGTAGCCCCAGACATACTCCAGCGCTTCCAGCCTCTCTGCCAGCCGGACCGCACCATGCCCATACCCGTCCGTTTTAATAACGGCAATCATCTGGGTTCCCGGCCGGAGATTCTGATGCATATTTTCCATATTGTCAACTGCCGCCTGCAGATCAATTTCCGCCCATACTCTGTCGTGATGCTCCCACTCTTCATAGCTCATAATAAAGCTCTCCTTACTGCCGCATGCTCACTGCATCCCTGGCACATCGCCCTTTATGCGAGGATTCCGCTGTCTGCAATCGCCTTCACCGCCATCTGTATGGTCTGCGAAGGAAGCGTAAGGGCAAACCGAACATACCCTTCTCCCAGCGGTCCAAAGCTTGAACCCGGCGTACAGATTACTCCCGTTTTCTCCATTAGCTCCAGGCAAAACTCCATGCTGGAGCCATGCCCTTCCGGAATCTTCGCCCAGACGAACATGCTCCCGTGGCTGTCCGGAACCTCCCAGCCGATGCTGCGCAGACCGCCGCACAGCGCGTCTCTTCGTTCCTGGTAGACACCGCATTGATCCTTTACCATCTGCGTCGGCCCAGTCAGCGCTGCGATGGCTGCCTTCTGAATCGGAAGGAACATACCAAAATCTATCTGTCCTCTGAGCTTGCGGAATGCCGCAATCACGTCCGGGCGTCCCACGCAGAAGCTGATTCTGGCACCGGTCAGATTGAAGCTCTTGGACAAACTGAAAAACTCGATTCCCACTTCCCCGGCACCCTCGTGCTGGAAGAAGCTCCCGCCAACGGCTCCGTCGAAAATGATATCGCTGTATGCATTGTCATGAATAAGCAGAATGTCATACTTTCTGGCAAACGCAATGAGCTCCTCGTAGATGGTAGGGCTTGCAATGCTGCCCGTTGGATTCGACGGCAGCGAGACGATCATATATTTTGCCTTCCTTGCAACCTCCTCCGGAATATCCGAAAGCCTCGGAAGAAATCCTGTCTCCTCCGTCATCGGGTAGTAAAAAGGCTCCGCACCGGCCAGCTGCGCACCGGCAATGAACACCGGATAGCAGGGCGTCGGCAGAATCACCGTGTCCCCTTCGTCGCACAGAACAAGACCGATGTGTCCCATGCCTTCCTCGCTTCCGTAGCAGCTGCAGACCATATCCGTTGTAATCTGCACGCCAAAGCGTTTTTCATAATAGTCACATACAGCCTGCAAAAGCTCCGGCGTATCCCGCAGCGCATATTTCCAGTTATCCTGGTCCTTTGCAGCTTCTATCAGCGCTTCCTTAATATGCGGAGCGGTTTCAAAGTCCGGCGTTCCGACACTCAGATTGTATATTGTCCTTCCCTGCTGCTCCATTGCAAGCTTCCGCTCATTCAGCGCAGCAAAAATCTCATCGCCAAACCGGCTCATTCTCTTACTAAACTGCATATCTTCCTCCCGCATCCGCACTACACAGAGACAGAGCCACATAAATGGCTCTGTCCACGATCTGTTATTTGCCCTTATCTTCTACTTCAATTCCAAGGAACAACGGAATTGCTGCGATGATTCTGTCAACGCACCCATCAATGCCGTACCGATACGAATCCAGCGAGATGTCTTCATGCGTGACATCCTTCCAGTCATCTCCCGTGTAGTAATGATAATACTCACTGCGGCGTTTGTCACAATCGCGAATCCGCTTGTTTATTTCGCGGTCTGACATGCCCAGATTATCGTGCTTAACCCGCTCTCTTCGATACTCCACCGGCGCATGGATGAATACCCGCAGCACATTGTCCTTGTCTGAGAGCAGATAGTCGGCACACCTCCCGATGATGATGCAGCTTTCTGTCTGTGCCATTTCCTTGATAACCTTCGCCTGAAAGCTGAAGAGATTCCGTGTAGAAACGTAATCATTGGAGTCCGGAGGAAGGATTTCTCCGTTATAAACCTTCTCAGCAGCACTCATCATTTCCCGGAATCCAATCCGCTCGTCCGCCGCACCGAACAGCTCTTCATTGATTCCGGACACATCCGAGGCCCTGCGCAGCAGATCTCTGTCGTAGTAGGGAATCCCAAGCCGCTTCGACAGCTCCTTTGCAATTCTGGTTCCGCCGCTTCCTTTTTCTCTTGCAATCGCAATCACATAGTTTTTCTTCATCTCAAAGTCCTCGTCCAAAGCCCTTGCTGCATATGGGATTTGCTGCTTCTATGCGCAAATCCGGAGCTGAAAACGCTGTAATCAGCGTTTCCGCAGCTTATGCGCCAAGGTAAGCCTTCCGCACCCGGTCATCCTCTGCAAGCTCCTTTGCCGTTCCCTCCATGGCGATTTTGCCTGTCTCCAGAACGTACGCACGATCCGAAATGGACAGTGCCATCTTCGCATTCTGCTCCACCAGAAGTATTGTGATTCCGCTCTTATGAAGCTCTTCAATGATAGCAAAAATTTCCTTAACCAGCAGCGGAGAAAGGCCCATGGACGGCTCATCCATCAGTACCATTTTCGGCCCCGTCATGAGCGCCCTTCCTGTCGCGAGCATCTGCTGCTCACCGCCGGAAAGCGTACCGGCCAGCTGGCGGCGGCGCTCCTTCAAGCGAGGGAAATGGGCATATACCATTTCCAGATTGTCCGCAATCTTCTTGCGGTCATTCTCGATATAGGCACCCATGTGCAGGTTTTCCTCTACCGTCATCCTGGCAAAAACATGACGTCCCTCCGGCACATGTGAGAGCCCCATGCGAATGATGTTGCTGGCAGGTGTCTTCTGCAGATTCTTTCCGTCCAGCAGAATCTCGCCGGATGCTGCAGGGATCAGACCGGTAATGGTATGGAGTGTCGTTGTTTTGCCGGCTCCGTTGGCGCCGATCAAGGATACAAGCTCTCCGTCCTTTACCTGCAGAGAAATCCCCTTGATGGCGTGCACTGCACCGTAATATACGTTCAAATCCTTAATTTCCAGCATACGATGTCTCCTCCCTTACGCACCAAGATAGGCCGCGATTACCTGCGGATTGCTTGCAATCTCCTCCGGCAGTCCCTCTGCAATGGTTTTGCCGTAGTCGATAACCTTTATGCGCTCACATACATTCATAACCAGAGACATATCATGCTCAATCAGGAGAATGGCAATGCCGAAACGGTCACGGATGGTGTTAATGCAGTTCATCAGATCCTCTGTCTCTGTCGGATTCATGCCGGCTGCCGGCTCATCCAACAGCAGCAGCTTCATATTCGTCGCCAGTGCTCTTGCAATCTCAAGCTTTCTCTGCTGACCATAGGGAAGATTGGAGGCAAGCCAGTCCTTCTTGTCATCCAGATGGAATATCTTTAACAGATCAATGGCCTTCTGCGTGATCTCGTTTTCCGTCTTCCAGAATGCCTTCGTACGGAAGGTTGCTGCAACAAGACCGTAGGAAATATCCTTCGTAAATGCAGCCTTTACATTGTCAAGCACCGTCATATCGTGAAACAGACGAATATTCTGGAAGGTTCTGGCAATACCGGCCTCTACGAACTGGTAGGTCTTCTTGCCGTTCAGGAGCTGCCCGTTTAGAAGCACCGAACCATCTGTAGGCTCATACACACCTGTCAGCATATTGAAAACAGTGGTCTTTCCGGCTCCGTTCGGTCCGATCAGACCAACCAGCTCTCCTTCATAGATCTTAATATTAAAGTCTGTCACTGCCTTCAGTCCGCCAAAGGTAATCCCCAGTCCGCGCGTTTCCAGGACGGGAGTCTGACCTTCACGGTTTGCTATCTCTTTGCTCATCTCATTTCCCTCCTGCCGCTTATGCCTTGGCATCTCCTGCCTTCTCTGCCTTTTCCTGCGCCTTCTTCTCCTTCCAGCTGCGAATATCACTGCGAAGATTTACCAGGGAGAATTCATAGGTCCCGAAAATTCCTCTCGGCCGGAAGATAATAATGACAACCAGAACAACAGCATATACCAGCATCGGATAGGTAAATACTCCCTGCAGACCACTCGGCAGTGCCTTTACCCATGCGCCGTTCTTGATTTCATAGTTCACGAAAAACATGATGATTGCCGCAACAACGGAACCTGTCAGAGAGCCCATGCCGCCCAGCACGACCATGACGACAACGAAGGTAGAATTCAGAATGCCGCCGTTCGTAAATGCAAAGGAAGACGTCGACAGTGTCTGGTTGGTGCATGCATACAGCGCACCGGCGACACCGGCAAAAAATGCCGAGTAAGTAAATGTCAGCACCTTATAATGCGAGGTATTGATGCCGGATGCCGACGCTGCAATTTCATCATCACGAATGGCCTTGATGGCACGTCCGTACTTGGAACGAACGAACATGAACATCATCGTAACGCCCACGATGGTAACCAGTACGCCTGCCCACAGATATTCAACCTTGGTCTTTGTACCAAAGCCCAGGCCGTTAGCGTACAGGGATGCGGCAGCACTTCCCTGCTCCAGGCCGTTCTGTCCGGCAAAGGGAAGGTTGTTGATAATATTGACGATGATCATTCCAAAGCCAAGCGTGATAATAGCCAGGTAATCACCCTTCAGACGCAACGCAGGAATGCCGACTACAAAGCCGATCACTGCTGCCAGCAGTCCGGCGGCCAGAATGCACAGGAACAGGATCAGTGTGAATCCGATGCCGGATTTTTCTTCGTACACACCCGCTCGCTGCAGTGCCAGCGAAATCAGTGCCGCTGTATAAGCACCAACTGCCATAAATCCGCAGTGACCAAGAGAAAGCTGTCCCAGAAATCCAAGTACAAGGTTCAGGGACGCTGCCAAAAGAACCAGGTAGCAGCACTGCCACAGATTCGGCGTCAGTATCAGCTTGAAGAAGTCACCCTGTCCTGCAGGAGACGAACTGATTATGCTGAGCAGAAGAAACAAAACCGCAGTAACAATGGTATTGATCAGATAGCCTTTGGCTGTTTGTGATTTAAATTTCATAACATACTCTCCCTGCGCCCTTTAAACCTTTTCTCCCACGTTTTTGCCGAGCAGTCCGGCCGGCTTCAGAATAAGAACGACAATGAGAATCAGGAACACGAAGGCATCGGCAAGGCTCGAGCTCACGTAGGTCGTTGTAAACGATTCCACCAGCCCGATTACAATTCCTCCGATCATTGCTCCCGGAAGAATTCCGATACCGCCAAGAACCGCTGCAACAAAGGCCTTCAGACCTAAAAGGGATCCCATTGTCGTGTAGATTTTCGGATACTGCGACATGTACATCAGTGCTGCTACCGCGGAAAGTCCGGAGCCAATTGCGAAGGTCAGAATAATGGTGCGGTTTACGTTGATCCCCATCAGGGTTGCCGCTTCCTTATCCTCCGAAACACACCGCATAGCCCGTCCGAGCTTTGTCTTCTGTGTGAACATGTACAAAGCCAGCATCACAAGCGCACCGATCACAATCGTAAGAATGGTTGCCCACTCCATAGTAACCGAACCGATGGTAATGCCGCTTGCCGGGAAAATCTGGCTGGCCACCTTCGGGTTCGGTCCGATGGCAGGAATGGCCTGTGCGAGGTTCTCGAGCATGAGAGACACCGCAATGGCAGTAATCAGTGCTGTCATTGCGGTCCCTTTCTTGCGTACAGGACGATAAGCGATGATTTCTGTTCCCATACCTACCAACGCGCAAATTACGATGGCCGGTATAACAGAAAGCCAGATTGGAAGTCCCAGTGCTGTCATGATCGGGGTAGTAAAAATAATGGCGTAGCCGCCCACCATGATGAAATCGCCGTGAGCGAAATTGATCAGACGGATGATACCGTAGACCATCGTGTAGCCAAGTGCGATCAGTGCATAGATGCTGCCGAGTCGGAGCCCGACGATCAGTGTCTGAATAAATGTGCTCATGCCTTCACTCTTTCTTCGTAGAATTCTATTACCGATTTCTCTTGCTTCTCTTGTTTGCTGATGCTTTGAACACCTTGCCGGTTCCCTTTGTGTCTCAGGATCCGATGATGCGATAAATCCGGTTTCGGACATTGGAAGCTTTCCCTTGTCCGAAACCGGTGTCTTATCAGAGCTTTACTTTCTCTTCCTTGCTTTATTCCTCAGGCAGGCTGGTTACAACGTCCAGAAGCTCAGAGGAAACGGTGGTGCCGTCCGATACGAAGGAAATGATGGATGCACCCTTGGAAGGTGTTCCTGTCTCATCCAGCGAGAAGGTACCCGTTACGCAGGTATATGTTGCAGAAGTATCTGCCAGTGCATCGCGAACAGCGGAAGGATCACTGCTGCCTGCTCTCTCGATCGCGTCCTTGTACATGTATACGCAGTCATAGGCCAGAGCTGCGAAGCAGATGGGTGTCTCATTGTACTCTGCCTCATATGCCTTAACGAAGTTCTGTACAACCTCTGATGTATCCGAGGAATCGAAGTGGTTCGTCCAGTAAACCTTGTTGAAGGCGTTGAGATCTGCACCGTCAACTGTGTAATCCAGGGATCCGTCATAACCGTCAGCACCCATGATGATTCCGTCATAGCCTGCTGCACGCGCCTGTGTTACGAGGTAAGGTCCGATTACATCGTAGTAGTACGGGCAGTAAACCAGTTCAACACCAGCCTTCACCATCGAAGCAAACTGGTTTGTATAATCCTGCACATCCATGGATGCGGTGGACTCTACTGCATCTACGCTTACGCCGTACTTCTCGCAGGCTGCAGAGAAGGAATCGTACAGACCCTTGGAATACGTATCAGCTGCGCAGTACACAACGCCGACACTGGTGTATCCGGACTGCTTTGCATAGGCAGCTGCAATGGCTCCCTGAAAGGAATCTGCATAGCAGGCGCGGAATACATAATCATCTGCAGTCGTAATGGAATCTGCTGTAGCAGAAGGCGTGATCATTACAATGCCTTCCTCATTTGCTGCACCGGTAATTGCGCTGGTGCAGCCGGAGGTTACAGAGCCAACAACCAGTCCTACACCCTCTGATACCAGGGAGTTAAAGGCATTCAGGCACTCCGTAGGATCCGACTGGTCATCGGTAGTGATGAGCTCAACCTGCTTGCCGTCAATGCCGCCGGCCTCATTGATTTCCTTTACTGCAAGGGTTGCGCCGTTGGTTGCAGCACTGCCAAAGGAAGCATACGCTCCAGTCTTAGGAGCAATGGTTCCGATTTTAATCGTATCGCCGGAGGAAGTGCTCTCCGCAGCTTCTGCTGTCTCTTCCGATGCTTCCGAGGATGCAGAGGAAGAAGAGGATGTGGTGGTGGAGCCGCAGGCAGCCATCGACAATGCGGTAACTCCAGCCAGTAACGCGCTTAAAATTCTCTTTTTCATAATAGTGTCCTCCATATGACTTGTTTCCGGCGATTCGCTGCTATCACCGTGTTCTCTTCCTCCGGATACAGAAAAAGCGCCCGACACCCAGTATCTGAATGTCCGACGCCTTTGCCGTATTCGGAGGAAACACAAAGAGGTGATCGACAGGTTTCCCTGCCATCACCTCTTTGTAATGTAAGCTTTATTATATTCAGGTTTTTTTAAGCCGCAATAGTAATTGTATACAATTATACATCGCTTATTTCGCGTATTTTGTATGCATGGATACCAAGACGATTGCTGCTTCGCAGCGCAAGCACCTTACTCCGTCACTGCAGCTGCCAGTGCCTTCAGGATTTCCTGCTCGATCTGTGCCTCATATCCGTCAACGTGAGCCACTCTCTCATGCGTAACCCCGTCCACGCTTCCGATCTCCACGGTTGCCTGAATGTAGCTTTCTACCTTTTGATCCACCGGTACCCCGTCAATAACGGAATACACAGTCTTTTCGGTTGCTCTCTCCAGCGCTGCGGCAATGCCGTAGGCGCCCCAGTTCGAAACGCTGGCCGTCAGCAGAAGGTCTGTGCGAACCCGGCAGGGAACCAGCGACAGATCCTTCGTAATAATATCTGCCAGATTTCCCATGCCGATTTCATTGCCGCCGTCACCAACTCCGATGGTTCGGACTCGCTTTTCCCCTTCTGCGGCATCCGGTCCGACAAGCTCAAATATACGATCCACCGGTGCCGTATTTTCCAGAATACTGATCCCCCGCATATTGGCGTAATCATCTTCTATATTTTTCCCGCAGCGCTCAATGGATATCATGCCGACCGGCTTATACTTGTCTACAACAGCAAGGCAGGCTGCATCGTCTGCATCCATAGGAAGGTACTCGACATCGATTCCTTCCATTTCAAAGAATCCTCTGCAGAAGGAATCCGTTACCACAACCGGGTGATAGCCCAGTGCCTCCAAGGCCTTCGCCTCCACCATTGTTCCGGCCGGTCCGTCTGTTTCGGCATATCCGGCTACATAAAAGCCGGTTGCCAGAAGGACCGTTCCCTTTTCCCAGGAAAGAATTTCCTTAGCAGCCCTTCCGCACAGATTCTCTTCCTGGTGCTCTCTTAAAACATGCATTCCTCTCTGCGTATAGCGAAGAACGATTTCATCCAGGTCTTTGCTGATAAATTGCTCACTCATCCTGCAATTACCTCCTTAATCGGCACTACATTCACACCCTCTGCTTCCAATGTCTTTCTTATTCTCTCAGAGAACAGTACAGCCTTCGGGTTGTCTCCGTGCAGACAGATGGAATCCGGAATAACCTCTATCTCTTTTCCGGTGATTGCGGTCACCTTATGCTCCTTTACCATTGAAACAACGCGGCGAATGGCCTCCTCTTCATCCGTGATTACAGCACCTTCCTTGGACCGTGCAACCAATGATCCGTCCTCCTCATAGGCACGATCTGCGAACACCTCTCTTGCGAAGGGAAGTCCGGCCCTCTTTGCTCCCTCGATCAGCTCCGATCCGGAAAGCCCCAGAAGAATCAGGGACGGATCTACCGCTTTGATGCCCTCACAAATGGCATCTGCCATTTCCGGATCCTTTCCTGCCATATTGTACATAGCTCCATGAGGCTTGACGTGCTGCAGCGGAACACCCGCGGCCGCGCAGAAGGCCTTCAATGCGCCAATCTGATAGATGATCATTGCCTTTAGCTCCGGCGCGGAAACCTTCAGATTCCGTCTGCCAAAGCCAACAAGATCCGGAAAACCGGGATGTGCACCGACTGCAACCTTTGCAGCCTTGCAGGCCGCTACGGTTTTCTCCATCACAAGAGGGTCCGATGCATGAAAGCCGCAGGCCACATTTGCGGATGAAATGTGTGCCACGACATCCTGGTCCATTCCGATCTTATAGTTGCCGAAGCTTTCTCCCATGTCACAGTTTAAATCAATTTTCATTATGTCCTTCCTTCCAGATTGGCCAAAACCCGTGATTTTTACGATAACTATTCAGAGCCCATTCGCAAAATCCTGAACAGCTATCTCCGGGCCATCAATACTTCAGATTTATATTCTTCACATCGGTGACAAACATATGGCCCGGTGCGTGTGTGATTACATATTCCGGTTTGGACTGCATAATCACATTCTGGGGCGTTACGCCGCAGGGCCAGAATACAGGAACTTCGCCCTCACGGATGGTTACCATATCTCCATAATCCGGGTGTTCCAGATCGGTAATGCCGATCACGGACGGATCTCCGATATGAATTGGCGCACCATGTACTTTCGGCATTGCTCCTGTAATCAGAACAGCCTTCGGCACCAGTGCATAGGGAATCGGTCGCATGGAAACAACCATATTCCCGTGGAAAATTCCCGCGGACTGGCAAGGAATATTGGTATTGTACATCGGCACATTGCAGCCTTCCTCGATCTGTCGTACCGGCACGTCCGCCTCCAGCAGATCTCCTTCAAAGGAAAAGCTGCACCCGATCAGGAAGCTGACCAGATCATCTCTCCAGAATGGCCTTGCATCTGTCACCTCATGAGTCATTACTCCATGCTCATACACACGATATTTAGGAATGTCCGTTGCGATATCTGTGTCTGCCGCAATGCTGTGCAGTTGTCTGCTGCCGACATCACTCACCTCCAGAAGTGGGCAGGCTCTTGGATTTCTCTGCGCGAACAGCAGAAAGTCATACGCTATTTCCTTTGGCAGCGAAACCAGATTCGCCTGTGCATATCCGCGGCACATTCCCGATGTTTCTGTAGTAATAACTTCCTCCCGGATTAGCTTTCTAAGCTCCGACGGCATAATTGATGTATAATCCATATCCTCTCCTGTTCTATATATCCACTGTTATAGCAAAAGATTCCCTCAGTCATAACCAAGAGAATCTTTTGTCTGAAATGCCTTTAGCCAACCACATCGAAGTTTCCCGAATACGAGGAGAAATTCGCGCAGGCACCACCACAAATAAAAATCAGCGGCTGCGCTCGGCGCGAGCAAGCTCGCACTGACGCGCAGCCGCTGTCCGGAATTTTTACAGTGATATTACATTAGTTCGTAGCTTCCTCAAACTCAGCATACAGATGGCTGCGAATATCCTCCAGCATTTCCGGAGCTTTTCCTCCAACCGGCTGGCCGTCCAGCGTATTGCAGTGCAGGCACAGCTTGCTGGAGCTGGTTACCAGAATTTCATCTGCATTCCGAAGTGTATCCAGATCATACGGTGTCTCACTTACCGCATAGCCCAGCTGCTTGCACATCCGAATCAGATGCGCGCGGGCGATGCCGGGGAGGATCAGCTCATCGGTAGGTGCCGTGAAGAGCTTGCCGTCCTTAATGATGTGGACGTTGCTGTGTGCGCACTCTGTAACACGATTGTCCATGTTCTTGCGATAGAGAATTGTCTCAACACAGTCTGCTTCCTTCGCCTTCTCTGCCGCAACGCAAGAGGGAATCAGGTTCAGCGTCTTAATGTTGCAATGATAGAATCTCGTATCCGGTGCAGTAATACAGGAAATCGGTGCAATGCCGTCGCCGATTTCTGCCGGTGTCAGCATAACCCACAGATTACCGGCTCCCTCCGGGAATATGTGATTGCGAAGAACCTGGCTGCCTCTGGTTACCTGATAATAAACGAACAGATTTCCCGTATCCATTTTCTTTACCAGGTCATTCAGAAGATCCTTCATCTCCTGCTTGGTTACCGGCATTTTGATATCCAGCAGAGCTGCGCTGTTGAAGAAGCGATCCACGTGCTCATCGATTGCAAAAATATGATAATTGCGGCAAGGGCCCGCATCATACACGCCATCACCAAACCAGTGTACGCGATCACTCATCGGGATCGACATGTTTTCGATCTCATCATACTTGCCGTTGTAGTAGCCTAATGTTTTCATATTCTCTCTCCTCTGCGACAGTCTGACTCGTTGTTCTACAGAACCATTCCGTAGATATCCACATTCAACCAGTCATTTTTGTATCTGCACGCTGTCTGCGCCCTGATACCAAAAAATGCCGGATGGGTCCACCCATCCGGCATCTTTGCCGCTCACAATCACTCTCATTATAGTTCCGGCTTTTCCCTTGTCAACACCCATGCCGATAATAATAATTGTATTTCTGGAAGCGGTGCCGTCTTCCTTCCTTTACACCTTCTGCTCTTGAACAGAATACCAGCTCCGCGCTGCGCTCCTGCTCTTGCGGATGCTGCAGTAGGAATTGTGCTTTTTCAACACTTATTTTTTCAAAATGTACACGATCACCCGGCTTTAGCTGTGCCAGCTTGGGCAGATCAAACGAGCAAACCGTTCCAAGCTTTGCATACCCTCCGATTGTCTGATGATCAGCCATCATTACAATCGGCTTCCCGTTCTTAGGAATCTGAATAGATCCGAAGGCAATGCCATCCGACACAATATCAACGCCATGAAGGCTTTCTACGCTTTCTCCCTCTAACCGCATTCCCATACGGTCGCTTTCTCCGGATACCTTATATTCACTCGCGTAGAAACGGCTTCTTGCCTCTTCCGAAAACCAGTCTGCCTGCGGTCCCTCTACAACGCGGACGGTTGGTGCAGTATCAAATTTAACCAATCGCGGCAGCACGCCAAGCTCCTTTTGCAAGGCCGTCCGCTCTGCCTCGTCGGCATAATCCGCACCGGAATTCAGCTCATCTCCAGCCTTTAACGGGCGACCGTCCAACCCTCCAAGACTGCACTTCACATCCGTTGACCGGCTTCCCATCACAAGCGGAACATCAATTCCTCCCGATACAGCAAGATATCCTCGGCAGCCGTTTCTGGCCATACCCATAGTAAGACGTTTTTTTCCTTTGACAGAAATCGTCTGATACCGTTCTACCGGGATTCCATCCACGCATGCTCCCATGTCTGCACCGGTAAATGCAATCGTCCCTTCTCCCTCCAGTACAGCTGTAATTCCCATCAGCGTCATTTCCAGAACGGCCGCGGATTCCTTATTGCCGACCAGTGCATTTGCCTGTCTGCAGCTTTGTTTATCCATGACGCCGCCTGTCCGAACGCCATATTCCATATATCCGACTCTTCCCTGATCCTGCACCGTAGTCAGTATCCCAGGCATTTCTACTTGAATTTTCAGCATATCGCACCTCACCCTAAGTATCCGCAGATATCAACCTTTCTTCTCGATTTCCGGTTCCCATTCTCCTGCCTTGATCTTCTTCTCAATGGACTGGTATTCCTCTTTGGAAATCGGTTGGAAGCGAATATACTCTCCGGCATTGCAGAGAATCGGCTTCTTTGCCTGTGGATCGTAGAATTTAACCGGCGTTGTTCCGATCAGTCTCCAGCCTCCCGGTGAAGCAATCGGATAAACTCCCGTCTGTTTGCCTCCGATTCCAACACTGCCTGCAGGGATTAAAACGCGCGGCGATTCCAGACGCGGCGCTGCAATTCTCTCGTCCATTCCGCCCAGATATACAAATCCAGGCAAAAATCCCAGCATATAGATCTTGTAGTCTGTACCTGCATGTATATCGATAATTTCCTTCTGAGTAAGACCGGTCAGCTCTTCCATTCCCTGCAGATCTTCTCCATACTCTCCTCCGTAGCAGCAGGGAATAATGCGAACAATCCTGGTCCCGGCACTGCTTGCCTTTTTCTCACTCAGGGCATGCATCTCCATCACCGTCCTAGAAAGCTCTGCATAGGAAATCCGATTCGGATCATAGCAAATCATCAACGCCCGATAGGACGGCAGCATCTCCTCAACCCCGGGAATATTGCTTTCTCCCAGCATTGCCTTCAGCCGCATCACCTGATCATTCACTGCTTCCTCAATGACATTTCCAAAATCAACCGATATTGCCATGTCACCAACTGGATATATTTTCATGGTATCCTCCTGCTTTAAGAGTGCATGTTACTCTACTGTTCCTGTTTTTCCATGGTTCCAAAACAAATTTTACCCTGCATCCATATGCTTCCGCGAAATCTTCTTCCAACCTCCGGCTGTCCGAGAAGATCATCCTGATGTATCAAAATATCAAGCTCCAGTCCATTACAGTCAACCCGAAGCAGCGTCATTTCTTCCATAGTCAGGCAGTTGATCCGTTTTTCTGTCCTTTTTATTTCGCCAAGGATGGAATATAATTCACACTCTGCTCCGTACGGCATAAGGTAAGAGTCTACTATGCTGTAGACATCATCCTGCTGTATATGCTCCATCAATCCGGCATATTGATCCATTTCCAGAGCTGTCAGCTCACGGCTTGCATCCTCATCTCCGTGTTTCGCCCTCCGAAGCCGAACCATTCGTTGTTCATTTTCCTCTTGTACCCGCTGTATCTGTTCGTCCGTTTTATACACCGGCATAAGAACGGTTCCTTCTGCAGCCAAGGCTGTCAAAAGTACACTGGCATTTTCCATTGGAGCAAAGCTTGTATGCTTGCGTTTTAGATATTCCACTGTATTGCGCAGGCGAAAGATCAGGGTCACTCCAACCCGCAAATCCTCGCAGATTCCTGCGTAGGAATCATTATCTATTCGAGGCTCTACTGAAATCTCCTCTGTACTGCTAATCTGATCTGTATTCAGAAACGGATAGTAATAATCCGGATAAAACTGATCATCCTCATCAAACTGTCCGCAGACACAAATTCCAAAATCATCGCCAAAGGCTATTTCAAATTGTGCGAGAACGGTATTCTCGTCTTCATCATCCGTCGTATATGCTCTGTATTTGCAATCTTTGATACCGGCTTCGATCAATGCCTGGATTTCTTTTCGTTTCAGCGGCTTGGAAAAGCCTATGGCACGCATAAATTTATTCAATTCATTACCCCATATACAAAGGTAACTATTCAGCACCCATCTCGATTTTGAT
Source organism: Paludibacteraceae bacterium (assembly GCA_963629395.1). Taxonomy (GTDB): domain Bacteria; phylum Bacillota; class Clostridia; order Lachnospirales; family Lachnospiraceae; genus CAG-791. The sequence continues at coordinate 1,783 of CAVGIV010000055.1, read as the reverse complement.
ACTCGAAAATGCCCGATGGCATTTTCTCCTATCTTGGAGTGATTGTCGGCAACGCCGACAATACACTCCGTGCATCGGAGAAATCGCATACGCGAATTTCTCCTCGCATTCGGAAAATCTCGATGTGGCCTGCCAATTTCAAACGTGAATTTGCCTGCAAGCAGCGGGTTCACGTTGAAATGTGGCAGGTGCTGAACAGATACATATAAAGAACCTCACCAAAGACTCGTTTCTTCGGTGAGGTTCATTCTATACGTTCATACTTTCTCTGTCAAAATAGGAACTAATCATGTAAGGGCGTTAATACTGTTTTGCCACCCATGTACATCTGAAGCGGCTTCGGAATTGAAACCGATCCATCCGCATGCAGATTGTTTTCAAGGAGGGCAATCAGCATACGAGGCGTTGCTACGCACGTGTTGTTCAATGTATGTGCCAGATACAGCTTTCCATCTGCACCCTTTACACGAATCCGAAGTCTTCTTGCCTGTGCATCTCCAAGATTAGAACAGGATCCTACTTCAAAATACTTCTTCTGACGAGGAGACCATGCTTCTACATCACAGGATTTAACCTTCAGGTCTGCCAGATCACCCGAGCAGCACTCCAGCTGACGTACCGGAACATCAAGGCTTCTAAAGAAATCTACAGTGTTCTTCCAAAGATTTTCATACCACATCATGGATTCTTCCGGCTTGCAGACCACAATCATCTCCTGCTTCTCGAACTGATGAATGCGGTAAACACCTCTTTCCTCGATGCCGTGTGCACCTTTTTCCTTCCGGAAGCAAGGCGAATAGGATGTCAGTGTCTTCGGAAGTGTCTCTTCCGGAAGAATCTGATCGATGAAGGACCCGATCATGGAGTGCTCAGATGTTCCGATCAGATACAGATCCTCTCCCTCGATTTTGTACATCATCGCATCCATCTCGGCGAAGCTCATTACTCCGTCCACAACTGCAGATCGAATCATGAAGGGTGGCACATAATAGGTGAAGCCGCGATCAATCATAAAATCCCGTGCGTAAGACAGTACTGCGGAATGAAGTCTCGCGATATCTCCCTTCAGGTAGTAGAATCCATTTCCGGCAACACGGCCTGCTGCTTCGAAATCGACACCATCAAAACGCGCCATGATATCCGTATGATAAGGAATCTCAAACTCCGGAACAACAGGCTCACCAAAACGCTGCAGCTCTACATTTTCCGAGTCATCCTTACCGATCGGAACCGACGGATCAATGATGTTCGGTATAATCATCATATCCTTGCGGACAATGTCAGATGCGTTCTTCTGAATTTCATCCAGCTCTTTCAGACGCGTATCATCTGTCATCTCTTCCTTGAGCTTCATTGCCTCTTCTTTTTTGCCCTGGGCCATGAGCGCACCGATCTGTTTGGATGCTTTTTTGCGGTTTGCGCGTATTTCATCCGCTTCCTGCTGTGCTTTTCTGGCCTTTGCATCATTTTCAATAACTTCATCCACCAAAGGAAGCTTTTCATCCTGGAATTTTTTACGGATATTCTCTCTTACTACTTCCGGATTTTCTCTCAAAAACTTGATATCAATCATTTCTTCTCCTTTTCCGCTCTTGCGGTTTTATCTATTGCAGCTGCTCCGAAATGCATCCACTCCCACATGTTCCACGTGGAACATGTGTCCTGTCTTTCTAAACACCTTCCATTATTTGTATCTGTTCAGCACCTGCCATATTTCAACGTGAACCCGCTGCTTGCAGGCAAATTCACGATTGAAATTGGCAGGCGGCCAAGGCGCGAAGCG
>CAVGIV010000054.1:0-20068 GCA_963629395.1 Paludibacteraceae bacterium | reverse complement strand
AGCGCCTCTGGCCAGCCACATCGAGGTTTTCCGAAGGAAAATCGAGATGGGCGCTGAACAGATACATATTTTTTAATCGGTCCAGCATCCGATTTGAGGCCTCACTATTGTGCATAATTCACTTTCATCTTCACCTATAATACAGGACATCCGCAAAGGAGACGTCTTACTCCTTCTGTGCTTTCTGGCTCTGGCAGCAGGCATCGCGTTGTTCCCGCTGTGGGGCAGCGCGTCTGCCCGTGGCACCGATTCCTCCGCGCAGCAGACGGTCACCATCCGTGTTGCAGGCGACCTCTATGGAGAATATCCACTCTCACAGGATCAGGAACTTCCCATCCAGACTTCCTACGGCTCCAACACAGTTGTCATCAAGAGTGGCACCGTTTGCGTCAGCCACTCCGACTGCAGCAATCAGATCTGTGTGCAGCACAGTCCCATTTCCAGGACCGGCGAGATGATTGTCTGCCTGCCGCACCGGCTCAGTGTGACAATCACCTCGAATGAAATTTCTGGTGAGAATTCCTGTGGAAGCTCCGGAACTCCCGGAACTTCAGATGGATCTTCAGACGGAACTTCAAACAGAGCTTCAAACAGAACAACGGACGCCCCTGCCTACGATGCCATCGTCCGCTGATGCCTCTTTTTGACATCCGCCGCATTTATATGCTCTACGCGTTTCCATTGAAAAGACACTATGAAAAACCACGTTTCAGATACCCAGAAGCAAAACTCCAGACAACTCTCCACCAGGAAAATGACCACCATTGCCATGCTCTCTGCCCTTGCGCTGGCTCTTTCCTGGCTGGAATCCATGATCCCCTTTCAGCCGGGACTCCCCGGCGTCAAGCTGGGCCTTGCCAACCTGGTCATCGTCTTTGCGCTGTACCGCATGGATTCCCGCTCTGCCCTTCTGATCAATGTCGTCCGGATTCTGCTGGCAGGGCTTCTCTTCTCCGGGCCCTTCGGCACACTCTACTCCATGGCAGGAGGCGCTGCAAGCCTTTCCGTCATGGCAGGTCTCCTGGTCTGGAACCGGCAGCGCCGCACAAGAAAGCAGGGCGACCTCTTCTCCATCTTCGGCATCAGCATGGCAGGCGGCGTGTTTCACAATCTCGGCCAACTGGTCATTGCCATTGTGTTCATCTCCAGCCTGAATCTGATCTACTACTTCCCTGTCATGATTCTCTCCGGCATCGTGACAGGACTTGTGAACGGCGCCATCGCAAGACTCCTTCTGCAGAAGCTCCCCTGACTCCGGCCAACCACATCAGGTATTTCCGAGTATTAAAATCGAGATGAATCTAGCCATTTGCAGCACATGTATAATTGTGCTCCGCAACGTAAACGATGTAATTCTCCGTCTCGAGCCCCTCTATGATATCCGAATGCTGCTCGGTATTGGGCATAAAGTTCTCCTCCAGGCTCTTAGGCACGATATAGGCTGTCTTCATGTCCGCAGGAAGACTCGGAACATACCAGTCACTGTCCGTTAGCCACTTGCAAATGTCAAGAGTCCCCAAATCCGCCACCGCTGACACCTGCACCGCACCGTTGCAGGTGCCGGTAATAGCATTGGCTGAATCATAGGTACTGTAACCGTATTCGCACCCTTGCTCCTGCATCCACTGCACAATGCTCTCATATTCCGCATTTTCAGGCGCCTGCCGCATGGACGGCCACACCTCCTCCCTCCATACCAGAAAGCCAAAAAGAGCGATGAACACTGCCAGTAAATTCTCCAGGAGATGCCCCCATTTCCCGCGGCCATCCGCTTGCCCGTTCCGCACGGCTCCCCACTGCATCAGGCATGCCGTGCCGAAGGAAAGGACATAATAGATCATAAAATAATACCGCCACACGGACTCCGTGGTGGTAAAGGCTCCCATCACCACGGACACCAGCAATGACATCCAGAAAAAGCTAAGGATAAATGCATGGGCCTCTCGAACCGAAACGATCCATCCGATCACCGCCGCTGCCAGAAGTGCCGTCACCAGAGTCGTCCGCAGCACGCTCTGATTCTCACAGTAAACGCTGCTCAAAAGGTCCGGCAGCACCGTGTGCAACAGCTTGGAAAGACCGCCGCGAAGATTTCTCGAGGTTTCCACTCCAACCGCCGTCGGCATCCTCGAGCCGGCAAAGCTGGCTGCCAGCAGCAGGAATGCATAGAAAGCACATCGTTTTTTCTGTCCACGGTCCGAACCATCGCCGCGGCGAATTCTCCCGCCGGTCACTCTCTCACCTATCCGCTGCGCCACCTCTGTCGCCGCCAGCGGCGCATAGCAAATCAAAGCCGCGCGCAGACCGGAAAGGCTGATCAGAAAGGCAAGCAAGGCGCCAGCCGCCATCTTGCCCCGCAAGGCCCACGTGCCTCCTCGATCCGCGCTTTCTCTCTCGCCGCCGCAGCTTTTGGAGCCGGCGTCTGCCTTCCGAATCTCCAGCAGGATCAGGAGCGTTATCATCATGCAGATGCAGTGAACGGCATAGTACACCGCGTACAGGTACAGGAGCTGGCTGTGCCGCATGCTCCCCGGAATCGCCAGAAGGATGGTCATTGCCGCCGCACGCGGCACTTTTTCAAAGCCCAGCCGCTTTAAAAGCAGCCCGTACAGTGCCAGCACTGCAGCCCCCATCACACAGCAGGCAATGCCCATGGACAGATTCATGTTCCCTGTCAGACCGTAGAAAAGAGCTCCGATCAGGTTCACATTCAAAATCCGCCGCTCTGTGCTGGGGTAAAATGTGGCCGGAATTAACGCCTTATGCACCCAGATAGCCCGTGCATTCAGCGCTTCCGCCGCAATGTCCGAATCCATCTGCGCAGTAAACCGTGCCAGATTGAGGAACACGTAGGACCCTGCCAGCAGCAAGCCGCAGGCCAGCAGGATGATCAGGAATATAGCAGAGCCCTGCACCTGTATTCGCTTATGATTTTTATCGCCGCTATTATAATCCATCCCGTGTCACCACACCGCTAAGACTACGATCACACAGATAATACGCTCCGTTTCTCTCGTAGTATCCGATGTTCGCATGCTGCAGGTACTCCAGCGCCGTATCCCACTCGCTGGTCAGAATCAAACACGATCCAATCTCTCCCGTTTCCTTAATATGCGCTTCCTTCTCCTTAGCCAGCTGGCTGCAGCGTTCATAGCTGCCGCTGTTGGCCGTTGAGAAATACAGCTTCATACGGTGCTTCAGCGCGGGAACAGACAAAACCCTGGAGCCGTCATAATAGGCATCCAGCAGGAATTCATCGGTATTCGCCATGATGTCGTTGAGCTCTGCCTCCTGCAGGATGGATGAATAGCTCTTATTTTCCTCCATCTGTGCATGCTTCTCACCAATGCATCCGTGAATGTCATATAGCTGGAGCGCCAGAACCGCCAGGAGCAAGGCGAATACCCCTTTGTGGCCGATCTTCTCCCGCAGCTGCCAGATCCCATAGAGCGCAAAGAGCATCAGGCAGTAATACACCGGATAGAACAGTCTGGAGCTTGCCCGGAAGATGCCGCACAGCTCCAGGAGCTTCTGCGGCAACGGGATCGTAACAAGCACTGTATCATTCCAGGTCAGCACGTTGCTGACGGCAAACAGCGCATACAGGAGCATCAAAATAACTGCCAGAACGTTCCCAACCGTTCTTTCCGGCGTGCTCTTCTCCCCTGCGCCGGTTTTGTCCCCTCGCAGCAGCAATGCACCTATGCAGGCGATGCAGATTCCAAGCATCAGCCCAAGACCCAGGTAATTAAACCCGTCGTAATTCCCCAACGTCTGCGGCAGCACCTTCAAAAAGGCCGACCACGTATAGCCGCCAAGGCTGGAGGGATTCCACAATGCATTCAGGTTCATAGAATAATATCCAAAGCCGTCTCTGGACGAGCTCACGCCGCTTCCGATCGCGCCCAGAACGTACCCTGCTGCCCCGGCGGCTGCAAGGTCTCCTGCCAAAGCTCCAATGGCCTTAGCCGCACATTTCCAGCCTCGGAGTAGATCACCAATGACCGACAATAGGAGAAAACCGCCGATCATCGGGAGAAAATACGGATGGATTCCCATCGCCAGCACCAAAAGTGCCATATATCCCAGATAGTGCCTCCACAAGGGCCGGTCCCTGTGCAGCAGCCACAGATATACCGCAAACAAAAGCAGCCATTGCGAACCCAATGCCGTATGCCGCAGCGACCGTTCCAGGAAAATCGGCGCAAAAACAAACAGCCCTCCTCCCAGCAGCGAATACAGCACATTCCGGCTCTTCCGAAAGGTCAAAAGATACCCTGCCGCCGCCTGCAGCATATAGCACAGCAGCGCATACAGGCCAAAATACTGGAAGGTCTCCGGCAGTACCCGTCGCAGAAGCTTGCAGATAACGGCCACCCACGGAATGCTGTCGGTAAAGGAAATATAGGTTCCCTCGCCGCACGCCATGTCCGATGCAAGCCCCAGCGGAAACGTCCAGTCTGAATTCCGAAACGCAAGCCACCCGGAATAGTGCTGGATGATATCTGTTTCATCATACCCAGCCATAATCCAGGCATCGTTGGTCACATGGAGCGGTGTCTGCCCGTAAATAAGCAAAAATGCGGCCACGCCCAAAAGGGCCGCCAGGAGGGCTCCGCTTTGTTTACTTTTCTTTGAATCCGGCATCACAGGCCAGCTCCTTCCTAATCCATATTGACTTCATATTGACGGCGACGGGTCCTAGCGGAGCTGTCGCCGAGTTACCATGAATTACGGCTTATATGCTCCTGCGGCGTTCGCAAACAGGATCCGCAAAAGCTCCGCATTGCCCCGCACAAAGCTGATCTTCGTAGGTGTCTTCCCCGCAGCCGGATAAGCCCTTGTCACCGGAATCTCACAGGCGCGCAGGCCGATCTGCGTTGCCCGGACTGAAAGGTATGCCAGAAGCTCATAGGTCATGAAGACATCGCGCAGCGGCTGCACCCGCTCGTCCGTAAGGTAACGTCTTGAGTACGCACGATATGCATTCGTGGTATCCGTAAAATGCTGCCCGGCCGTTATGGAAATCACAGGAGCATGCAGAAGCCGCACGGAAACGGTGCGGATCCACGGCGTATTGATGGCTGTGCCGCCCTTTATAAAACGAGACCCCTGAACCAGATCGTAACCGTCCTTTAGCTTCTCGATAAAGTGCGGAACGTCCTCAATGCTGTCCTTATCATTACCGTCAATGGTAATGATCCCCTGGTATCCGCGCTGCAATGCCCAGAAGATTCCCATGCGAAGCTGCGCTCCCTGCTTGCCCGCATCGCGCTTGACTAAAAGCGTATTCACGCCAAGACAGCGCAGCCGCTCCTCCTCCATGGAGCCGTCCGAAGAGCCGCCGTCGCAGATCACGATATCTGCATACAGATCAATCCGGGCCTTTCTTGCCCGCTCAAGCTCATGCAGAATGCGCTCTCCCTCATTGATGACGGGGATCAGCACCGCGTACGATCTTCTCTTCTCCTGAAATTCACTACATTCAAACCGGGGTACCCCGGAACGCTTTTCATATGTACCCATAGCTTTCCTTTTGCTCATGATTCGCTGCCAAAAATGTCCGCCGCATACTCCATACAGTCAAAGAGCACAGACACCTCCTGCTGCCGTCCCATCTCAATGGACACAAAGCCCTGATATGCCTCTTCCTTCAGAAGCCCTGCCAGTTCCCGGTGAAGACTGCGTCTCTCCACGGGTGCCAGCCCCGGCTCGCTGATGTGTACATGATTCACAAGATGCACGTTTCCCTCCAGCAGCGACAGCGGCTCCTCATTCTGCAGCATGGTTCCAAGGTCCAGATTCAGCCGGAAGCCCTTTGAATCCACATCCGCAATCAGCGCAAGCGCCGACCGGGTATCGTTGACAAAATTCGTATGATACATAGGCGGATTGGCTTCCATTCCGATGACCGTTCCCTGCCGAAGCGCTTCCTCACCAATTGCCCGGAAAAAGGAAACTGCCTCCTTCTCCAACAAAACGCGGCAGGACTCCCCCATCCTCTCCTTGGGAACATTCCGGTTCCTCGGACACCCGAACACCAGATTCCTGCAGCCAACGGCTGCCGCAAAGGAAATAGCCCTCTTCGTATAATCCAGCAGGATCTCCCGATCGGCAGAGCTGCCGAATAATTGTTCATTTCGTCCGTACCAGATGGACTGCATAGAAGGAACGCCAAAGCCTTCCTCTTCCCGAAGGGACCTCGCCCACGCAGCAGCCTCCGTCACATGCTCATACGGAGCCTCCGGGAAGATCCTGGTCGGTGCAATCTCCAGACCGGTAAAGCCCAGAGCATGCATTCTCTCGTACACCTCCAGGTCCTGCTCTTTGGTCCATGCAATATTTGAAACAGACAGTTTCATACTAAGCTACCCAATCCTTTTCCCATTTGCTGTAACTGACAGAGCACTCATTTTCCTCTCGCCCAGTCCCTCACGTGTCTTGCGATCACGTACAGGCAGATCTGCACATAACCCATGTACCACAGCACAAAGTTCATATGCGTGTGCACATAGGAATGGGATTTGGCCAGAACAAACCAGCTGACAGGCACCAGGAAGCTCACAACGTACAGCGCAGCCTCCCCCGGCTGCAGCCTTTTCTCCTTATAATCCCAGATAAGCATTGCAAGCGGTACCAGGCACAAAAGCGGGAACAGGCTCCCATCGATTCCGGTGATAATCTCCGTCTTGAAATGAAAATATTTGCATATCGTCGCCCAGGCCGAGGCATTGAGCCCCGCCTGCTCGAAGTCCGGCAGGTTTTCAAAGGCGTTTAAATCTGCGCCGTAGGTTCTGCGCAGCACATCCTCCTGAATAATCATTCGGATTCCCTCGGTAAGACTGCCGCCGGACTTCACAGGAGCATGCAGGCAAATGGCCGCCGCAAAGCCCAGAAGCGCCGCAATACCCATACAGAAAATAGTCCGCACCAAAAGCCTTCCCCGATTCGCATCCCGCCTTGCAGCCGCCACCGCAAGATCCACAAGAAGGAACAGAATCGCCCCCAGCATCACGGACGAAATGTACTCATAGCCGCACAGGCACTTGACCATAATGGTGATGAACACGAGCACGTACCCGGCCATTCTCCGGAGGCGTCGCTCCACTCCAAGGCTGCACAAAAGCCCCGCTGCCATCGGCAAAAACCAGGTGAACTCCACCCAGTAAAGGTTGCGCGCGAAATTCACCACCCACGGTGAGAGCAGGAACACCGCATAGAATATACCGGCCATCAAACGGCCGTATTTACAATACAGAAGGCCGCACATGAGAAGAAGGGCACCTGCCGTTGCCAGTGCGCACAAGAGCCGCAGCATATCTTCGCACTCCGAAAGCGCCTGCTCCATTCCTGCCGTCTCAATCACAGAGGCATCCTTTAACAGGAGCGAAAGCTTCTGAAACACCTTGCCCTGGAGTCCATACTGACTCTCATAGGGAGCGGCCGCCTCCTCCGGTGCCACAGTTCCGTCCGAGAGGAGAATACTGGCGCCGGAAAGGCTCCCAAGCTGCTCCGCATCCATCGGGGCCTCCACGTCCAAAGCCACCGTCAGCCAGTCGCTGCCTGCCTCCGACACCGCCAGAATCGCATGCTCCTCTCCATTCGCAAACCGAATCGAATTGCCCGGGACAACGTATTCCTCCGTGTACTCCGAAATCGGAAGGCGGATGGCAGGGTCCGTCCGGTGATAGCCCTGATTCCATTCTTCATCGTCCGGAAACGCCGTCTGCGAGCCGCTCTCCCCGTCAATGCGTGTAAGCTTGATCAGCCCCGTGCCGGCCGGATTGGCAACGCCCTTCCATACCGCTTCAATACCTGCCGTAACCAGCGCCTCGCTGTCCGACTGAAAATCGTCAAAGGTGTCATTGTTTCCGTCCAGGGAATTAAAGCTGTAATTCCAGGCAAGAAGGACCAGCAAAACAAGGCACAGCCCCATCCGCTTAATGGCTGATGCACCAAGGCTGCACTTCCCGGCCTTCTTTCCAAAGGCTGTCCCTGCCCCGGAATAATCCCCGATTCCCATACACCAGGCTAAAAGGCATAGAATAGCACCCAGAGCCAGCAGTGTGATCATCACCTTCTCCTGCGTAGTAAAATCCGCCTCCCCATAGCCAAAGGCGATCAGCAGCGGATCATCCTTACTCTCCGTCACCCGGAAGCTCTCATCCACCAGAATAAGCGACGGAGCCGCGTCACACCCCTTGACAGAAATCCGCAGTGTATACGACTCCCCCTTTTTCAGTCCGCCCCCCGCAGAGGCACTCTCCATCGAAAGCTTATAGGCATGCTCATCTGGAATATCCGAAAGCTGCGCCTGCGCCGCCGCAACGAGCCGCCCCGATGCGTTCGTAACCTCCAGATTCAGCACGCCGCCCTGCTCCTGGTTCTCCAGATACAAGACCACACCGGCAAGATAATCCTTCGCCGGTGTAAAGCTCATCTCATAGGGACCCTCTGTGAGACTATAGGTGCCCAGAATGCTGCTCTCTCCCACGTTCTCATAGGGTCTGGCATCCGTATAATAGCCGTGATGGAAGCAGTCCAAAACATCCAAAGCCAGCAAAAAGGCCAGCAAAATCACAATGCCGGCACCTGCCAAAATCTGCCGCCAATGACTAAAGCCTGCTCCCGATTGGCCTGTATGCCTTTTTTTGATGTCCGCTCTTGTCCCCGTTCCTGCCATTATGTTCCGTCTCCACATAATTCTGCCGCCTGTGCTGCCTTGGTCGTCTGCCAATTTCAATCGTAAATTTGCCTGCTCGCGCAGGGACCAACACAAAGAGAATTAGCTGCTCGGCATCTGCGACACTCCCGCAGAAGACGCATACACAAACTCCCGAATTGCCGCCAGCACGCTTTCCCTGTTCATGATGTATCCGTCTCTTCCGCCAAAGGCCTCTGCATGGCGCGTCCTGTAATCATACGCCGCCGGCACCCCGGGCAGCTCATTCACGAACGGCTTTCCGCACAGATACTCATAAACCTCCCCCGCAGATACCGGCTCTGTCGCCGGATGAAAAAGTCGAAGGTCCAGCTCCAATGCCCGGTCGATATCCCCTGCCAGACGCGAAAGATCGTAAAACTGATACCGGCTCCTGCTGTCCGTAAAATTCAGCGCCGAAAACCCAAGTCTTCCAAAGCAGGCCTTTAGTTCGTCCGTTTTCTCCTCTCCTGCGCAAAGCCGGTAAAAGCCATTGCCCGTCTGCGCATACGACTCCTTCAGCAGCGGCTCCCTGGCAGAAAGCTCCTCGAACTTCTCCTGCCGCAGCATAAACGGAATCACATGAATGTAGTCATAGATGAAATTCTTCTTAATATTCCGTCCGAACAGCCCCGGCAGCCGGACAATCAATGCGTCCGGGTATTCACTCCGTACCCATTTCTCCAGCTGATACCGGTTGTAGCCATAAGGATGCAGCCCCTCGGTCACGATTTCCGTGTTCTCATCCGCACCGGCCGGCGTCTTGAATACATCTATTGTAGAAATAAGGACCAGCCTCTCCGGCTGAATCCGGCAAATATTGTCCTTGGCCTGCTCGATCAGTGCCATGTCCTTCTCCGGCGCCGTATTCGCCAGATACTTCTCCGCGCGAAGCCCGGCATAGATCAAAAGCTTTGGCCGCGTTCCATACGCTTCCTCGATGTTCTTCGTATTGTAGAGTCCGTCGAACGCAGCCTTCGCGCAGATATTGCTCCCGACAAAGCCTGTATAGCCAACAAGTGCTCTTTGCATGTTTCACTCCTTGTATCGAACCTGCCATATTTACTGTAAAATCAGTTGCTGCAAAGCTTCTCTTTTGCTCCTGTGGCGTTCTCGCCAAATACCACCGTATCAGAGCTTTTCCACACTCTCAAAGCTGTAATGCTTGCGCTTGAACACAAGATCCATCAACAGCTGCAGATATTTAATAATGATCGTAAGGATGCCGAACAATCCGAAAAACGCCACCGACAGGAACAGAATGGTCGTCGTCCACCCCTCCACAGGATGAATCACCACATACATCACCAGCGAATAGACGATCATAAACACCGAGATCAGCATCATCACGATGGTCATCGACATCGAAAAGCGGTATCCCACCTGTGTGAACAAGAGCAGCGCGTCCGCTGCCAGCTCCATGCGATATCTCTTTTCCTGCCGATCTGACTGCGCATGGACGGTGTCCTCGCCCTTTGCCTTCTCCAGCGCCCTATAGCGAAGCGTATCCGTCTTGAGCCCGCAGCTCGCGTACACAGCCTTGCGGTAGGGTGCCGTCTTATTCATCGAGCTGATGCGGTTGATCACGCGGCGGCTAAGCACCCGGAACGACTCTGTAGTCATCTCATACGGGATGTTCGCGTAGTGCCTAAATACCCGGTAGAAAAGGCGTGATGAAAGCTTCTCCCTCTTATCCGGCGAAGCGCTAACAATATCAAAACCCTCCAGGCAGCGCCGGTATACATCCATCACCAGTTCCGGCTGAAAGTCCATCAGCGTCTGATCAAATTCAAAAACAAAATCGCCGATCGCCAGGTCCATTCCCGCGTTCATTGCCAGCTCCAGGCCGTGAAAATAGCTCATATTCACCACCGTAATGCTGATCCCCGGCACGCGCTCACGAACCTTCCGTATGGCATCCAGGCTCCCATCCCCGGAGCAGTCATTCACGCAGATCAGCTCCGCATGCTCAAAATTCTGCTTCAGAATTCCGGCAATCGCCTCCAGAAAACCGCCGATACGGGCTTCTGCATTATGAACATAGATCACGGCAGAAGCAAAATTCTTCTCCATCCCATTCCTCCTAAGACACTGTAACTATTCAGAGCCATCTTACCTCGATTTTTTTTAACTCGGAAACCCTCGATGCGGCTGGCCGGAGGCGCCTTACTACAGCACTTCATCTAGGTCGTACACCGTGTTAATTTTGCCGGACAGAACTCCCACAAAGGTCGGATTCTCCGAATATACCCGCACCACAGTCGGCCGGGAATCATCGATTTCCGAGCTCATAAGGATGGGCTTCATCGAAAAGAGTGAACTTTTGTAGGTGAACCGGTACTCGTCCTTTAGATACTTCTCCGCCAGGTTCGCCATGTAGGGAAACGCAGTTTCCGGCCTGTGCGGGCATTCGTTGCAGTTGCCGAGGCGTGCGGCCGTGCAGTAATCGCCGGCCCCATCCTGACAGGCAAAGGTCGGCACACTCTCATAGCTCGTTTCGTGCGGCGTGAAGGTCACCGATGTTAGCGAGTGAAGGCCGGTTTTGCCAAAGGGCATAATAGAGAAAAACGGCCCGTCCATCACCGTAAAACCCTTCTCCCGAAGCGCCTCATTCACCTCACACAGAATGATCTCGCAGAGCTCATACTTGATCCCAAACCCGGGGAACCCTGCCAGCTGTGCAACCTGATTCGTGCCAGCATAGGACGCATTCAGCACGTACGGCGCCGATGCAAGAGCTCTCCCGCCGCAGTAAACCGTATAGACATCACGCTCTTTCTCGATGCGGTCAATCCGCACGCCGAAGGTCATCTTGCAGGCCTCAGGATAGTCCGCCAGCTTCTCCAGATAATAATCCCGCAGAATCCGTGCATCGTAGGTATACTCTCTGGTCCGAAAGGCACCGTCCACCATACCGGAGCGAAAATAATTCTCCGGCACCAGCTCCTCGCAGGGGATCCCCGCCGCCTCGCAAAAGCGCTTGAACTGCGGCCCGTCCGACCACGAATACTGGCTCGAGGTCGCATAAATCTGCTCGAACTCGCGGTTGATGCAAAAGCCAAAATCCCTGTTAAATCGTGCAAAATATCCCGCAGACTTCATCGCTGTGGACAAAGACCTTGGATAATGATATCCCTGGTGCACGCGTGCCTGGTTGATGTAGGTGGCCCGCATAAACGGCGCGCTGTCACATTCCAAAACCAGAACCCGTTCCCCTTTCCTGCAGCAAAACAAGGCTGCATATAAGCCATACAGCCCCGCCCCGATTATAATTTTGTCATAGGTCATTCCCATATCTGAATCCATTCGTGCCCATTCATTCCGTCGGATGCACATACTTTTACAGTATGTAACTATTCAGAGCCAAGCAAATTTGCATAAAATGCGCGAGTAATGCTTGCATTAACGAGCACATTTTTGCAAATTTATTTGGCGAGAACGCCACATGAGCAAAAGGAAAGCTGCGCAGCAGCGATTTTGCGAATGGGCTCTGAATAGTTACTACAGTATACTCATATCTGCAGGCAGATTACAATGTGCAAAAGACCCGTTCCCCTTGCAGGGAGCGGGTCTTGGAAGTACAGACTGTAACGATACCGGTCAGGCAGATGCTACGCACTTGCCTTCGCAGCACCGGCCTTTAGGGCCAGGTCTAAAATCGCGTGCTTGGGACACTTTGCTGCGCAGTCGCCGCAGCCGACACATTTAGAAGGATCAATGACAGCGACATTGTCAACAACATGTACAGCATCATGCTGACAGGTCCGCTCGCACATATGACAGGCGATGCAGGAGGTCTTACATACCGCCATTGCCGCCTTGCCAAGGTCCTTGTTGGAGCACTGCACCAGAACCTTCTCCGATACCGGCTTCAGCGCAATCAGATGCTGCGGGCAAGTCTTGATACACTTGCCGCAGGCCGTACATACAGCTGCATCCACAACCGCTACGCCGTTCACCACATGGATGGCATCAAACTCGCAGACCTTGACGCAGTCCCCAAGTCCAAGACATCCGTAAGCACACTCCTTGCTGCCGCCGAAAAGATTCTTGGCCGCCTTGCAGCTGTCAATCCGCCCGGCATATTCATACAGCGCCTTCGCATTGTCCTTTGTACCATTGCAGGCGACAAAGGAAACCTGACGCTCCACGTCTCCTGCCGATGTCCCGAGAACCTCTGCAAGCTTCGCCGCTACGGCAGGACCGCCGACCGCGCACTTGGTGCAGGGAACCGGCTCTGCCGAATCCTTCCCCGCTGCCAGCGCGTGCGCATAGTCATCACAGCCTGCATAGCCGCAGCCGCCGCAGTTGGCACCGGGCAGCTGCTCTCTAAGATCCAGAAAGAGCTGATCCTCCTTCACTGCGAATACCTTCGAGGCATAAGACAGAAGAAGGCCTGCGATCAGGCTCACCACCAGGATCAGAATGATTGCTATCATTATGACTCCCATAACTTATGTTTCCTTTCCACTTTTATAGATACGCGGTTACAATCCAAGATTCCACCTGCGACGGGTGGCGGAATTGTAACCGCCCAGACGCTTAGATCATCCCCGAAAAGCCCATGAAGGCCAGGGACAAAATGGCTGCCGTGGTCAGAATGATGGGCACGCCCTGGAAGGCCTCCGGTACCGCACTTTGATCCTGGAGCTTGGTGCGGACACCCGCCATGATCATCATGGCAAACCAAAAGCCAAGGCCTCCGCCAAAGCCCTGAATGATCGCATAGACATAGGCTGCTCCAAAGGAGCCAACCGCTGCCACCGTATAATCCTCGGTGTTGGAAATGCACACGCCCAGAACGGCACAGTTGGTTGTGATCAGAGGAAGGTAAATTCCCAGTGACGTATAAAGAGACGGCATGTTTTTCTTCATAAACATCTCAATGAACTGCACGAGTGCCGCGATGACCAGAATGAAAACAACGGTCTGCATGTACTCAATGCCGCAGGACAAAAGCAGCTGCTGAATCGGGAAGGTCACGATCGAGGCAAGACCCATGACGAGCGTAACCGCAATGCCCATGCCCTTTGCACTGTCAAGATCCTTGGAAACACCCAGGAACGGGCAGATGCCCAGGAACTGTGCCAGCGGATAGTTGTTGACCAGGACCATCGAGATGATGATCAGAATCAGTTTCGTAAAGCTCATGATCACTGCACCTCCTTATTCGCTGCGGCCGCCTTCTCTTCTGCCGCCTTTGCAATCTTCATGGCCTCTTTGGTCTTCTCGTCCAGCTCTCCCCCGCAGGTGCCGCTCTCTGTGGCCTTGCGCTCCGGTGAGCACGCACTCTCGTTTGCACATGCGCTGCAGCCAAAGTCCTTGCGGATCTTGGACTTGTCTCTGGTAATGTAATGTACAAATGCCATTACACAGGCAAAGACAAAGAAGCCGCCGGGCACCATGGTCATAATCGACATGCCGGGAATGAAGTTCGAGAGAATCGGAATTCCCTTAAAGCCCGGAGCCAGTCCGAACCAGTCACCGGCAAGCCAGGTGCCGGAGCCCAGGATCTCACGAATCGAGCCCATAACGCACAGCGTCAGCGTAAAGCCAAGCCCCATGCCAAGGCCGTCCAGCGCCGAATCTCCCACTGTATTCTTGGAGGCGAACATCTCCGCACGTCCCAGAATGATACAGTTTACAACGATCAGGGGCAGATACAGGCCAAGAGCCGAATACAATGACGGTACAAACGCCTGCAGCAGCATCTGAACAATGGTTACAAAGCCGGCGATCACCGTGATAAAGCAGGGGATCCGAACCTTGTCGGGAATCAGCTTGTGGAGTGCTGCGATCGCCATATTGGAACACACCAGAACCGCGGTGGCGGCAAGGCCCATGCCAAGGCCGGTCTCCACAGAGGTGGAGGTTGCCAGCGTCGGACATGTACCGATGACCAGCACCAGAACCGGATTCTCCTTGATCAGGCCGTTGGTCAGGATACTGAATTTTGATTTCTTCTGTACTGCTTCCATTAGTTGGCACCTCCTAACATCTTATACTGCTCCAGTGCCACATACACACCCTTATGAATGGCGGTACCGGATACCGATGCTCCGGTAATGTATTCAAACGCCGATCCATCCTGGGTGGTGACGGTTTCCTTTTTAACATCCTGTGCGGTCAATGCCGTCAGGCCATCATACTGGGCCAGGTAATCCGGCTGCGTATCTTTAGATCCAACACCCGGTGTATCCGAGCTGTCGGTCACCTCCACACCGGTGATCGCGCCGTCTGCATCCAGACCCACCATCATGGTCAGTGTGCCGCCGAAGGACTTGGTCTGCGCCGTCATGACATAGCCGGCACCGTTGTCTGCCCGGTACACCTCTGTCACCTCGGCGGACTGGTCCTCGGACACAGCATACTCCGTATCAACTGCCGTAAAGGAATCCGCATCCGTCAGAAGCTCCTTGCGGGTAGCGGTTGCGGAGGCCTCCTGGTTCTTCGTGATAATCGGTGCCGATACGAAATTCGTAATGGCAAGAAGTGCTGTCGTGATCACGCTGATCACCACCAGAATCACAACGGGATAGACGTATTCCTTCCCGAAATTCTCTTCTGCTGCGTTTGCTGCAGCCTGGGAATTCTTGCTCATGCCTTCGCACCTCCCTTCGCTTCAGCCTCAGCCTTCTTCTGTGCTTTCTTCTCTTCCTTTTCCTTTTTAGCCACGCCGTAATACTGACGAATGACAAAGCGGTCAATCAGCGGCGTCATCACATTCATGAACAGAATGGCGAACGATGCACCCTCCGGGTAGGAGGCGAACAGACGAATGATCATTGTAAAGAGTCCGCAGCCGATGGCGTAGATATACTTGCCCCGGTCCATGATCGGCGAGGTGACATAATCCGTTGCGCAGAAGAACGCGCCAAAGCATACGCCGCCGGCCAGCACCTCGAATACAGCCATGCCCAGTGCACCGTACTGTCCTGCGCCGCCGACACACGCATAATAGATCAGAGAGAACACAAAGACCGTTCCGATATAAGTCAGCGGGATGATCGGGCTGATGATCTTCTTCCAGATCAGGAATGCGCCGCCCAGCAGGATTGCAATGGTGCAGGTCTCACCCATGGCACCGCCGATGTTGCCGATCAGCATATCCGTCAGGGACGGAAGAACAGCCGCGCCGTCCGAAAGCTCGCCCAGGGGCGTAGCGCCAGTTACCGCATCCACGCCGGCAGCCGCCTTCTGAAAGGTTGTGAGCGGCCAGCTCGTCATGTACGACGTAAAGGACAGCAGCAGCACAATACGGCCAACAATGGCCGGGTTCGCGATATTTTTGCCAATGCCGCCGTAGAGGCATTTCACAATGACAATGGCAACCACGCACCCGATGGCTTCCATCCAGATGGGGAAGTTCGCCGGGAGATTCAGCGCCAGGATCACGCCCGTCACTGCAAAGGAGCAGTCTCCCGTCGTGTCTTTTTTCTTCATGACCTTGTCGTAGAGATACTCCGATGCCCAGCAGAACACTCCGCCCAGCACCACGCGAAGGAGCGCGCCGAAGCCAAAATAAACGGTGGCCATCACAATGGCCGGCACCAATGCCAGCACCACGTACTGCATGGTCTTCTTCGTATCCAGCTTCGTCACCATGTGCGGTGATGAGGATACGCTCAGATTGGATTTAAATTCTGTCATTTCTTGCCAGCCTCCTTTACCATGTTCTTCGCCAGCTTATTGATGAAGGCCAGCGGCCGGTGTGCCGGACATACATAGGAGCAGGAGCCGCATTCCATGCACTGCATCACCTGCAGGTCCTGAAGCTCCTTCACATCGCCGCGCTTATAGGCATCGGCAAAGTGCGTCGGCAGCAGGTTAAAGGGACAGGCCGTATGACAGCGGCCGCAGCTGATGCAGGCCGTCTCCTCCGGAATCTCTGCCATCTCGCCAGAGAACGCCAAAATGGCATTGTTGGCCTTCACAACCGGTACCGCATCGGTAAAGATCGCGCGTCCCATCATCGGACCGCCCAGAAGGATCTTCCGGGGCTCCTTCTTATAGCCGCCGCAGAACTCTATGATATCGTGCACCAGCGCACCGTTCGGAACCAGAACATTCCCAGGCTCAGCTACCGCATCACCGTCCACAGTCAGACGCTTTCTGACCAGCGGAACACCGTCCTTTAAATACTGCCCGACAAACGCCGTGGATGTAATGTTGGAAACAATAACGCCAAGGGATGCCGGCAGAACACCCGCGTCGCACTGCTTGCCCGTCACTTCATAGATCAGGACACGCTCTGCGCCCTTAGGATAACGGGACTGCAGCGGGAACACGTGGAAGCCCTCCAGGTGCTGGTCCTTTATCATCTGATTGAACTGATCAATGGCATTCTGCTTGTTCACCTCGATGGCAATATACACATTCTCAGCAACCAGCCACTTCTTCAGTGCCAGAGCTCCGTCGATCACATTCTGCGCATCCTCGAGCATCGTCCGGTGATCGGATGTAATGAAGGGCTCGCATTCGGCGCCGTTGATAATCAGCGTATCAATGTCAATCAGGTTCTTGGGGTTGAACTTCACCCAGGACGGGAATGACGCACCGCCAAGGCCGACCAATCCGGATGCACGCATTGCCTTAATGAAGGCCGGCTGATCCTCGATCACCGGCGGCTTTACCTCCTCCGACATCGTCTGCAACCCGTCCGGCTCAATGCACACCAAGGTGTCCTGACCGCCCATCGCGTTGCGAATTGTCTCAATCCCGGTGACCGTACCGGAAACCGAGGAATGCACGGGTACACTCAGGAACGCGTCGGTGTCGCCGATCATCTGACCCACCTTGACGGTATCTCCCTTTTTCACAAGCGGCTTACAGGGCGCGCCAATGTTCTCGGACATGGAAAGCTTCACTATGGAAGGAAGCGGCATGACCTTGGTCGCACTGTCGCACGTGTGCTTGTAGTGCCCGGCATCAATACTCGTCAGAGTTTTCTTCTGAAACAGCATGTATGATACCTCCCTCTGTGGATAGAATAATAAAACCGCAGCGGTTCTGTGTAAGCGCTTTCAAGCACAGACCGCTACGGTTCTCATTATAGCCTCTTATCGTGACAGATTGAACAGTAAAATACTTAAAATCCTGTCATTTTTTGCATACAGATAGTCACAAAAAGTTAGTTATAGCTACATTTTGTTTATTCATCTAAATCCCATTTGGCAATATGTATAATTTTCCATGCATGATTCGTCATATTGCCTTTTGCGATCCGATATTGGATCCAACAGACCTCCTCTGTGTGCACTACACGGGTGCATACACCTCCCGCACCAGGCGGTCGCAGTACTTCTCCAGCGTATCAAAGTGTATGCTGCCCTTTCCCTTCGCTGCACCTTGGCAGCTCTCCCGGTACCTTGCCAGCTTCTCCTTATCCTCATACAGCGCGCGGATTCGCTCTGCCAGCTGAACTGCATTCCCAGCCTCAAAGAGCTCTCCCGTCTCACCCTCGGCAATCATCTCCGGCGTGCCGCCAAGACTTGAAGCCAGCACCGGTGTTCCGTTCATAATGGACTCAATAACAGCAAAGGGGCCGTTCTCCAGCCACTCCGACGGAAAAACCACAAAGGCCGCATTCCGAATCCAGTCCTGCAGCTGGGCAGCGCCGAGAAAACCAACATTACGAACATTGGACGCTGCATTCACCGCATCCTCCAGCTCGCCCTTTCCGGCGAAGACAAACGGAATCTCCGGGAGCTTTCCTGCTGCTTCCAAGAGAGTTGCAACCCCTTTCTCCCTTGTATAGCGGCCAAAGTAGAGAACATACGCAGGCTCTTTATCATTATCCGCCATCCCACGCGCCGTTCCTGCGCCTTCTGTTATCGAAGCGTCTGTTATAGACGCCCGCAGCTCCTCCGACGCGCAGCCGCCCGCAAGTTCTCCGGCCGAGCGTTCATTCTCCATATCCACGAAATTGTGCATAGTCACAGTCCGCCCCGCCAGCTGCGGGTTGTGCGAGAGCATATCATTCAAAAACTGCGACGGGCAGACAATTGTGTCCACCTTTTCATAGGTTCTTAGCAGCTGGTAGAGCCTTGCCTCCAGCATTCCCAGCGCAGAGCGGAAGCCTGAATTGTGAATGCAGCGATGCTTCATACAGTTATTCACCGCGCCGTCTATACACCGGGTGCAAACCTCCCCCGTCGACGGGATCCGCAGCAGATGATTGGGACATACCCACTGCGCGTCATGCGCCGTATAGACAATCCGAATCCGCGGATCAAACTCCCGCACTCCGTCAATCACGGACGGCGTCAGCTGAAAATTGATGTTGTTCAAATGCACCACGTCTGCATGAAACGCAGCAAGGACTTTTTTAATGTCCGCCTTGGCTTCCCTGGAATAGAGAATCCGAAACGGATAGGCCGCCTTTGAAATCGGTGATCCGCCGTGAAAATCCATGGACTTCGTATAGACATCCGCAGCATTTCCGACAATGCGGCCCTCATGCTCCATGCCGAAAAACTGCACTTCATGCCCCATGGCCGCCAGCTGCTGTCCAATTTTAAAAATATAGGTCTCCGACCCGCCATTGGGGTACAGAAATTTGTTAACAATCAGAATTCTCATCGTTTAGAATCTCCAGCAGTTCAGCAGGTGTTGCCGAATCCATCGTATCCGATGCAGCACACTGCTAGCGGAAGCACAGCCGAAAATAATTTGCTGTTTGCTCCGCTCAGAAAACGTCGCGTGATACTTTTTGTGTCTTTTGTCTTAATGGTGACAGGCACCAATGTCTTAAATCATCCATATTGGAACAATCAATGTGTTCCTGTCAATTGCAGATAAATCCTCTCGCAGACACAATATTGCCCCTGTGCCTCGTGGAACTGTCCCTTTATCCAATATTTTAAAAGCTGAGGCTAATTCTGTTCCCGGATTTGTGCTCTTCTTGATTTCCAGCGGATGAAGCAGACCATCCGTTTCAATGACCATATCTATTTCATTTGTATCCTTGTCTCGATAATAATGTAGCAGACATTCTTTTGCGCTATTAAGCCATGTTTTTCTGATTTCAGCTACAACATAATTTTCCAGAATTGCTCCATTGATTGCGCCATTCATGAGAATCTCCGGGCTTGAGTACTTCGCTAGATATGCCACAAGGCCGGTATCAAAGAAGTATAGCTTAGGTGTTTTTACTGTTCTCTTCAGCAGATTGTTAGAATAGGGTCTCAGATAAAAAATAACCTCAGACTTTTCGAGGACCTGCAGCCACCTTTTGGCCGTATCATCTGAAACTCCAACATCCATTGCAATATCGTGAACATTCAACATCTGCCCAGCACGACATGCGGCGGCTCTGATAAAGTCAGAAAACAGTAATTTATCTACACCAGGTATAAGATCTGTAAC
>CAVGIV010000053.1:0-20723 GCA_963629395.1 Paludibacteraceae bacterium | reverse complement strand
GGCTCCGTCCTCGGACCTAGCGGTGCTAAGCTCGCACAAGACGCTCGCAAGCACCGAGGCCTCGCAAGGCCCCGAACCTGGACATGCATCCGCCACCCTGTCGCTTGGTGGTGGCGTTTGCAGAGCATTATCACGCGGACTTGGCAGGAGCCCCGGAGCAATCCGGGGCTTTTTGGTGTCTATACGGCGACAAATGTGCTACCATAGGAAGGATCGCTTAGAGCGGATGGGAGAATGACATGAAAAGCGGCGATGAGTATCTGTTGTGCGAGCAAAACTGGGTCTTTTACACCTTGATGGCTGTGTCAGGCTGCTGGGGCGCCTTTACCTACCTGATGCGAGGCGGTGTGTTCTGCAATGCGCAGACGGGCAATCTGGTGCTCCTGGGGCTGGCGGTCGGAGCAGGGAACATCCATAAGGCCCTGTATTATCTGGTTCCGATTTCGTCCTATATCTTTGGCGCATTTCTGTCTGAAATCCTGCCGAACCCCATCAAGCATCATCTGAATATTCGCTGGGATACGCTTCTGATCGGCGTGGAGATTCTCGTTGTACTGCTTCTGGGCTTTGTGCCGGAATCCTATCCGGTACAGATTTCACAGATTGCGGTCAATTTCATTGCATCCATGCAGTACAACACCTTTCGGCAGGCGGAAGGAACACCGATGGCGACCACCTTTGCAACGAACCATATTCGTCAGATCGGCGTCGGCCTGGCCAAGGAGCTTCGGCATTGGAAGCGTGAGGATAAGAGTCACAGGATCCGGCTGAAAAAGCATTCGCTGATGG
Source organism: Paludibacteraceae bacterium (assembly GCA_963629395.1). Classification (GTDB taxonomy): domain Bacteria; phylum Bacillota; class Clostridia; order Lachnospirales; family Lachnospiraceae; genus CAG-791. The sequence goes on along the minus strand of CAVGIV010000053.1, from coordinate 19,934 downwards.
TCTTTTTCTTCCTGTTGGGCGCATCGATCGAAACGGGTTTCTGCAATCGGATCCAGGGACGTGCCATCTGGATTACGGCAATCCCGCTGGCCTATCTGTTCTTCCGGCTGGTTCGCGATGACAGGGCATGCAGTGAGGAACAGCTGGAGCAAAAGCCCAGTGGGCATTAAGTATGTAACGGATGCCTTGAGGCTTACGGGAGTGCAAAGCGCGGAGCAATCCGGGGACAAGATCATTAGACATCGTAGGAGACAGTAATGTATGGCTGAAAAGGCCAAATCCGGCAAAAAAGAACGAAAGCCCTACCGGGATTACGAGCTGCAGGTGAGCCAGCAGATACAGGCGCAGAGCTTTGCACCGGTTTATCTGATCTGCGGGGAACAGACGTATCTGCGGACATACAATATTCATAGGCTCCAGAAGGCAATTCTCGGGGACGGTGATGCCATGAATGCGGCGGTGCTCTCCGGGCCGGATGTCCGTGCATCGCAGGTGATTGAGCTGGCAGAGACGCTTCCTTTTTTTGCCGAGCGGAGAGTGATTACGCTGACAGAAACCGAGTTTCTGAAAAAGCCGGGGGACGAGCCGGAGAAACTGGCGGAGTACCTGACCCGGATGCCGGAAACGACGCACCTGATTGTGGAGGAGCCTGCACCGAATGCGACGTATAAGCTCTATAAGGCCATTGCCAAGGCGGGCCTTGTGGTGCGCTGCGACCTCGCGGCAGGAGACCGGCCGCTGCCGCAGGACATGGACCAGCTGCGAAGGTGGACGGCGGGGCTGTTTGCCAGAGACGGTCTTTCGATTTCCGGGCAGGTGCTGGAATTGTTCCTGCAGTGCAGCGGAACGGATATGCTGAATATACAGTCCGAGGAGGCCAAGCTCGCCGCATACTGTATGGGCAGGGAGACGGTGACGCCGCAGGACATCCAGACCATCGGAACACCGGTTGTGAAGGACCGGATTTTTGATATGATTGAGGCAATTGCCGCGCGCAAACGCCCGGAGGCCCTTGCCATCTACATGGACCTTGTAAAGCTGCAGACACCGCCGCAGGTGATCCTGGCGCTGATGACGCGCCAGTACAACCAGCTGCTGCAGATTCTGGAGCTCTCCTCGATGGGGGACCGTGAGCTTGCCGCAGAGCTGGGGCTGAACCCCTGGGCACTTGGCAATAAGCTCCGTCCGCTGGTAAAGGGATATACCGGTGAGCGACTGGAGCAGTCGCTGGAAGCCTGCATGCAGGCGGACGTTGACTATAAAAGCGGTAAAATCTCGCCGGAGCTGGCTGTGGAGAAGCTGATCGTCCTGTGCAGCGGGTGAGGTTTCTGGGAAACGCTCCATGAGCCAAAAGGCCGCGTAGCAGCGATTTTCTTGAAGGAAAACCGCGATGGGTGCAAAGCAATTACAAAGAAAGGATAGGGAACGGATGAAAACAGGTACGGATGGTCCGCAGGAGAGAATACCAAAGCCCATGGAACGGTATCAGCATTTCCGTGGCGGACGTTACCAGGTCCTTATGCTGGCGGAGAAGGAAGACACCGGCGAGCAGCTGGTGATTTATCAGGCACTGTACGGAGACAATAAGGTCTACGCGCGGAGTCTGTCCAGCTTTCTGGAGGAGCTGGATCCTGTCCGGTATCCAGACGCTGTTCAGCGTTTCCGGTTTCAGAAAATAGAAGAAGGAGAAGAGCCGGATGAGGCACGTCTGAACAAAGATCAGGATGGAAACCTGAACAAAAATGACTCGTCCGTTTCAGAATCTGGTGCAGAATCAAAGGAAGAAGCAGAGCCGGCACTGGATCCAATGCTGGAGCGCTTTCTGGATGCCAGGACCACGCAGGAGCGTCTGACCGTTCTGGATGAAATGCGCGGGCGGGTGACGGATTCGATGATTGATACCATGGCACTGGCCTCGGACGTAGAGGTGAAGCCCGGGCCGCTTCAGCTGCGGTACGAGGACCTGCACGATTGCCTGCTGACCATCCAGCGCTATGAGCTGGAGCGGAGCCGGCTGCGGGGATAGTTACGCTGAATGGATCGGCGTGTGAATCGCAGCGAATCAAGTCGCATTACAACTGGATGGAGAAAACCATGAAACTTTTAAGCATTTGTGTGCCCTGCTACAACTCGCAGGATTATATGGAGCATTGTCTGGAATCCCTTTTGGTGGGCGGAGATCGGGTGGAGATTCTGATCATCGACGACGGCTCCAAGGACAATACGCCGGCCATTGCAGACCGGTATGAAAAGGAATATCCCGGCATCTGCCGCGCGGTGCATAAGCCCAACGGCGGTCATGGCTCCGGGGTCAATGTAGGAATTGATCTGGCCAGCGGCATCTATTACAAGGTGGTGGACAGCGACGACTGGCTGGACAAGGATGCTTTTTTGCAGGTGCTGGACAAGCTGGAAGAGTTTGTCGAAGAAGAGCAGCAGATTGATATGATGCTGTGCAATTATACCTATGCCAAGGAAGGCGCTGCCAGGAACAAGGTCATCCATTACGAATCGGCACTGCCGGTCGGCAGGGTCTTTGGCTGGGATCAGGTGGGACACTTCCGCAAGGGAAGCTACATCCTGATGCACTCGGTCATTTACCGGACGAATCTCCTGAAGGACTGCGGCATACGCCTTCCGGAGCATTGCTTCTATGTGGACAACATTTATGTCTTCCGCCCGCTCCCCTACGTTCAGAAGATGTACTACATGAATGTGAACCTCTACCGCTACTACATCGGTCGTCAGGATCAGTCTGTCAATGAGAAGATCATGATTTCGCGGCTGGATCAGCAGATCCGCGTGACGAAGATCATGATTTCCTACTACACGACACCCATCATTGCGGAGAAAATGCGCAAATACCGCGGCCTTCATGCCTACATGTATAACTATCTGGAGATCATTGTGACCATTTCCTCCATTCTGGCGCTCCTGTCCAACACCAAGGAGCACATCGCTATGAAGGATGAGATGTGGGACTACCTGAAAAAGAGGGATTTCTGGCTCTATGCCAAGATGCGCCACGGCGTGTTCGGAACGTTCGTTGGCAGCGACCACAGAGGCACCCGCTTCATCTCCGTGGAGGCCTATCGACTGATCAATCATTTCTTCCACTTCAACTGAAGGCTGCGCGTTACAGTTGGCGCACCCGTCGCTTGACGGGTGCTTGTAAAAAGATATCATCGTGTTATAGTTATACGAAATTCATAATGACAACAAGGAGGTACTGCACATGTATTCACTGGAAGAAGTCAGGAAAGAGGATCCGGAAATCGCAGAGGCCATTGAACAGGAGATGGCCAGACAGAACGACCACATCGAGCTGATCGCTTCAGAGAACTGGGTCAGCAAGGCAGTTATGGCAGCAATGGGAAGCCCGCTGACGAACAAATATGCAGAAGGCTATCCGGGAAAGCGCTATTACGGCGGATGCCAGTGTGTGGATGTCGTAGAGACGCTGGCCATTGAGCGTGCCAAGGAGCTCTTCGGCTGCACCTATGCGAACGTACAGCCGCACTCGGGAGCACAGGCCAATCTTGCAGTGGAGTACGCAGTCCTCAAGCCGGGAGATACACTGATGGGCATGAACCTCAACCAGGGCGGACACCTGACCCATGGTTCACCGGCGAACATTTCCGGAGCATATTTTAATATTGTTCCTTACGGCGTGGATGAGAACGGCTTCATTGATTATGAGAAGCTGATGGAGCTGGCTGTAGAGCACAAGCCGAAGATGATCATTGCCGGTGCCTCTGCCTATGCACGTACCATTGATTTTAAGAAATTCCGCGAGGTAGCGGATGCCTGCGGCGCTGTCCTTATGGCGGACATTGCACACATCGCAGGACTGGTGGCAGCAGGACTTCATCCGTCACCGTTCCCGTGGTGCGATATCGTTACCACAACGACGCACAAGACGCTGCGCGGACCCCGCGGAGGTCTCATTCTGGCAAGCCAGGAGACCGCAGACAAGTATAAGCTCAACAAGGCCATCTTCCCCGGCATTCAGGGAGGTCCGCTGGAGCATGTGATTGCAGCCAAGGCTGTATGCTTTAAGGAGGCACTGGATCCTTCCTTTAAGGTTTATGCACAGGGAATTGTTGACAATGCCAAGGCCCTTGCAGACGGTCTTATGAAACGGGGCGTAGATATCGTCTCCGGAGGCACGGACAATCATCTGATGCTGATAGACCTGACCAAGGAGGATCTGACGGGCAAGGAGGTTGAGAAGTGGCTGGATGAGGCCCACATCACCGCCAACAAGAACACCATTCCGAACGAGCAGCGCTCTCCCTTTGTTACCTCCGGTATCCGTCTGGGAACACCGGCGGTTACAACCCGCGGCATGAACACAGAGGATATGGATCGGATCGCAGAGGCCATCGCCCTTGTCGTCAAGGAGAAGGAGGCCGGCATCGAGAAGGCAAGAGCCATCATCGCCGAGCTGACAGCCAAGTACCCGCTTTGCTGAGTGCTACCGAAATCTGTACAGCAGCGGTTTTGTAAATGGGCTCTGAAGGGTCACACTGATTTAATCAGCGTTTCATATCAAATAATTGTAACTATTTAGCACCCATCTCGATTTTCCTTCGGAAAACCTCGATGTGGCTGGCCAGAGGCGCTTCGCGCCTTGGCCGCCTGCCAATTTCAATCGTGAATTTGCCTGCAAGCAGTCAATTCACGTTGAAATATGGCAGGTGCTAAACAGATACAAATAATTACCCAGTAAAAAAGAAGACCTCCGCATGGAGGTCTTCTTTTTTTAGTGCGCCTGTCTGCGCACATTTCTGACGGATGAAATCCCGAATCCGCCCGGTGGGTTTACGATTCCTGCTCTCTTAGCAGGGCCTTCTGTGCACCGGCCAGCAGGAGCTTAATACGGTTAAGCTGGTTGACCTCGGAGGCGCCGGGATCATAATCGATGGCGGCCAGATTGGCCTGCGGGTAGAGCTTGCGCACCATCTTCGACACACCCTTTCCGACGACGTGGTTCGGAAGGCACCCAAAGGGCTGGATGCAGATGATGTTGGGAACACCGCTCTTGATCAGCTCGACCATCTCGCCGGTCAGAAACCATCCTTCACCGGTCTGGTTGCCGATATCGACGATGGGCTTTGCATACTCCACAATCTGATAGATGCTGGCCGGCGCTTCAAAGTGCCGGCTCTTTTCGTATTCGCGGTAGATGGGCCGCAGCGCGATGTCCTCTATGGCGTGGATCGCCGCCTGCATGCCAAGGGCCGCCTTTTTAGAGGTGCCCAGGTACTCCGCCTTGTACACCTGATTGTAGAAGCAGTACAGCATAAAGCCCATCAGATCCGGGACGACCGCCTCGGCACCCTCTGCCTCCAGCGTGTCCACCAGGTGGTTGTTGGCGGCGTAGGAGTATTTTACAAGGATCTCTCCGACGATGCCGACCCGGGGCTTTTTGAGCGTCTCGTCAATCGGAATCGCATCGAAGTCGCGGATGATGTCGCGGCACATGCGCTGCACCTTGTGCAGAGGGAAGCCCTTCGTGCTGACCAGGAATTCCGAGCAGGTTCTCGTCCACTTGTCATACATCGCCTGCACCGAGCCCTTTTCCAGCTCATAGGGCCTCATGCGGTAGACGCATTTCATCAGTACATCACCGAAAATAACGGCAAAGGCCAGCCGGGTAATAAAGGGGAAGGTGATCTTAAAGCCGGGATTTCCCTCGAGGCCGGAGAGGTTTGCCGAGATGACAGGGACCTGCTCCATGCCGGCCTTTTTCAGTGCACGGCGGATAAAGCCGATGTAGTTGGACGCCCGGCATCCGCCGCCGGTCTGTGACATGATCACGGCGGTACGGTTCAAATCATATTTGCCGGAGGAGAGGGCCTCCATGACCTGTCCCACTACGAAGAGGGAAGGATAGCAGGCGTCGTTGTTCACGTACTTCAGGCCGTAATCCACGGCCGTGTGGTTATCATTGCGCATCAGGACCACATTGTAGCCGCAGGATCTGGCCGCCGGCTCAATGAGATCAAAATGGATGGGCGACATCTGCGGGCAGAGGATGGTGTACTTTTCATCGAACATCTTCTGCGTGAACGGAACCTTTTTGATGCCGGTGGAGTGAATGGTGCGCTTTAAGGCATTCTTCTCCCGGATGTTGATGGCCGCAATCAGGGAACGGACACGGATTCTGGCAGCACCGAGGTTATTAACCTCATCAATCTTGAGGCAGGTGTAGATCTTGTCGGAGCCGGAGAGGATGTCACATACCTGGTCGGTGGTTACGGCGTCCACGCCGCAGCCAAAGGAATTCAGCTGGATCAGATCCAGATCGTCCCTGGTCCGAACATACGCTGCTGCAGCATAGAGGCGGGAGTGGTACATCCACTGATCGAGTACGGTGAGGGGGCGCTCCGGCGTGCCAAGGTGCGCGATGGAATCCTCTGAGAGAACCGCAAAGCCGTAGGAATGGATCATTTCCGGAATGCCGTGGTTGATCTCCGGATCCAGATGATACGGCCGGCCGGCCAGTACAATGCCCTTGGTGCCGGTGTCCTCCATGAATTTGAGCACGCGTTCGCCCTCTGCCTGAATGTCTCTGCGGCATTGCAGAAGCTCATTCCAACCGGCCTCTGCGGCTGCCAGAACCTCGTTCTCCGGAAGCTCTGCGAACTCCCGTGTCAGTGCCTCGGACACGGTCTTGAGGCTGGTGAAGGCCATGAAGGGATGCCGGAAGGCAACCTGTCCGTTCATGATTTCCTCCACGTTGTTCTTAATGTTCTCCGGGTAGGAGGAGACGATCGGGCAGTTGTAATGGTTGTCTGCGTCCTTATTTTCATCCCGCTCATAGAAAAGGGAGGGATAGAAAATAAAATCGGGATGTGCCTTCTCGATCAGCCACTGCACATGTCCGTGGGTGATCTTGGCGGGGTAGCATTCCGATTCGGAGGGAATGGACTCGATGCCCATCTCGTAAATCGCGTGCGTGGACAGCGGTGAGAGAATCACGCGGTAGCCGAGCTTTGCAAAAAAGGTTGCCCAGAAGGGGTAATCCTCGTACATGTTCAGAACACGGGGAATGCCGACGGTGCCGCGCACGGCCTCCTTGGCTGTCAGCGGCTTGTAGCCGAACAGGCGCTTTAGCTTGTACTGGTACATATCCGGCACGCCGTTGTCGGTTTTCTCCAGGCCAAGGCCCCGCTCACAGCGGTTGCCGGAGATGAACTGCCGCCCGTCATTAAAGTGATTGACGGTCAGGCGGCAGTTGTTGCTGCACTTGCCGCAGCTGCGCAGCGTTGTCTTAAAGGTCAGTGCCTCCATTTCCTCGAGGCTTAGCATGGAGGTAGGATGGGATGCATCGAACCGCTCTCTTGCGATCAGGGCCGCGCCGAAGGCACCCATGATGCCGGAGATGTCGGGACGGATGACGTCGCCGCCGGAGATTTTCTCGAGCGCGCGCAGCACAGCGTCGTTATAGAAGGTGCCGCCCTGTACAACGATGTTCTTACCCAGCTCCGAGGCAGAGGATACCTTCATGACCTTGAACAGCGCGTTTTTGATGACAGAATAGGCAAGACCGGCGGAGATATCGGATACGCTGGCGCCCTCCTTCTGGGCCTGCTTGACGCGGGAATTCATGAAAACTGTGCAGCGCGTGCCAAGGTCAATGGGGTTCTCTGCAAAAAGAGCTGCCTTTGCAAAATCCACCACAGAATAATCCAGGGACTTCGCAAAGGTCTCGATAAACGAGCCGCATCCGGAGGAACAGGCCTCATTGAGCGTGACGGAATCCACGGCTCCGTTGCGAATACGGATGCACTTCATGTCCTGGCCGCCGATGTCGAGGATGCAGTCCACCTGCGGATCAAAATACGATGCGCCGTAATAGTGCGCGATGGTTTCGACCTCGCCCCAGTCCAGCCGGAATGCGGCCTTCATCAGTGCCTCGCCATAGCCTGTGGAGCAGCCGCCGGCTATGGTAACGCCGGAAGGGAGCTGCTGATCCAGATCGGTAATCCCGCGAATGGCCGTCTTGATGGGCGAGCCGTTGTTGGAGGAATAGAAGGACCAGAGAAGCTCGCCGTCTTCACCGATAAGAGCAAGCTTTGTCGTTGTGGAGCCGGCATCAATGCCAAGGAACGCCTTTCCCTGGTAGGAGGAGAGGCTTTTTTGGGCCACGCAGTGGCTGCTGTGACGCGCGGTGAATGTGTCGTAATCATCCTGGTCTGCAAAAAGAGGCTCCATGCGCTGCACCTCAAACTCCATCTGCATGGGGTGAGAGGTCTTCTCGAGAAGCTCGTCAATGAGAAGGGAATGATCCTCTTTGGCCTGGAAGGCAGAGCCCATCGCGGGGAAGAGGTGAGAGTTCTCCACCTCGATGGTGTGCTCCTCATCCAGATGAAGCTCGCGGATGAAGGCCGCCTTGAGCTCGGTTAAAAAGTGCAGAGGACCGCCCAGGAAGGCAACGTGCCCGCGGATGGGTTTGCCCTGTGCCAGGCCGGAGATGGTCTGAATGACCACGGCCTGAAAGATGGATGCGGCCAGATCCTCCTTGCGCGCACCGTCGTTGATGAGCGGCTGAATGTCGGACTTGGCGAATACGCCGCAGCGCGCGGCAATGGTATAGAGTGACTCATACTTTCTGGCATAGTCATTCAGCCCTGCTGCATCGGTCTGCAGGAGGGATGCCATCTGATCAATGAAGGAGCCGGTGCCGCCGGCGCAGGTGCCGTTCATGCGCTGCTCGACATTTCCGTTTTCAAAATAAATGATTTTGGCATCCTCGCCGCCAAGCTCGATGGCAACGTCTGTCTTCGGCGCCATGACTTCGATGGCAGAGGCCTCAGCTACAACCTCCTGAACAAAGGGGATGTCCAGATAATTGGCAAGGGAAAGGCCGCCGGAGCCTGTGATGACGGGATGGATCCGGATGTTGCCGCATTTCTCTTGAATTTCCTGCAGAATATCGTGCAGAGTCTCTCGAATCTGGGCGTGGTGCCGTCTGTAATCACCGAAAATGAGATTGCGGTCGGCGTCCAGAAGAGCCGCCTTCACGGTGGTGGATCCAATATCAATTCCAAGGGTATAATCGGTTGAAATCACGCTGTAAACTCCTGTATATCTTTAAACATTACTTCTTATATATATGTTTTGCCACAAAAGCATCGCTACGGATTATAAAGCGGGTTTAGGACGAACGCAATGAAGACAGGACCATCAATTTCTGAAAAATGTGTGAAATTAAGGAGAGTAGAGGCCTGGCGCCTTGCGAAGGCGGCAGAGTGTGAAGTATGCTTGAAGGTAATTATCACATGATTGGAGAGGAAGTAATTTGACAACGAATATGAATAAAAAAGGACGCTCCTTCCGGGAATTTATGGAGAAATACGCAATTCCGAATCTGTCACTGGTGATCATCCTGTGCTATGGATTCGGTTACCTTTTGCAGTATGTCAACGCCAATTTTCTGGATTATCTGACGCTGAATCCTTACGCCATCTGTCACGGCCAGATCTGGAGACTTTTGACCTGGGTTCTGGTGCCGCCGGATACGAGCAATCTGTTTTTCATTCTGGTGGCAATGATGTTCTATTATTCCATTGGAACCTCACTGGAAAGGGCCTGGGGGACCTATGAATACAACGTGTACATCGGACTGGGTATTCTGATTACAATTGCCGGGGCCTTCGTGACGATGGCGGTCTACTACATTATGTTCGCAGTGGCCGGAGTCACACCGGATGCGCAGACACTGCAGATCGGCTTTACCGCGCTGGCAAGGTATTTCAGCACCTATTATGTTAACATGTCGATCTTCCTGGCGTATGCAGCGACATTTCCGAATGCGGTGGTGCTCTTGTGGTTTATTTTCCCTGTGAAGGTCAAGTGGATGGGCGTCGTTTACGGCGTGATTCTCGGCATTGATTTTCTGCAGATGGCAGCAGGCGGCAGGTGGTATATCTGCATTTCCATGGCTGCTTCCCTTGCAAATTTCCTTGTTTTCTGGATCCGGCAGAGTAAGATCCGGCGCTTCTCGCCGCAGGAAATCAAAAGGCGGAAGGCATTTAAGAAGGCTGTGAAGCGGGGGAAGAGTCAGAGTGCTGCAGAAAGCGGCGGGCGCTTTAGCGGCCGTCAAAATGAGTTCGGCAATGCGGGAGCCGGACAGGCGGTGCAGGCACCTTCCAAAATGCGGCCGCGGCAGGAGGAGACGGCAAGGCACCGGTGCGCAATCTGCGGAAGGACCGAGCTGGATGATCCTTCTATGGAGTTCCGGTACTGCTCCAAGTGCCAGGGTAATTATGAATTCTGCCAGGAGCATCTGTTCCGGCACCAGCATGCTGTGAATGGCGGCGGGCCGATTGCGGCGGAGGAAAGCATGACGATCGAGCCGGGGAACGAATAGTCGTCGGAAATTCCAATGCAGGTGCTGTCCGGGATTTTTAGAGTGAATAATGAGAAGGAGTAGGTGAATATGGATATACAGGATCAGGAAAAGCGGCTGCAGGATATTCTCCGCAGCCTGGTTCGCGCAGCAAGGAAAAACCGCGGCGTGATCGATAAGGATCAGCTGGATCAGGCTCTTTCAGAGCTTTCACTGGATGATGCGCAGAAAAAGCTCGTGGAGGAGTACCTGGCGGCCAACAACATAGGTATCGATGTTCCCCTGGAGACCCAGGAGCGTCTTTCGGAGGAGGAGCACAATTATCTCGAGGATTACCGCCGGATGGTAGAGGCTATGGAGCAGCCGCAGCAGGGCGAGCTGGAGGCGGCAGAGATTCGTGCAATGGCAGGAGAGCCCCAGGCGCAGCGCCAGCTGGCAGAATGGATGCTGCCGAAGGTGGTGGACATTGCAAAGCTCTACGCCGGGCAGGGCGTTTATATGGAGGACCTCATCGGCGCCGGAAATGAGGCGCTGGTTCGTGCAACCAAGCTCTTAGCGCCTCTGGAGGGACCGGAGGAAGTGGAGGGGGCTCTGGCAGAGCGCATCATGCATGCGATGGAGGATCTGATAGCTGAGAACCTGGATGAGCTGTCTGCGGACCAGCAGGCAGCGGATAGGGCCAACAAGGTGCTGGAAAAGGCCAATGAGCTTTCGGAGCTTCTGCGCAGAAAGGTGACTGTGGAGGAGCTGGCAGCCGAGGGCGAGGTAACGGAGGAGGAAATCCGGGAAGCCATTCGTGTGTCCGGCAATAAGATTGAGGCCATTGCACAGGATGAGTGAATGCCATAGAGGCAATGGAACTTCCTTAAAGACCAATGTACCGGAATGGGAGTGCGGCAATGAACGAGAACGATTATAAATACATATTGGACAGCCTCTCTCTTTTGCAGCTGGGGTCGAGATATACCTACCGGGAGCTTCTGGAGAACATTGACATCAGCTATAAATACCGCTGCATCATCAAGAAGATTATTCTGCAGGAGGTGGCAGAGGATACCACGCTGGAGAGTCATCTGTATTACATGAAGCCGGAGTCAGAGAGCTGCCGGGTGTACCAGCAGCTGCGGGCCAGAATCCGTATCTATGTGCCCGTTTGCAAAAAACGTTTCGGTGGCAGGGAGGAGACATCCTACGAGGAGAGAGTGCTGACACCGGAGGAGCTTTCTGTTATATCGCCGCAGCAAAAGGAGCTGATGGGGATGATCATTTCAGAGCTTCAGCTTTCGAAGATGGGACTGATGAACTTTGTGGTATAATAGGTGTGTTCGGCCGACGTGAGCAAGCGGCCGGACGCAGATCATATCTGCTTGGGTTCGTTGTGATATTTCTGTTTCTATTTTCCATTAATTCTTTTTTAACCAAGGGCAGAAGCCTTGCACGCGCGTGGAGGAACTGCTATACTACGGACATGAACAAACGTTCGATTGATGCGGACGATGAAAAGGAGTTTGATTATGGCGATGGATCGCGACGATCGGTTAAAGGCACTGGATGCTGCAATTTCGCAGATTGAGAAGCAATACGGCAAGGGCGCTGTGATGAAGCTGGGCGACCCTTCTTCGACGATGAGCGTGGAGACAACTCCCACGGGATCCCTGGCACTGGACATTGCGCTTGGACTTGGAGGTATTCCCAAGGGAAGAGTCATTGAGGTTTACGGCCCGGAATCTTCCGGTAAGACAACGCTGACGCTGCACATGATTTCCGAAATCCAGCGGCGAGGCGGCATTGCGGGCTTTATTGATGCGGAGCATGCGCTGGATCCTGTCTATGCACGCAACATCGGCGTTGATATTGATAATCTTTATATTTCGCAGCCGGATTCGGGTGAGCAGGGACTGGAGATTGCGGAGACCATGGTTCGTTCCGGCGCAATCGACATTGTTGTTGTGGACTCGGTGGCGGCACTGGTTCCGAAGGCGGAGATCGACGGTGATATGGGCGATTCCCACGTTGGACTTCAGGCAAGGCTGATGAGCCAGGCACTTCGCAAGCTTACTGCGGTGATTTCCAAGACCAACTGCACAGTTGTGTTCATCAACCAGCTCCGTGAGAAGGTGGGGGTTATGTTCGGAAGTCCGGAGACAACGACCGGCGGCCGCGCGCTGAAGTTCTATTCCTCAATCCGTCTGGATGTACGCCGGATTGAGTCGATTAAGCAGAGCGGCGAGGTGACGGGCAACCGCACACGCGTAAAGGTGGTGAAGAACAAGATCGCTCCGCCGTTTAAGGAAGCGGAGTTTGACATTATGTTCGGAAAAGGAATCTCCTATTCTGGTGATGTGCTGGACCTGGCAGCCGGAAGCGACATTGTTGTGAAGAGCGGCGCCTGGTACAACTACAACAATGAGAAGATCGGGCAGGGCCGCGAAAACGCTAAAAAGTATCTCGAAGATCATCCGGAGCTTTTGTATGAGATCGACCAGAAGGTTCGCGAGCATTACGGACTGGACCCGGAGGGAGCGAGAAAGCCGGCAGCAGCGGAGCCTGCAGCAGAAACAGAAGAGGTATAACACAGAATGGGGATGGATTATGTAACACAGCTGACCCCCATTGGAAAGACAAGGACCAGAGTTTGCCTGAACGAGGAGCAGACTCTGGTCCTTTCCAATCGGGAAATCATGCAGTACGGAATACGGGAGGGAGCAGAGCTCCCGGAGGAGACGATGGCTGCTCTGGAAAAGGCTCTGTACCAGAAGGCTGTTCGCAAGTGCGGCGAGCTGCTCGAGGGCATTGGTTATACAGAAAAGGGGCTTACTGAGCGTTTAATCCGCAGCGGGTATCCGGAGACAGTCGCAGGAAGAGCTGTGGAAGCGATGAAGAAGGCACATTACGTGGACGACAGAGCCTACGCAGAGGCCTATCTTCGATCCAATCATATGAGAAAGAGCAAACGCAGAGTGGAGCAGGATCTGGAGAGCAAGGGGGTATCCAGCGATGTGGTTTCAGAGGTCCTTGGCGCCTGGGAGGAGGAAAGCGGGTGCCCCGCAGAAGAAAGCGAGGCCCGGCAAATCCGTGAATTTCTACGCAAAAAGAACTTTGATCCTGCGGAGCAGGACTGGGAATCCAGACAGAAAATGATGGCACGGCTCGCACGAAGGGGGTACTCGTTTGCAGTGCTGGAGGAGGTCCTGCATCCTTGACAGTAACAGCTAAAAAAGGTACTATTGATACGTTGCAGCTTTATTTTTGGGCGATTTGCCTGGAAAATCTGTCCGTCTTCGACAGAATTCCATCGCTTTTTGACGAAGCTGCAGCGCAAACCGAATAAGGAGGTGCTCCTGTATTATGCTGTCTGCAATTATCGCAATTGCAGCGGTTGCTGTCTCGCTCGCCATTGCGATTCCGATGACGGCCAATCAGACCAAGAAGCGCATAAAGGCGCAGGATGATCAGAAGATTGGCAGTGCGGAGGAGAAGGCAAGGGCGATCATCGATGAAGCACTTTCTACTGCTGAGAGCAAGAAGCGTGAGGCTCTTCTGGAGGCCAAGGAAGAGAACATGAAAGCCAAGGCCGACCTTGATAAGGAAATCAAGGACAGACGGAATGAGGTTCAGCGCAACGAGCACAGAGTACAGCAGAAGGAAGAGGCAATCGACAGGAAGAGTGACGCGTTAGAACGAAGAGAACAGTCACTCGCATCCAGAGAAGAGTCGCTGCGCAAACGGCAGGACGAAGTTGCTAAGCTTGGTGAACAGCGTACACAGGAACTCGAACGAATTTCAGGACTTACTTCGGAACAGGCAAAAGAATACCTTTTAAAAACTGTAGAAGATGATGTAAGACACGATTCGGCTGTCATGATCAAGGAGATCGAGGCAGAGGCGAAGGAAGAAGCGGACAAAAAGGCGCGCGAATATGTGATCAGTGCCATCCAGCGATGCGCTGCAGATCATGTAGCCGAGGCGACGATTTCGGTTGTGCAGCTTCCCAGTGATGAGATGAAGGGCAGGATCATCGGCCGTGAGGGACGGAATATCCGTACACTCGAGACGATGACCGGCGTAGATCTTATCATCGATGATACACCGGAGGCTGTCGTTATCTCCGGCTTTGATCCGATCCGGCGTGAGGTCGCCAGAATTGCTCTGGAGAAGCTCATTGTGGACGGACGTATTCATCCGGCCAGAATCGAAGAAATGGTTGAAAAGGCCAAAAAGGAAGTGGAGTCGGTCATCAAAGAGGAAGGTGAGGCGGCAACCCTGGAGGTTGGTGTGCATGGCCTTCACCATGAGCTGATTCGTCTTCTGGGCAAGCTTCGTTATCGTACGAGCTATGGTCAGAACGTTCTCAAGCACAGCATTGAGGTCGCACAGCTGTCTGGTGTCCTTGCCGGCGAGCTGGGACTGGATGTGCGCATGGCCAAGCGTGCAGGTCTTCTGCATGATATCGGCAAGGCGGTCGACCACGAGATGGAAGGCTCCCATGTGCAGCTTGGCGCTGAGCTTTGCCGCAAGTATAAGGAATCTGCCATCGTTGTCAATACGGTGGAGTCCCACCACGGCGATGTAGAACCGACCAGTCTGATTGCCTGCATCGTGCAGGCGGCAGATACCATTTCTGCAGCCAGACCGGGCGCCAGAAGAGAGACGCTGGAAACCTATACCTCCCGCCTTAAACAGCTGGAGGAAATCACCAACAGTTTTAAAGGGGTTAGTAATTCTTATGCCATCCAGGCAGGCAGAGAAGTTCGTGTTATGGTAGTTCCTGAGAAGATCAACGATACCGACATGGTATTGCTTGCCCACGATATTTCCAAGAAGATTGAAGACGAACTGGAATATCCCGGACAGATCAAGGTTAATGTGATTCGTGAGTCAAGAGTGACGGATTACGCCAAGTAAATACAGTTTCGGACGAGCCAACAAACACGTTACATGAAGGGACCGGGAAATGAGAGATCATTTCCCGGTCCTTTTTTTTTTGCAGGGACGCCTGGCGGCGTCCCTGTGAGTTTATGAAGGAGCGCTGAATGCTGCCTAGACTTTTGCTGTCATGA
This sequence comes from Paludibacteraceae bacterium, assembly GCA_963629395.1. GTDB lineage: Bacteria > Bacillota > Clostridia > Lachnospirales > Lachnospiraceae > CAG-791. Next base: position 4,514 of record CAVGIV010000053.1, on the reverse strand, counting down.
TGCTGAGATCAGCGACTTTAGCTGCTGAATTTCATCCTCCGTCATGCCGGCGGACATCAGATAAGTCTCTGCTGCCTTTTCATAATCTGCGTCCTGCTGCGGATTTTCTTCGCCTGTGAGATATTCAAGAATCGGATTCAGATACAGGTCTTCCACTGCCTGATATTGCTCCGGTGAATCTGCCTCAGTTACGCCGTAATAGTTGGCATAGGATTCCATGTAATCCTTCCGCAGCTCTTCATAATCAGCACCGGCAAGAGATTCCAGCAGAATGCATACAAAGCCTGTGCGGTTGATTCCCTCCTGGCAGTGGATATAGAAGGGGCCATCCTTCTTTTTAAGTTCTCTGAGGCCCTCAGCCAGGGAGGACTTGTATTCTTCGCTCTGGTAGTCCATGGAAAGCCCCAGGCTTATGATATTTCCTTCTTCATATAAATTTTGGACGTAGGTGCAGGTATAATCCTCTGCGATAAGAAGCTCCTCTAGCTCTTCTGCTGTGTCAGAGAGATCCAGAATGCATGCAATTCCTGTCTGCTCTACAAAGGCTGCTGCATATTCTGCGCGATTGTACTTGTTATTGGTCGGAGAGGAGCCGCGATATAAGAGTTTTTCCTTTAAATTTCCGCCGGACAGCTCGCGGACATTTGCGTAGACTTCATCGCTGTCATAATCACTGCGATCACAGGAATATTTGTGCCCAAGCGCTTCATAGGTTGCAAGATACTTTCCTGCGGCAGCAAGAGAGATCTCTACAGTCTCATTCTCTTCAAGACCGGCCGGCGTCCAGAAATCCTGACTGTTTCTGGCAATTTTAATACGCTGCTTATCAACATCTCCGTTGATAACCGCATCCCCGGTCTGCACATAATAGCCATTGTAATAGGGAACATCCGAAAGCGAATAGCCGTTGCCGAATACAATGTCACAGCTGTCGCCAAAGGCGATTCCTGCCTTTTTGAAATCGTCTGGTGTCAGGCTTAGAATCGCGGAATCGTACTTTTCATCGCGTGTGACGGTGCCTGTGACGGTGATGGCCTCGTCTGCAGCTTTTGCGGAGTCTATGGCTTCTGTATTATCTGCAGCAGCCTCCTCTTGGGCGGCTTCATCAATTGAATCCGTTATGCTTTCCTGAGCCGCTTCCTCTACTGCAGCTAAGGAAGCGCTCTGTGTTGACGCATCGCTTGATGCATTGGCGTTGGAGCATGCGGTTGTCATCACAAGCATGGCTCCTGCGAGTACGATGCTGAGGGATCGAATATATTCCCTGTGTTTCATTTTTCCTCCTTTCGCAGCAGCTTGCTGCGGACGCAATCCTGTATCATGGGGGCCAAAGAACATTTGCCCCAAGATCGTTCTTTCCCTGCTGGGTAAACGCACTTTTCCAACAAGAAAAGCCGGAAGCCCCACAAAAAGGCTTTCCGGCTTTATGGAGATGACGGGGATCGAACCCGCGACCTCCAGATTGCGAACCTGGCGCTCTCCCAGCTGAGCTACATCCCCACGGTATACTGCTGCGTGAATTTCGTTATCACACAACCGCGGTACGAGAAAGAATTATACTACGCTGGAAAGAGACTGTCCATATATTTATCCGCTGGTTCGGGAGCTGCCGCGCCGAATCGGGGATAGCCTGCTGCATGGCTGGCGTATGGCAGTACCGGACACATGCCTTGTCTTGCGGGAAGGGGAACGCTACGGTATACTTACATCTTAGTTCGCAATTATTTGGCGAGAACGCCACATGAGCAAAAGAGAAGCTTTGCAGCAGCGATTTTGCGAGTGGGCTCTGAATAGTTGCGTGTAATTTCGTAATTTAGACGCAAAGTGTTGTCATGGATATTGAAAAGTAATTCCTGACGTGGGGCAGGGTGACGTGAGAAAGGATGAAGCAGAATGGGCTTGATGGATTTGTTCGGCGGGAAAAACCGCGCGGCAGAACAGGAACGGCTTCTGGAGGAGCAGCGGCAGCAGGAGCACCAGCGGCAGGTGGAGCAGCAGAAAAAGGCACATGAAAACGAGCCCTGGCCGCAGATCCCGCGACTTAACATATTGAACATTAAGGATACGAATCTTGCGGTGGAGGATTCCATCACGGCAGAGCGCAAGGATGAGATCGGACAGCTGGTCTTCGAGCCGAATCTGTCGGCGGAACAGGTTTCCGGTTTTACGGTCCAGGAGCTTTTATTCCTGCAGCTGACCTTGATGGTGTTCAATCGAAAGGCAGCTCTGACCAATTATGAGAAGAATCACCGCGTAGTGTACAATGAGCTTTTATCCCGCATTCATAAGGCGGAGAAGTTCTATGTGCTGTACGATAAGAGAACCGGATATCCGCTGATTGATGGAGGCTTTGCTCCGATTTATCTGGAAAAGGAGCGTGCAGAAAAGGCAGCTGAGCTTTATAAGGCACAGTTCCGCGATGTACTGGTCATGGAGCGGGATGGAGAGGCTGCACCGCTGAAGGAAAATGGTGCTCGGCCGATCGCGTTTTTTGACTACCTGTACTACATCGGCGTAGAGAATGTAGTGATTGATAACGGCTGGTATAAGGGAGTGGTGAAGCGGAGCGAGATTTCCGCACCGATGGACTGGAACAGCGATCCCAAGAAGACGCCGCCGTCCAACCCGGCACTTGCCTTTGCGATGACAGATTATGTGTCGGAAAACCGCTGGCCGGTGAAATATGAGAAGCGTGCAGAGATCCTCCAGAAAAAAACAGACCGAATGATGCTGCTGATCCCGAAGGGAAGGTATATCGTGCCCTCCAGAGTTGTTGACGTGGATCCCGCGGCAGCGCCGGAGGTTGGACCGGACGGACAGAAGCCGACCAAGCAGGTACAGTTCCCGGCGGTAAAGGTGGGAGAGAAGATGTATCTTCCGCTCTTTACGGACCTGTTCGAATATACCAAGAAGTTCGGCAAGACCGACATGAAGCCGGTGGGCTTTGAGTATCGCAATCTTCTGCGCTTTGTAACAGGAGGAATTGAAGGCCTGATCATCAATCCCAATGGACAGGGAATCGTGATCTCGGCGGAGAAGGCGAGAAATCTGATGCTGCGTGATGCAGGCCTGAAGGTGACACCGGAGCTGCCGAAGGAAGTGAAGGAGAAGATTGCCCAGGAGGCGGCAAAGAGGGCCGCGCAGGAGCAGAAGGCTGCTGAATAGTTACGATTTATCAATGATAAGGTGTTTTGTATATTCCGAGATCCTTTCTGCAGGAAAACCTGCGGAAGGGATCTTTTTTTGCACATTTGAAGCCTCCTGCGCATTTGCTGCTCGATGATCACTGGAAGGGCGCTGCGCAGCAGCGGACATTTTTCTTCTGGAAACGTAATCATAAAGCTCACAGGCGCGTATATCTATAAGGAGCTGCGCGCAGGGGGATTTCGGCAGCTGCACAAATACGTCAAGATCTGTTGCAGTTATCTGACTGAGCAGATGACGCGCACTTTGCCGGCAGCCAAGGACACGCACATAGGACGGAGACCGGAACTGCTCATAATCCTTTGTGATGCCCAGCATGAGATGGAGCAGTGCACGGCTGATGGCGGAATAGGTAATGTTGCGCGTTTTCAGAATGCCGCAGAACTGCGTCCAGGAAACGAATTCCGGCAGAAACCGTTCCATGCGGTTGGAAAGATCCCGGGAGACGCCGGCGTAATCGGCATAGGAACGCTCCGGATCATGCCAAATATCCAGAAGTCTTGCAAGGAGGATGTCAGAAAAGTCATCCGCAAAGATGCCATCCTCTCGCTGCCGGCGCTGCTCTCGAAGTGCGGATGCTGAGACGGCGGATATTCTCGGGACGGCATGAATCTGCATGCCTGATAACAGGACAGGCTGATCGTCTGCAGATGGGGGTAAAGAATCCTGATGCACGCCGTCCTGCATCTGCAGCAGGGCCTTGAGATATTCAACCGCCAGAATGTCGTTGGAGGTTTCTGAAAGGCAAACAGGCGTGTGGCAGGAGGTGGCTGCCTTTACCCGCGCAGCGGGATAGGAGAGGCCATCTGCAAGGAATTTGCGCAGGAGAATTTGAAAATCCGCAGGTTCATTGGCGAGAAACTGTGCCTGCGTCAAAAGTGCATCAAGGCTTCCGGATTCCGAACCAAAGACCAGATCGGTAACAATGCCAAGCTGCCGGAGAATTTCCATTCCTCCCCGGGCAAAATACTCGGCGCTGGATGCGGCGTATACGACGGGGAGCTCCAGAACAAGATCGGCGCCGCACGCAAGAAGGTGACGTGTGCGAGTCTCCTTGGACTCTACGGCGGGAATTCCTCTTTGCGCAAAATCACCGCTGAGCAGCACGATCACGGCATCCGCATTCGTACGGCGCCTTGCCTCCTGCAGAATATAGCGGTGCCCCTCGTGCAGAGGGTTGCATTCCATCAGAATGGCGGCGATGCGCGGCCGGCGCGGATTTGCTAAAGACATATTGTTCCTTTCATTGTATCTGTTCAGCACCTGCCATATTTCAACGTGAACCCTCTGCTTGCAGGCAAATTCACGAT
>CAVGIV010000052.1:0-20996 GCA_963629395.1 Paludibacteraceae bacterium | reverse complement strand
GAGCAAAAGGAAAGCTGCGAAGCAGCGATTTTGCGAATGGGCTCTGAATAGTTGCACATATGGGAGGATTTGAATTTGCGTTTTGTGATTCAGCGGGTGCAGCATGCATCGGTTACCGTGGATGAACAGGTGATTGGTCAAATCGGAAAGGGCCTGCTGGTCCTGATCGGCATCGAGGACACCGATTCTGAAGCGGTTGCGGACCGAATGATAGCCAAATTGGTCGGCCTTCGCATCTTTGAGGATGCGGACGGCAAGACGAACTGCAATCTGGATTCGGTGCAAGGGGAGCTTCTTCTGGTGTCCCAGTTCACGCTGTATGCCGACTGCCGTCACGGCAACCGTCCTTCCTTTATACGCGCCGGGAAACCGGATATGGCAAATTCGCTTTATGAGTACATTATCGATGCCTGCCGCAAGAAGGTTCCGGTGGTCCAATGCGGACAGTTTGGTGCAGATATGAAGGTGGAACTGCTCAACGACGGGCCGTTTACGATTGTCCTGGATTCAGAGGAGCTGGGATACGCATAGGAATAAGGCTGGCGGGAGCGGATGCAGCCTGACTGACGCGTAATTGACAGTTTGGACGGCAACTATTCGTAAAAGCTGCATTTTGCGAATAGTTGGATACCGCTCTCACACCCACCGCAGGCACCACTACAAATAAAAATCAGCCGCTTCATATCATTTATCTTTTTGCAAAAAAACAGGTACACCTATGACGATCATAGATGTACCTGTTTTTTAAGGCTCTAAAAACTTTTACAACAGCTCATTCGTTATTCGGCTTTTTTCTTATTGGCCCTTGCAGCCTCAAAATCGTCCACCATCTGGCAGATCAGGTTGACCGTACCGTCAATGCCAAGGAGCGCGGAATTGATGGAGAAATCATAAGTGTCCGCGCGGCCCCATTTGTGGCTGGAATAATAGTTGTAATAGCTCTGGCGCTGCTTATCCTTCTTGTTCATGAAATCGCGTCCCTTTTGACGTGTGTTGATGTCCGGGTAACGACGCATGATTTCGTCGATACGGCTGTCCTCATCGGCATGAATAAAGATGTTGATGACATTGTCTCGCTCAGCCAGTGCGTTGTCTGCGCAGCGTCCGATAAACACTGCAGGACCCTCATCGGCAAGCTTCTTAATCGTATCAAACTGTGCCAGGAACACCTTCTGGCTGATCGGCATATCAACAAAGCTGGATGCATTGTAGCCAAATGAATACGTGTCCATTACAAGATTATACAGGAAGGAGTTTGTAGCGCGCTCATCGTGCTGCTCAATCATTTCCTTGCAAAAGCCACTGTTGCCGGCTACATGAGCAATCAGCTCCTTGTCATAATATTTAATGCCGTAGTGTGCGGCAACCTTCTCGCCGATTTCTCTTCCGCCAGATCCAAATTGTCTTCCGATTGTAATGATTGTATTCATATTGCCTCCTTACGTCCCGTCCGGTCACTGCGATACCGTTGTGTCTATGACCTTGATCGATTTCGTTGCTCTTATTATAGCGTATCTGCCTTGCATCTGCCATATTCAACGTGAACCTTCTGCTTGCGAGCAAATTCACATTGAAATTTCATGTTGAAATTGGCCAGTTACGTTGCGCATTTACGCTACAGTATCTCCAGCAAATGCTGAAAATACTCCGGGAGTGGTGCATCGGTTTCAATGTACTCTCCACTTACCGGGTGTAAAAAGCCCAGTATTCTGGCGTGAAGGCATTGGCCCTCCAGCCGGAACGGCGATGTCCTCGAGCCGGCATAAACCTCATCCCCGAGCAGCGGATGCCCAATGCTGGCCATATGAACGCGAATCTGGTGCGTTCGGCCGGTCTCCAGCCGGCATTCAACATAGGTGTATTTATCGAATCGCTGCAGCACTTTGACGTGGGTTACGGCATGCTTTCCGGTTCCGGTTGGCACAACGGCCATTCGCTGGCGGTTGTTGCGGTCTCTTCCGATATCACCCCGGATCGTCATTTCATCCTTGGGCAAAGCGCCGTAGCAGATCGCCGCATAGCGGCGCACGATGGTGTGGTCCTTCAGCTGCTGCGCAATACTTTGATGTGCGAGGTCGTTTTTACAGATCAGCAGGGAACCTGTTGTATCACGGTCAATCCGGTGTACAATTCCGGGACGAAGGACTCCGTTAATGCCGGAAAGAGAATCCCTGCAATGATACATGATTGCATTCACCAGTGTGCCACTGTAATGCCCCGGCGCCGGATGCACGACCATTCCCTTGGGCTTATTCACAACAAGGACATCGCTGTCCTCATAAAGGATATCCAGCGGAATATTTTCCGGCAGTATATCCGGCAGGACCTGCTCCGGGATGGAAAAGGTAACAAGATCCTTTTCTCTGACCTTTAAGGACGCCTTGGCACTTTTCCCGTTCACAAGGACATGCCCATCCTTTAAAAGGCTCTGCAGGTAGCTGCGGGAGCGGTCCGGTATCTGCATTGCCAGAAGCTTATCAAGCCGAAGGCCTTCCTCTTCTTCTCCTACAATGAAAGAATCTGTATTCATAGGCGGGCGTTATCCTTTGGCATGCAGGAAAGCAAAGTCCTCATCCTTATAGTAAAAAAGGACGAGCAAAACCAGTGCTGCTGTTGCGATTGTGACATACATGTCCGCAACATTGAAAACCGGGAAATTAATCAGTGAGATATAAATAAAATCACGGACATATCCCAGCCGAATCCGGTCCACAAGATTTCCGACGGCGCCGGAGCTGATAAACAAAAGGGAAACAGAAAGCGGAAGGAACCGCCGTGTTTTAGGAATGCGGACAAGAACGGCACCGATCAGCACAGTGACAATGGCGGCAATCAGAATAAACAGCCATTGTGCATTTTCCAGCAGACTGAAGGCAGCCCCGGTATTCTGCAGATAGTAAAGCTCCAGAGCACCGGGAATCAGCTCAATCGGCGCTTTGCCGCAAAGAGAATTCTGTGCAAGCGTCTTTGTCCATAAATCCAGTGCAATCAGGAGAAGCCAGGCTGCGGCGGATAATATAGCGGCAGGCAGAAAACGGCCTTCCCTGCGGCCGGGTTGCTTGGTGTGAGTTGACGGATCGTTATTTAACATCTTATTCATCCCTGTAAAAAGCATACCGCAGGTGAGGAACGCGCGATTACGCGCCCTCTCCTGTTTTGGCTGCAAAATCAAGCTCGCGGATACCGGCCAGCAGCTCCTCGTCCGTTACTGTTGTATCCACGTAGGCGTCGCCGATGGAATGCAGCAGAATAAAGCGCAGAGCACCGTTTTGCACCTTTTTGTCGGACTTTGTAAGTGCCAGTACCGCTTCGGCATCGATGGATTCCAGAGAAATCGGAAGGCCAAACGGGACGAACATATCGCGTACCTCGTAGTATTCCTCCCAGGAAAGGTACTTGCGCTGATAAGAGATGTATGCAGCAGCCACGCATCCAAGTGCGACACATTCTCCGTGCGTCATTTCAAAGTTCAGGTGCTTTTCGATGGCATGTCCGATGGTATGGCCGAAATTCAGAAGCATACGGTCGCCCTTTTCATAAGGATCTGCCTCGACCACTGCCTTTTTGATTTCGTTGCTGCGGTAGAGCATTTCGGACAAAACAGCGGGATCGCGATCCGTGATTTCCACAATGTGGTCGATCAGCCACACATAAAACTCACTGTTTTTAATCAATGCACTTTTCATAATCTCTGCAAAACCGGAGGCGAACTGCCGCCCATCCAGTGTCTGCAGAAAATCCGGATTCTCCCAGACAAGGCGCGGCATTTTGAATGCGCCGACCATGTTCTTGTATCCGTCAAAGTCTACGCCGGTTTTGCCACCGATGGAGGAATCGGCCTGCGCCAGGAGCGTAGTCGGGATCTGGATAAAATCGATGCCGCGCATGTAAATTGCTGCGGCGAATCCGGTCATATCTCCGACTACACCGCCTCCAAGGGCAGCAAGGACGCAGCTCCTGTCGAAGTGATTCTCGACAAGAAAGCCCAAAAGGCTTTGAATCTGATCCAGTGTCTTATTCTCTTCTCCGGCAGGGATCGCATACACCAGTGGCTTTGTATCAAAGAGCTCTGCGATCTTCTGTGCATACAGAGAAGCCACAGTGGTATCTGTTACAATGCAGAACCGGCGGCCCTCGAAACCAAGGCGCAGAAGCTCTCTTTGAAACTGGGCGGAGTCGGTGCTGTAAAGAATGTCATAGCAGGGCTGTCCATCCTTATGAACGGACAAGCGGTTCATGTTTTTACTCATGGATAATTCTCCTGGATGTATGTCGCCCTCTCTTATATGAAAACTGCCGTCGAAAGGCGCGAAGCTTTTATTATAAGACAGGAAAGCGCACCAACACAGGTGTTGGTGCGCTGGTGTCTTTCATGAACTATCGGTTGTTTAATAAGCACTTCCCATGTTCATGGTGTTATTGACAAACGGATTGGAGCTGCCGTCATTCATTCCGTTTGCAGAGCTGACGCCGGCCATACCATTACCATTCATGCTGCCCATGCCGTTCATTCCGCCCTGTGAGGCAGCTGCGCTGGCAAGGATTCCGGATACGGAGCCGGGGCGTCCGCCCGCAATGTCACCGGCAATATCAACATCCTCAGGTGTAATCACAATAATATACTGCGAAATCCGCATGAAGTTGCCGTGAAGGGCGTAGCAGGAACCGGATGCAAAGTCCACAATCCGCTGCGCGGTGTTGACATCCAAACCTTCCAGATTCAGCATTACAATTCGGTGAGCCAGCAGCGTATCTGTGATCTGCCGCGCATGATCAAAGGAGCTTGGCTTGATTACACGAACCTGCTGGGACTTGCCGGGATTCATATTCGGACGCATCGGAACAACCTGGGCACCGCCGGAGCGGCCTCCGCCCTGATTGCCCGCGGGACGAATGGATGTACGGCTGTTGGAACGCTGCGGACGATCGTAAACCTCATCCTCGTCCTCAACGTCTTCCGGATCATTGCGCCGCTTGCCACGACCGAAAAAGCCCTTTCCTCTAGGCTCATCCTCGTCCTGATCTTCGTAATCATCCAATTCCGGATCGTAATCATCCTCGTCACCAGAAACGAAACGGCTTGTCAGATTGTCAAAAATACCCATAATATCTCTCCCATGTGAGATTGTCTATTCATCATTCAAGATTCCATACTTTTCTATTATTGAATGAAAACGAAAACATGTCAATGCAAAATGCACGTAATTATTACTGTAAAAATCCCGGACAGCGGCTGCGTGGATGCGCGAGCAGGCATGGTTGTTTTAGCACCCATCTTGATTCGCCTGCCGCCGATCATTCGTACAGGAATTCATCCGGTGAGGTGGCATCGGCATTCAGCACAATATAATCATATTCCCGTAGGCCGTAGGTGGAATTTGCCTCAACAATGGCATAGTCATCGTTTTCTGCAATTTTGGTTACCTGGCAGAAATCGGCATAACCCTTATTAATGTTATAAACGCCTGTCAGAGTGTCGGTCATGCCGGATGAGAGCGTCAGCGTTTCCGAGGAATTCGGCTTCACCAGAACATCCCCGTCTGAAAGAGTGTCCTGACTCAGATAATAATTATTGTCATCATCTTCTTTGGTGTAGGGCGTCACGGATATAAATTCGGTGCTCTTTTCTCCGTCGGAATCTACAATCTGCCGCAGCACTCCGCTCCCGGATCCGCCGGTCCCCATACCTTCTGTAATGTAATCTCTGGGAACAGCATAGAAGGTATCATCAATAAGGGCTGTTTTGGGAACCTTCAGGCCGGTCTGTGAATCATTCAGCACCTCGATTGTAAGGAAGCGATCCGTGCAGAAGGTGATCATCGAATTGGTGAAGGTAAGCTCCACAAGGAAATGCTCCTCATCGAGCTTTCGAATCTCTCCTACGGTGGCCCAGGATTCATATTGATTCTTCAGAAAGCGGACCTCAACAACGCCCTCATCTGTGAAATAATCTGCCTCCTCCTGCGAAGAAACCTGGATGGCAATGCTCCAGTCCTCCGAGGTCTCCAGTTTGTAGGCGGGATCACCCTCCACAACGAGGTCACCGTTTGCAAGGTCAGTTTTCGTGTAATTGGACGTATCAAAATCGCTGATCGCCAGGTCCTGAAAGGTCCTTCCCTCGTATCCGTCCACGCTGTAGACAATATCTCCGGTATCGGTCGTATTGCAGTAGTGCAGAGAGGAGGCGGAGGCAGAAGAAAGATCCTTAAGAATGCTGCTGTTGGTCATCTTCTGAATCGAAGCGGACAAAGACGCCTTGAAGGTGTATACCTGTCCGAAATCTGCAGCGGAAAAGCTGTCCTCAAAGGAAGAAATATCGGCTGCAATTGACTGATAATCGCTGTCCGAGAGGATGTTGTTCTCTGTGGCATTCTGTGCCAGATAGGATTGTACCTGGCCGGATTCATCCACGGTATATGCAAGAGCACCGCTGGCAAGGCGCTCTGTCTCCGGAGAATAGTAATTGATATAGCCGGAGTACTCGCTTCCAACCACGGTCTCACTGCGAAGGGCAAGCCCCTGGTAAATGCGGTCTGATGCCAGCGAACCGGCGCGGACCTCATAGGCAACCACGTGCTTGGCTGTGACATAGCGGATCAAAGAGTATGCGGTGTAGATCAGGATTACCGCCATAATGATGATGCCGAAATTAAGGTTAACCGGCTTTTGATACTCAATGACGCGGCCGTATCCATTACCGCCCTTTCCCTTGCCGGGATCCTGCGTCGCCCTGGATGATGCATACCCTCTTCCGGCCAGCCGCTGATCATAGGCCCTGGCGTTTTGGCCCTTTCCCTGGCGAGACTTCTGGCCGGAAGGTGTCCTTCCCTGCGCACCTCGTCCGCTGCGGGCACCAGTATTCGAATTTCGGCTGCGGTGATCGGTCAAAAAGAATTACCCCATTCACAACGAAAGCCTTGGAAACAACGTCCCAAGGCTTTCGGAAGTACTATACAACAAACTGTCGGTTTACAGAGAAACAGCAATCAACGGCTTTGCAATTTCCGGAAGCTCTGCCTCATCCATGGAAACGCTGAGTACGAAATCAACCTTGAACTGCTCACTGAGCTTCTGGAGCTTCTCTACGGCGCCGCTGATATCAGCATCGCGCAGATGTGCGATATCAAGGAAGCTGTCAAAATACATCTGCTGCAGGTCGTGGTCCTGAGAGAGAATTCCGCTGACGAAGCCAAGGAACTGATCCGAATTGTCTACGCTGTAATCCGGTACACAGATAAGACGAATCTTGTTGTTGAGCTCGAACATGTGCTGAGTGCTCTTGTCAAGATAAACAACATTGCCGAGCACATCTTTAACTTCCGTATTTACTTTATCCAATAAGCACTTCGTCTTTCCTTTGCCCTTTTTGCCTACGATAAGTTGAACCATTGGATTTGCCCTCCTGGACTAATATTTTTGTAACGAATGCGAAAAGATTCGTTTCGTTTATTATACAAAAATGCAATGGGAAAAACAACCGCTCTCATTCAATCAGATCCAAAAGATCATTCATCGTCTGGTAGCAGGCATCGTTATCAAGTGCTTTCATGACAACGGCAATGTAAGGATTTCCGGAGGAATCGCGTACATACAGAATCAGGTTGTGACCGGCGGCTGTTGTGGTCCCGGTCTTGCCGCCGATTACGGTGACGCCGGTAGGTGGCTTTACATAGTCCATATTATAGGAATTGGTAGAGTTTACGGTAATTTCCTTATTCGCACCGCTCCTGTCGTGATACACCGTGGTATAGGTCGACATGGCAATGATTTCCTGGAAGGACTGAAACTGCATTGCTTCATTAAAAATCAGGTACATATCATATACGCTGGTATAGTGATTTTGATCCGTTAAGCCGTTGGAATTAATGAAATTGGTCTTGGTCGCGCCGAGGGACATCGCTTCATCGTTCATCATCTGAATGAAATTATCCGTGGAGCCGCCGATGTTCTCCGCGATCATTACGGCAACATCGTTATCCGAATGGATCAGGAGGAGGTGAAGCGCCTGGTCCAGAGACATGGTATCACCCTCTTCCAGCCCCGCCCTTTGCGCATCTGCATCGGTCATATAGACGTTGGAGGAGGCGGTAAGCACCGTGTCTAATTCCGCATTCTCCAGTGCAACCAGAGCTGTCATGATCTTGGTAAGGCTCGCAGGATACACACGTTCAAAAATGTCCTTTGCAAACAGCGTCTGTCTGCCATTCAGATCGAACAATGCGGCACAGGTGGTATCAGCAATGCCGTCTATGCTCCCTGCGGCTACATCGCCCTCTGCCACACAGATTTCGGACGCAAATGCAGGGGCAACCTCCGCGGAGCCGGAGCTGCTCGTCATGAAATTAAAATTGCTGTAGCCTGCATTGTCCTGGAAGGAAAGAGTCACCTGACTGCCGCACCCTTCTATGGAGAAAGAAATGCACAGTAAAAAAAGGAGCGGCACAAAACGTTTCCTGCCGCCCCCTCTTTTCTTCTCTTTTCGCTCTGCGGCCGTGCATGTAGAATCTGCAAGCCAATGAATCATATCGCTTTTACTGCTGCCTTTCGTCAGATATTCAGATATAGTGTCACTTGTACATCTCACGCCATTCCAGATCGCCCCGGTCAAGGGACTTCACCAGAAGCTCTGCGGTAGCGAGGTTGGTCGCCAGCGGGATGTTGTGAATGTCACACAGCCGGACAATGTTGTTGACATCCGGCTCGTGCTTCTTGCTGTCACTGAAGGGATCCCGCAGGAAAATGACGAGATCGATTTCATTGTTCTCAATCTGAGCTCCAATCTGCTGCTCACCGCCCAGATGTCCGGCTAAGAGCTTGTGGATATTGAGATTGGTAACCTCCTCGACCAGACGTCCTGTTGTACCGGTCGCATAGAGCTCGTGGCGGCCTAAAATGCCGCGGTAGGCGATGCAGAAATTCTGCATCAATTTCTTTTTGGCATCGTGCGCAATCAATGCAATGTTCATGTCATACCCCCAAAATGAATACCTTCGCCTTTTGCTGTCCTCTGCATGTTCTGCATCCGCACATTTAAGACAAAGCCGACTCCGAGATACAGACTGATCAGACTCGTCAGGCCATAGCTTACGAACGGAAGAGGAATTCCTGTATTCGGCAGAACACCTGTCGTAACGCCGATATTAAGAAATCCCTGAAATCCGATCCAGGTCCCCACCCCTGCAGCTATGACAGCTCCGGCAGTGTCCTTGGCTGACCTCGCAATTGAATAGATGCGAAGTGTTATGAGAAGAAGCAGAATAACAACAATGCTGCTCCCTATAAAACCAAACTCCTCTCCGATTACAGTGAAGATAAAATCCGTCTGTGACTCACTGATGTATCCGCTGTTCAAGAGGGAGCTGATTTCATTCGTGTTATAGCCTTTTCCCATGAGCTGTCCGGAACCGATTGCCATGATTGAATTCATGGTCTGGTATGCAATGGTATCTGCATAGTCCTCCGGATGAAGCCACGCGAGAATTCGGCCCCGTTGATAGTCACTCAGAAGGGTTGATCCTTCCTGAATGACGAAATTGATAAATATAATTACAGAAGGGATTGTCACCACCAAAACAGCGCCGACAATCCGGTAGCTGAGCCCGCATACAAATAAAATGGCAGCGATGATCAGACACACCATAATCGTTGTGGACAGGTCCGGCTCCTTGTAAATAAGGAGCACAGGCGGCAACGCAAGCGCGATGGACGCCGTAATCCACATTACCTTCTTCATTCTGACCTTATACGTCATGATAAACTTTGCATAAAACAAAATCAATAGAATTTTGGAGAACTCAGACGGCTGAATAGTCACGCCGACATTGATCCATCGGGTCGCATCGTCACGGTTGACGCCCAGCGGTGTAAACACCAATCCCAGAAGAAGGACTGTCACAACATAGTAAATCCAATGGAACTGAACCACCTTTTTGTAATCAAAGGACGACAAAAAAAGCATAACGGCAAGTCCGAGCAGCATGCCGTAAACCTGCTTGCTCTGCAGATCGTGCTTGGCCGAGCCAATGGCAGCGATGCCGATGCTGTTCAATATAATGATCAGGCCAATCAGAAGAAAATCAAGATGCCGAAGATCAAATGTCTGAAATAATCGATGTCGTTTCATGAATTCTATCAGTCCGAAATACTGCTTCCTGTATCCATGGAGGAGCTTAAAATCTCATCCAATGTCTTGTCACCAAAATAGTATTCCAAAACCGCCTCTGTAATCTGTGCGGCATAGGAAGAGGTATAGCCGTTGGCAACGCGGGTTGCAATAGCAATCCGCGGATTCTCGTACGGAGCATAGCCGATAAATAGTGCGTGGTTAGGCTTATCCTCTGCTTCCTGCGCGGTTCCGGTTTTGCCGGCTGCCGTTACGGAAAGCCCCTGGAAAAAGGTCATATTCTGTACAACGCCGCGCATACCGGAATGAATGGCATTCCAGAAGACGGGATCCATCTGTATCACGTTGCGGATCTGGGCAGAATTCGTCTCTGCATTGGATCCGTCTGAGGCCTGTGTTTTGTCAATCAGCGTCAGGTTATAGCAGGTGCCGCTGTTGGCAATGGTCGTTGCATAGCGGGCAAGTCCGACCGTTGTATAGCTGGCATTGCCCTGACCGATGGCAGAACGGACCGCATCCGTGGAGGACACCTGCGGAGCTCTCTCTTCGATCTCGATGCCGGATTTATCGGTCAGTCCGTAGAGATCGGCATATTTGCGAAGCTTGGCAATACCGATATCGGAATCATAGTTGTCATCCGAATCCAGGCCCAGCATATAGCCCACATTGTAAAAGAAAATATTGCAGGAATGCGTGATGCCGCCGATAACATCCAGATTCCCGTGGCTGTTCGGGTATACCCAGCAGCGCGGTTCCGGCTTTCCGATCTTGGTAAAGATCCCCTCACATTTAATGATGGTGCTAAGGTCAATGACGCCCTCCATAAGGCCGGCTGTTGCGGATACGGGCTTGAAGGTAGAACCCGGCGCGGTTTCCTGATAGGTTGCGTTATTGATCAGCGGCCGGGAAAGATCCTCCTGAAGCGACTGGTAATAGGCAGCATCCACGCCGTTGGCCATCTTATTGTTGTCATAGCCGGGGTAGGTGACCAGCGCCAGAACATCCCCGTTTGTCACATCGGTAATGACAATGGAGCCGGAATACGGATAAAGATTCAGCTGATCCGGTGTAAGATCCAGATTTTTGATCCGCTTGAGCATG
Source organism: Paludibacteraceae bacterium (assembly GCA_963629395.1). Classification (GTDB taxonomy): domain Bacteria; phylum Bacillota; class Clostridia; order Lachnospirales; family Lachnospiraceae; genus CAG-791. The sequence goes on along the minus strand of CAVGIV010000052.1, from coordinate 9,772 downwards.
AACTCCATGGCAGATTCCTGTCCGCCAAGGAAGCTCGTCTCCTCGTCGGAGGACACAGAAACGATGCCCTGCTCCATAAGAACCTGGCAAACCTGCGCGCCGGAAATGGTATCGCTTTGAATCATATAGTGGAACAGATGCTTGGTGAAATCCCGGTCCTTACGAAGCGTGTTCAGAATATAGCTTACAAGGGCATTGTACACTTCGCTTCCGGAAGCGTACTTGCTGTCCATATCAATCTGGCTTGCATCCACCCAGTCCATGGAGATGGCATAGTTTAAAAACTCTGCCATGGAAATAACCTCATCGGTTGTCCAGCTGATGTAGGTTTCATCACTCTTATCAATGCGAGAATTAACCAAAACCCCCTTATCCTTGAGCATGGAGATGATGTAGCTTTCGTAGTCCTTATATTCACTGGTGAGGACGTTATAAGGATTCCTCGTATCCTCCATTTCTGTTTGAAGCTTTTGGAGCGCAGTTTCCTGATAGCTTGTGAATGCAGACCAGACGGCCGCCTCCGTGCTGCCTGCATTTTCCCCGGAGAGATGGTCGATATCGATGATGTTATTGTTGAACATCTGAAAATAGACATCATAAATCGGAATCATGATGTCAGAGCTGTCGTCGTTATCTCCCATCTCATAGGTTCTGGCGTCAATGATGCGGCTGTATACGATGTCCGCCAGCTTGCGTTCAAGGATGTCCTGTGCCGCGATCTGAAGGTCATGATCAATGGTCAGGTAAACGTCATCACCTGCTATCGGAGCAACATAATCACTGGTCTCCAGCTCATTGCCCATGTTGTCAACATATACCGTCTCCGACCCCTTTGTGCCCTGGAGCGTAGATTCCATGGCGGATTCAATGCCGGATTTGCCGACGACATCGTTGCTGGTATAGTCCGGATTCTCCTTCTGGAGCTCGGTCAGCTCCTCAGAGCTGATCTTTCCGGTGTAGCCGAGAATATGTGCAAAATACTCACTGTCATTGTAGTGGCGCAGGGTATCGTCGGTGACAGATACTCCCTCCAGCTCATTTTGATTTTCCAGGATGGCCGCCACTGTTTTCTCAGAGACATTTTCTGCCACTGTTGTTGCGATGTATTTCTGATAGCTGTTGAGACTAAGAAGGTAGCGTATAGTCACGATCTGCAAGAGCCGTTTGGGCTCATATCCCTTCTGCGGCACAAATTCACTGGTCTCATCCTCCGGATTCATGCGCTCACCGATGCGAAAACGGCTGGCAGAGCAAAGGTATCCGACAAGGTCATCGGCGCTGGCATTTGCCTCCTCTTCCTCCAGGTCGCTGATGCTGGCATGACCATATACGTCCGCAAGAAATCTGGAAAGCGATGTCCCGCTGACGGTATATTCGTAATGGGAGGTTTCCTCATTCCAGACCACATCAAAATCTGTGGTGATGGTGTCACCGTTTTCTTCAACGATATCGATAACCCTTTCGATGGTATCGTTCAGATCCTGACTGTGTGCAGAGGAGGATGTGCCAAGGTCATTCATGGTGACGGAATACGCAAGCTCGTTGTAGGCAAGGAGCTTGCCGTTGCGGTCATAAATGTTGCCTCTTGTGGATGCGATGGAAACCTCTCTTCGGATCCGCAGCTTAAAGCTTGAGAGGTAGGTCTCTCCATTTACAATCTGCAGTACGAAAAGACGGTATAAAAGACCGCAGGCCGTGCCGATGGCCACTAAAGACATGATTAAGGTTCGGAGATTTATCTTTTTAAAGAATTCACCCCGAAAAAACGTACGGATATTCTCAATAATTCGAATCAGATAATCAAGCATTTTCCAGATACTTACCAGATACCTTTACTACTTATTCTCCATCAAAGCGCTTTGCGGTTTTTCCTTCATAAACCGGTTAAACAAAACCCGAAGAAGCGGATACAAAAGCGCACTGGCAAGTACGGTATATACCATCTCCGGGAGCATGCGCTTTTCAAAGAACGTCTTGAAAAACAAACGATTGCGCATCAAAAACAGGAAAAAATATACGGCAAAGCCTGCTGCAAAATCGCATACGGCGATCAATGAAAGCGGGAAAACCAGGTCCTCTACATACAGTATTTTCTGGAACTTCCCGGATAAAAAGCCGATCACAGCATAGATCCCGGCCTGAAAGCCAATGAGCGGACCAAAGCAGATGTCGCACAAAAGGCCGCAGAAAAGGCCGATACACATGCCCCTCCTGTCACCGAACATGAAGCCGTAGGAGGCTGTCACTGCAATCATCAGATTCGGGGTGATTCCCTGAATGGTAATAACCGGAAGGACCGTCGTCTGCAGTACAAAGCAGGCGATGATAATGACAAATACGATTAAAACGGTTCTAAGCTTTTTCATTCACTCACGGTTTGCTTCTGCTGCAGAATCACGAGGACTGTATCCAAGTGTGAGAAATCAACGGCCGGCGTGATTCGTCCGGATTTGGTCAGGTTGTTGGGATCGGTCTGAAGTTCACTGATGTAGCCGATGAGAATTCCAGGCAGATATTTGCTGCTGATGTTCGAAGTGACCACGCTATCGCCGAGCTTTACGTCATCGTCCGGATCCGAAAGCTCGGAGAATGAAATCTCTCCATCCTCGTACAGCGTCAGATCGCCGGATACCATCAGATTATCCTCGGTGGCCTGCACGGTAGCAGAAACATTGGAATCATCGTCAATAATAGCCTGTACGCGTGCCCAGTTCGGACCAATGTATGTGATTCGTCCGACGAGCCCTCCGTCCGCCAGGACATTCATGTCAAGAGCAAGGCCGTCACTGGTTCCCTTGTTGATCATGAAGGAGTGATACCAGGTTCCGCTTTCCTTGGCGATGATGCGGGCTCCGGTTTTCTCGTAGTCGGCATAGGTTCCGTCCAGCTTATACAGGGTTCGAAGCTCTGTCAGCTCATGCTTGGACTGCAGGAGCGCCTGGTTGGAGGCGGTGAGCTCCTGGTTCTCCTGCTGAAGTGCCGCGTTCTCCTCCTGCAGCTGATGAATGTCTGTGACGAGCTGCTCGCGCTCAATCAGCCACTCTCCGGCCCTGCTGACGCCGTTTTGAAACGGAACAATTACGTAGCCGGCAAAACCGGACAGCGGACCATCCAGAATGCTTGTGTAATATGTAATTAGGATCAAGCCAACGCACAAGGCGGTGGTAATTAGCAGAAGGTAGCGGCTGGGTATATGAAGCTGCAGCGGCTCTCTTCTTTTGATGGGACCTGAACTCATTTCCCCAGTCCTTCAATGGTATAGGCCAGCGGACGGTACTGCATCTTTTTGATAACCTGTGCAAGACCGAGTGCAACGGTATTAATGGGCGCGTCCGCGACATTGACGTCGAGCTTTACCTCTGTGCCGATAATATCTGCCAGTCCCTCCTCCTGGCTGGCGCCGCCGGTCAGGAAAAGACCGTGGCGATAGATGTCGGCAGACAGCTCCGGGGGCGTGCGCTCGAGCAGAACCTTGATGTTGTCTACAATGGTCCGGAAGCTGTCATGAAGCGTCTCAGAGATAAAGTCTCTGGAAAGACTGCGCTCCATGGGAAGGCCTGTGACAATGTCTCTTCCGTAAATGGTGCAGTAATCCGACGTATTCTCCCGGTCTCCGAAGGTAAGCCGGACCGTTTCTGCAGTCTTCATGCCGATGACGAGATTGTATTCCCTTCGCACGGCACTGACGATGGTCGTGTCAAAATGACGGCCGCCGATTTTCAGAAGCTTGGAAAGGACAATACCGCCAAGGGACAAAATGGATATCTCCGTTGTGTCAAAGCCAACGTCCACCACAAGGACGCCCTGTGCGGTCTTTACATCGATGCCCATGCCAAGTCCGTCCGCCAGAGCCTTCTCCACGACCATGATCCTGCGTGCCTTGATGCCGGCATCTGCAATAAGGTCATAGAAGGCTCTCCGCTCCACCTCGGTTACGTCCGTCGGAACAGCCACGAAAAAGTCAGCGGCATGCAGGGCGCCTCGCTGCTCGTCCCGCATAAAGGACTTCATCAGAAGCTCCATGTTCCGGATATCGGCAATGACGCCGCTTCCGATTGGATAGCTAACACGGATGTTGGCAGGGGCGCGTTCGAACATCTCGTAGGCATTATCGCCATAGGCGATCATTGTTTTTTTGTTCTTGACGGCAATCATGTTCTTCTGAACCATGATACGGTCCGTTGCTGCGTTGTAAATCTTTATATTGCAGGTGCCAAGATCCACGGCGTATGCGTTGTTAATAACACCGGGATCATGAAATTCTTCCTGCTCACGGACCTCACCGGGTCTGTGATGCTTTCTGCCGAATAGGGCCATATTCTCTCTCCTGCTGCCTGCGTGAGCAGACATGGGTATTTCAGCAACTATCAAGGCTTTCCATCGGGAAACCCTGATGTGGCTGAACAGATATGCATGCTGCAAGTTGTACCTGTCACATCATCCCCTCTGTCATGAGGCTGCAGTAGCGCCGGTCTCCAATGATGATGTGATCAACCAGCCGGATTTCCATGAGGTCTCCGGCCTCCTTTAGGCGCTTGGTTAACTGCACGTCCTCCTTCGACGGAGACGGATCACCGCTTGGATGGTTGTGCAGGAGCAAAAAGGACACTGCACCTGCATCCAGTGCACGCCGAAAAACATCCCGCGGCGAGCAAAGCGATGCATCTGCAGTTCCGATGGTCAGAATCTCCTCCCGCAAAAGACAGAGCCGGTTGTCCAGAAAAAGGGCAATGACTCTCTCCTGCGCTTCATGGCGCAGAGATTCCATGTAATAATTCGCAACGATCTGCGGCTGGCTGCAGGTCAAACGCTGTCCGAAAGGATGCGCCGACTCACAGGCAAGCCTTCGGGACAGCTCCAGAAGGCACTGGATCTGTATGGCGCGGACTCTTCCGATTCCCGGAACGCGCTGCAGATCCTCCTGACTAAGGTTGTAGAGAATGGAAAGCGAATTTCCATCTCCGCCCTTTAGCCGCAAAAGATGTCTGGAAAGCTCCAGAACCGGTTCCCTGGCGGTACCGGTTCGAAGAAGAACAGCCAAAAGCTCTGTGTTGGAGAGCGCAGCCTTTCCGCCTGCCTCAAAGCGTTCATAGGGCATTTCCGGACAATGTATTTGTTTCATAGGACCTCTTTCCCAGGGCCTCTCCGGGGACAGAAATCCATACCATTGTAACCAGTTGCAGACGGTTAATCAAGCTTTGCCAGTCCCCGCTCCTGCATGTTCTGCAGGGTTTTCAGTATTCCAAGCTTGGCGTGCGGCCAGGTAAGTCCGCCCTGGAAAAAGACGGTGTAGGGCTCGCGGAGCGGGCCGTCTGCCGAAAGCTCAATGGAGGATCCGGACACAAAGGCACCGGCCGCCATAATGACGTCGGAATCATAGCCGGGCATCGGGGCCGGCTCACAGGAAACAAAGCTGTCCACCGGGGAGGCAGACTGAATTCCCTGGCAGAAGGCAATGACACCCTCCGGCTTATGGAAGGTGATGGCCTGAATGATGTCGTGCCGATCCTCGGAACCATTCGGCAAAACGTCAAAGCCGAGCTTCTCATAGGCGCAGGCAGCAAAGATTGCTCCCTTAAGCGCACTGGCGGTCACGATGGGCCCCATGAAAAAGCCCTGGAAAAACGCAGGGAGAAGGTCAAGAGAGGCTCCAACCTCCTTGCCAAGGCCCGGGCTTGTGAGTCGGACGGCTGCATTGTCGATGCACTCTTTCTTGCCGGCAAGATATCCTCCGATGGGGGCAAGGCCGCCGCCCGGATTTTTAATCAGTGAGCCAACGCACAGATCGGCTCCGACATCGGTCGGTTCCTTTTCCTCGGTAAACTCGCCGTAGCAGTTATCCACCATGTACAGAATATCCGGCCGCAGCGCCTTCATAAACTGAATGGCTTCTCCGATGGCATCCACGGAAAGAGTTCGGCGGCTCTGATAGCCCTTGGAGCGCTGGATGGTGACAAGATGAATGGAATGTGCTTCATCCTGGGTCAGCGCCCTGCGAAGGCCCTCTAGGTCAAAGCTGCCATCCGGCAGAAGGTCCACCTGCTGATAGGAAATGCCGTACTCGGCCAGGGACCCTCTGGAGGGCCGGATGCCGATTACCTCCTCAAGTGTATCGTAGGGCTTTCCTGCTGCCGAAAGGAGCGTCTGCCCGGGCCGCAGGTTCGACATAAGCGCCAGTGCAAGGGCATGTGTGCCGCAGGTGATCTGGGGACGAACCAGTGCGTCCTCCGTGTGAAAATAAAGAGAATATACCTTTTCCAGGCCTTCTCTTCCGATGTCATCGTACCCGTAGCCCGTCGTGCCCTTGAGGCTTGCCTCTCCGATGTGTGCCTCCTGCATGGCCCGAATGATGCGCAGCTGGTTGTACTCAGCCATTTGATCAATGGCTTCAAAGCGCGGCTTCAGGCTCTCCAGAATCGGTTCGGAAAAGGCAAGCACCTCCTTTGAAATGCCAAGAGCCGCGTAGGCCTCCCGCTGCATATCTGCAAAGGTTGTGTTTTCTGTATTTGCTTTATTCATGGTTCTCTATCCTCTCTTAGAGCTGTTATGGCTGCTTAGCACCTGCCATAATTTAGCGTGAACTCTCCGCCTGCAAGCATAAAATCCGCCGCCTCCTGCGGCGTTTGATAGTCGTCCATATTGATCCAGACCACATTCCTTTCCCGTTTAAACCAGGTGAGCTGGCGCTTGGCAAAGTGTCTTGTCTGGAGCTTGATTTGCGCAACGGCTTCATCAAGAGAACAGGTTCCCTCCAGGTGCTGGAGAAGCTGCTTGTAGCCAAGTCCCTGCATCGAGACGTCCCGGGAGGAAAATCCGGCCTCCCTTAGCCGCAGTACCTCATCCAAAAGCCCCTTTTCCATCATGGCATCCACCCGGGCATCGATTCGCTCATACAGCCGCTCCCGGTTCATCGTGAGCACATAGTAAACCGCATCATAAATCGGCTGCCGAAGCCTCTGGCTGGCATTGTGGTCGGATATCTGTCCGCCGGTTTCCCGCGCATATTCCAGGGCGCGAATGACCCGTTTTACATTGTTGGGGTGAATGGCCGCTGCGGATGCCGGGTCCTTTTGGGCCAAAAGCCGGTGAAGGGCCTCGCATCCTTCGGTATCTGCCAGCTTCCGGAGCTTTTCCCGGTAGGAGGTATCCTCTTTTGTCTCTGTAAAATCGATGCCGTACAAAAGCGCCTGAATGTAAAAACCGGTGCCGCCGACGACCAATGGGAGGCGCCCAGCTGCGGTGATCTCTTTCGCCGCCTTTTGCGCCTCCTGTTGAAAACGGACGACATTCCACGCTTCGTCTGGATCTGCAATATCAATCAGATAATGCGGGATACCCTGCATTTCCTCATTTGTGATCTTGGCCGAGCCAATGTCCATGCCGCGATATACCTGCATGGAATCGGCCGATATAATGCTGCCGCTGCAGCGCTTTGCCATCTCAACGGCAACAGCACTCTTCCCGCTGGCCGTAGGTCCGGCAATGATGATGAGCTTATCCATATTACACAATTCTCTTAAATTTCCGTTCGATTTCCTGCTTGGACAACACGATCATAGTAGGTCGTCCGTGCGGGCAGTGATAAGGGTTTTCCAGCGACAAAAGCTCATCGATCAGCGCCTTTGCCTCCTCATAGGATTGGTGCATATTGCCCTTGACCGCCGCCTTGCAGGACATGGACGCAATTTTATACAAAATGGCAGCAGGGGTTCCGCTCATGCGGCTGTCCAGGATCTCATCGAGAATTTCCAGCAAGAGCTTATCCGGTTCGTTGGCATACAGCTCCATCGGAACGCCCCGAAGTGCATAGGAATTCTGTCCAAAGGGCTCAATATCATATCCCATGCGTCGAAAATAATCCTGGTACTGCAGGTACGCCCCCTCTTCTTTGCCGGTCAGATTCAGAATAAGAGGCGGTGCGAGCATCTGGGACGGTGCCGGCGCAGCCTGCTCCCTGGCAAGCCGCCGCATCAGCCGTTCGAAATTTACCTTCTCGTGCGCGGCGTGCTGATCGATCATCAGCATCTTATCCCTAAAGGATAAAATCCAGTAGGTGTCAAATATCTGACCGATGATTTTATACTCCGGCAGATTGCTGCTCTGAAGGATGTGGTAATTGCGGTTGCCGTAGAGGTCCTCGGCATAATCGTCCCGCACACTTTTCCGGAACATGGCCTCCAGATCACCGGCCAGGACTGCCTTTTCCTTTTCGTCCTGCAGCGCCTTTGCCTCCTTTGGATCAGGGAGGGCCGCCTCTTCAATAAATGACAGCTGCTGCGGCTGCACCTTCGATCTGAAATTCGATCTGGAATTCGATCTGGAGGCGGTTTTGTCGATGAAGGTGAAGTCATCCTCTTTGTAGACCACGGGGGATTCGCGGACCGCCTTCGCATGAAAGTCCAAAGAAGGCTCCGATGTGCCTTTTGAGCTTGGCTCTTTAGCCGGTTCCGATGCAGCAGATTCTGTGTCACTGCAGGCCGGCAGCGAATCTAATACACCTGAAAATATGTCTGCCTGGTTCCTGGAGACTGCAGGTGCGATTGCGGAAGAAGGCGACGCATTTTCAGCAGCAGAAGCGGGAACAGGACGCTCAAATGGCTCAAAATGTCCCTGCGCCTTCTGGGCGGCGGCACGTTCTTTTTCCTCTTCGATGGCAAGGTGCTTTTCCTCGGCTTGCGTGTTCATCGTCGCCCGCGGGATCAGCTCGGTCTTGTGCAGCGTTTCATGTACAGACTCATTCAGAAAATCAAAAATTCTCTTAGGATCCGAGAAGCGTACCTCCATCTTCGAAGGATGCACATTGACGTCAATGTCCTCTGCTGCCGTCTTCAGATAAAGGATGGCAAAGGGAAAACGGTGCTGCATCAGATCCGTTCGGTAGCCCTCCTCCAAACCCTTGGAAAGGACGTCGCTTTTCAGAATCCTTCCGTTGACAAAGAAGATTTCCTGATTCCGGCTCGAGCGTGAAAACTCCGGACGTCCCAGAAAGCCGCTGACAGACAGACGGTCTTCCCCTTCGCTGCCGGAAGACCTGGCAATCGGAATGACGGAATTCGACATTTCCCGCCCGTAGATGCGGTATATCAGCTCCTTGATGTTGCCGTTTCCGGTGGTGTGGAGCTTTTCCTGCCCGTTTACCCGGTAGTGAAAGGAAATCTCCGGATGAGAAAGGCAAAGGTGCTCCAGAAGATCGGTAACCGCACCGGCCTCGGTCTGCGGCGATTTTAAGAATTTCCGGCGCACCGGCACATTGAAAAAGAGATCGCGCACCATGATGCTGGTGCCGTCCGGGGCACCAACCTCCGTGATTTCCAGCGGTGTCACATCCGCGTCCGGATTTGCTTCTCGGTGCGAGACATCATTGGTGGCACGGATGCCGACGATGTTGTCCTTGGTTTTGGTGATCATTTCCACGCGGGATACCGCTGCAATTGAAGAAAGCGCCTCGCCGCGAAAGCCAAGGCTCTGAAGCCGTCCAAGGTCATCTGCCTCACGGATTTTGCTGGTAGCATGCCGCCGGAAGGCCTTGGTAATCTGCGACGGCTCAATGCCGCAGCCGTTGTCGGTGACTCGAATCAGGTCAATACCGCCGCCCTTGATCTCCACTGTAACGGCCCGGGCACCTGCGTCAATGGCGTTTTCGATCAGTTCCTTGACGACGTTGACCGGACGCTCGACCACTTCACCGGCAGCAATTCGGTTGATGGTGTCGGAGCTTAGTACATGAATTTCTGCCATAGTATCTCCTGCCGCCCGATAGCGGCTCGTGAAT
>CAVGIV010000051.1:0-21097 GCA_963629395.1 Paludibacteraceae bacterium | reverse complement strand
TTCTCCATAAAAGCCTTCCGAAATGGCAAAAGACTCTCCTGCACCGATGGTACGCGAAATGCTTCCAAAGTCCGAAGCATCGCCGACTATGCGGCCGTTTTTTTCGTAGGCAACTTTTCCGTTTCGAATGTCTTTTGCGGCTACTGTGCTGTCCGATCCGTAGCTTCCAGTGACTCCAGCCATTGTTCGGCCATTCGCAATACCTTCAGCGTTTATGCCAAGGTCCACGGGGTAGCACCCAACAAAAGACCTTTCCGATCCCGGATATTTTCCCTCAGGCGGCGCAAGCAAGATTCTCTCTCTTCCCGTGCTGTCCATTTCCGCCTTGACGGATACGGCCGCATGGATCGGTGCCGTCGGATCAGAGGCACGGCCGGGAGCACCGTGCATATTTTCCATGTTTGGGAGAGTTCCAGTCTGTTCCTCGTCCGATCCACTGCCGATGAAGCTGACCCCCTCCAGTACATCTTCCGCGGTAGCCGTCAAGCCGTCATAGTCAACAGAGCCGCCACCGCCCATCATCTTTAATCTCACTTGACGCCTCCTTTGAAAACATCAATCACACATGCAACGCCATTCATCATGTCGCCTCCTTTATGCCCTGCAGCTGGATGCCGAAATCCACCTTCGGGCATTTCTTGTAACAGGTCAGGTGCAGCTTTCCATCTTGCGATTCTGTTATGCCTTTCGAAAAATAGATGCCGATAGATTCCATCTCCTTTACCACGGCAGAAGGCTCTGTTGACATGACGTATGGAAAGACCGTTCCGTCAAAGTCGGCAGTTATGCCATTTATTGCAATGTCGTTTGAGTAAATGTTCACCCCGTCACCCGTGGACTCTTTCCACCCAGAGACCGGAACATTTATAACCAATTCATCGAATCGGGTTTCCAGCGCCGTTACACTGGCAAACAGTTTCGTTATGTTGTTGGCATTTGCCGTGATCTGCTTCTGCAGCGTTGAAGATGCCTCAGCGCCTAGCGGCAGCTTGAAGTATCCGTATTCCCCGCTTGTCAGCAACTTCCATACATAGATTTCCGACGCATCCGTATCTATGTAGATAGCATCCGCCTGTCCCTCATCCGGGAATTCCGCAATAGGCCTTGCAATCGTGTTCCTGTCTATCCAGGTGTAGCCATAGCTTCCTTCGCTCCCTTTTCCCAAGATCTGACCGACACTGCCACCCTGCAAGCCCGCCGTCGCCGCTTCCACCAGCTTCCGAAGCGCAAGGAAATCTGTTGCCGACGCTACTGCGCCCTCCATCTCAACGGTCGTTTTTTTTGCGTTCGTGACTTCCAGGTAAATCCTCTCCGTGATGGTGGATACGCCTCCGGACTCATTATCCGGCGGAATGTAGATTGTGTTATTTTCAGAAAGCACCACGCAATATAGGATTTCGCCATCGTCCGGATCTTCTGCATAGATGCCCAATTCATTCAGGTAATACATTTTCTTTAACCCGTTGTTGTTGATGACTACAGTAATGATTACCTGACCTTCGTTTCCCGGCACAGTTGCGAGGTCAGATATTGCGAAAGTCTGCTCCGGTGTCGTAAGCTCCGTTAGCTGTTCTATTGCTTCAGGGCTCATGCTGCTGTGCGTTCCGGATCCTGTTATCGCCTTCGTGATCTTGATTCCGGTGCCGTTTGCTTCACTCTTTGCTATGAGCGCCTGCCCTTTCCTGGTCAAAGCGCCCGTTGTAAATAATGCCATTTAGACCTCCAATCCCGATGTCATCGCGCTCGCAAGTGCCTCTCCCGTGTATACTGCCGCATCAATGTCCGTGTTCGCCGAATAGTCTTCATATAGTTCTTCATAAACCATGCTGGATATCGTCGTTCCCACATAGCACATTGACCGGATTTCACTTTCTATGGTCCGTGCCGTATTCGCTATGCAGTCCTCATAGATTTCTCCGATTGCTGCAACCAGCGCCTTGCGGTTGACATATAGCTCACTGGTTTCTGTTCGATTTTCATTCAGGGCAGATTCCGCTCGTTCCGACATCGCATTCGCGATGTACAGGCCGCTCTCCACGCCTTTTTCCGATGCCATGCTTTTGACGTGGGCACTGCTCGGTTTTGTCGTCTTGATGATCCTCAAAAAACGCTCGTAGTTTTCTTCTGTAAGCTGTCTTTCTGTTGTGATATTGAAAGTGCCGGGTTCGCCTCCAAATTCGTACCACTCTGTCACATCTCCTTTTCCGAAGATCGTTCCCACCAGCTCCTCTACGGCCTTTTTTGTCCCCGCCGTCATATACCACTTCAGCGCGCTCTTGATCAGCTCGCGCTTTGTTGTGATATCCATGGTCTGCTCGTAGTACACCGCACCGAGCTCGACAGCCATATAGTCAAGTATGCTTTCTGACTGATTGTCCACGTCGGCGAACATTGTGGTCTTGGCTACGTAGATGATGAATTTCGCCACTCCCATTTTGATAGCGTAGGACAGGGCGATAATGTCGGTATCCTCCGCCATCGGCGCGGACAGCAGGTTAATCAGCTCGCCATCCTGATATTTAATCATCCTCAAGGCCTCCGTAAGTCACGCTTACCGTCTTTGGTACAGCTACCTGCTCCTCCGTTGTGCTTTGGTATTTCGGATATGACAGAACCACCCGCTTTGCTCCTGCCGTAATCACGCGCTTTACAAGTTCATCAGGGTTGATGTCTCTGCCGATCTTCGCCTTTTGCCATAGCTCATACGCCGCTACTGCCGCATTCACCTCCGTCTGAATGGTTTCCGCTTTATTTTTATCCGTCGTATTGATGTAGTAGCTGAAATCAATGTTGTACTCCACCGCCTCCGGCTTCTTTACCACGATCTCATCCGTCAGCATCTTTCTTTCCGGATCTTCGATATAGGCTTTTAAATCGCTTATGTATTCGTCTCCCGGAATCACGCCGTTGGCCAGAAGAACAATTATCTGCACAATCCGCGGGCTTGGTGACGTCACTTTGACGTCCTCCACGCTTGTGTCATAAGCCCGCACCATATATTCATACGCTTCATCAGTTCCGCCTGTCGTGAGCCCCTTCGGCGCAAGGAAAATCCGTTCCCTTAAGTCGTCATCTGTCTCAATATCCCGCCCGTTTTCAGGCTTTGTAATATTCTCTGCAGAATCAATATAAGCAATGATATCCACCATGGTATTGATCTCACCCGCGCTGTAGGCATTCCCCACAGCTCCGGCTGTTAAGCATTGCGCCTTCACATCTACGCAAAGCTCTCCGCTTGGGATTTCAGTATATGCAGTTGTTGCAAAATAAATACCATCACCCGCCGTCACTCTGGAGTCTTTCGGAATCGGTGTCGCCGCTGTCCTTGTTGAAACGATGCTATACCGTATCGTCGTTGTGGCGGCATTGGCCGGCAAACGATAGATATTTTTCAATGCCCCCAGATTCTCCAGATACTTCCCCGTCGCATACTTGAGCGTTCCCATCTTGCCCGCCTGATCTGCGAACTTGTAGCCCTGGAAGAGATAATAGGCACAAGCCTGCAGGATCAGCCGCCGCTCATCAGCCTTGCCCAGCGTCACATCCTTCCCGGTCACTTCTGCATGCTTCTCCTTGAACCACGCAATCATCTCTTCTTCCAGCTTATCTATCGTGTAGTCATCTATGAATGAGATTTCCGGGTACTCCGTGATGGACTTTATTTTATCCGCCATTGTCCTCACTCCTCTCTATCGTGATTGTCGGTACGATCTTTCCGTTTTCCGGATCCACAGCAAATTCAACCTCCGATGCCTTCAGCTCCGGAATGTACGCTTCGATCTGCTCCATTAGTTCCACAACGAAGTCGCTTTCCGCTTCATCCAACGGCTTTGATAGCACATTCCAGTCAATCCCGAAATCTCTGTTTATCGGGATGGTTCCCTTCCTGGTTGACAGCAGGTTATTTAGCTGCTTATACAGATCTTCTGTCTCCGATAGCTCATCAGAGCGAATGATATATTCCGCCATGCCGCCTCCTATTGGTACTCTTTGAATGTCACATCCAGCTCAATGCGGGATACCTCGCCGCGACTCAGAATATCCTTCCACTCACTCTTTATCTCCGCGATGATGCAGCGTCGATCCATCACCGCTTTGTTTCCAAGGATGAGATATTGTGCTTGTCTATTTCGCATCATGGAGCGGATTTTCCGGTATTGGGATCGTGGCCGTACACCCTCCGAAGCCATCAGAATAATATGCAAGGTAACCTCATCCATCTCTTCTCCGGTTATCTCAATGCGCCCCTTCCAGCCTGGTACATCGTGTTCTGTGGTCTTTAAGGCGCTTGTGAGCTGCATGTCATCAAAGGTTAGTATTTTGCTGTATGACACGTTGAAGCGTAAGCTTCCGAATCTTCCAATCATCCTATCCTCCCAGTGCTGCTATCCGTGATTCATGATCATTCAGCTTTGCAATGATTTCCGCCACCGTTATGCTCCCGCCGCCATTCAACGTGATTCCCGATGCTGAGATTTCCACATTTCCACCGGACTGTGTGACTTTTGCCCCGCCTCCAAGATCCTTCTGGTAGCCGGATGATACCGGTGGCTTGTTCGCCTCATTCCACACCGTACCCAGCACGACGCCCTCAGAGCTTCCGTTCTGTGCGTGCAGCACCACAACAGTATCTCCCTTGTTCGGCATCTTGTATTCACCGCTGAAGTTTAAGCAAGGCAGCTCGCTGGTGGCTCCGTCTCCCCGGTCCGGATATGTAACGCTTACACTCCCGGCCGCCGCATTCACGGAGCTCACCGTCCCGATTCTGAAAACATCCATTCTATAGCCTCGTGCATAGCTTTCTTGTGGTGACAGTCTCTGTAAGTCCTCCCGATCCGTTCAGGCTTACAGCCACTTTCTCCACATAATATTTTCCGTTGCACCGCGCTCTTGGCAGATTCACAATGTCCACGCAGTAGCTTGCGAAAAGCCCCGGCGAAAATAGCGATGGGCTGAATGTGAGTGTGATCTGCTTCTTGTTAGCCTCATTCACCTTCGATTTGGCTATTTTCTCAGCTTCCGCCAAAGAGTCTGCCTTTTCGTTGATGTACAGAAGCCTTTCATCAGTGCCCACCGTGGTCTCTATGGTGTCACCCTTCTTCCCGCTGGTGTACTTTAATGTCGCCCCTGTATAGGTGCCCTGCAGCGTCGCATTCCATGAGTAATTCGGCTGTATCTCGTGTGTCGGCCAGTCTTCATAGCCCGCATTACTTCCAGCTGCTGCCGATTTCGGATACAGCCCGAAATAGTTGAACGTCCCGCCGCTTTCGTACCATGTTTCATCAAAGATCACGAAGCCCACCTTGTAGCACTTGATGGAAAGCCCGTACTTCTCGCACTGTGCTTTCAGGAAATCCAGATCTGTCTGATTGCTTTGCTCTACAGATTCAATCAAGACGTCATCACAGTTGAAATACAGCTTACTCATGCCGTACTTATCTATGATTTCTTGCGTGATCTGCTTGAGCGTAACCTTCTGCCAGGTCTTTGTCCGCTTCCGCTCCTTCAAGTCTGAATTTGCCGGTTGCGAGATTCCCTTTAGGGTCATCCTTGACGGGCCGCCGGATATCGTGATGTCATCGATCACAAAATTCCCGCAGTGGTACTTCTCCTGGACGCCGTTCACATACCAATTCTCCATGTATATAGTAACATCCAGATCCTTACCTTTTTCCGGCTCCCATCCGCCGGCGCCATGCCTGTCCATTCCGTCCAAGTCCAGCACCAGTGTGATCTGATCCAGCGTCCCGGATGCGTTATCCGTATAGCTCAGGCTTTCAAGGTAATCCGACAGATCATACTCTGTACCCTCATAAAGCGCTGTCGCGTGTGCATATCTTGCCCTTGCGGTATAAGCTTCTGATCCATCCATTAACTCATAGCCTCCCGCCAAAGCGCCTGATCTGTCTTCACTTCTTTCAATTCCGTATAGGTATCATCCGGAATACTCAGTTCTATGCCCGCGCCGAAAATCAGCACATCGATATATTCCGCATTCTGCTCCATGATCGCCTCGAAAACATGGTCATCGCCATATACCTTCTTTGCGATCTTGTCCCAGGTGTCCCCGGATATGGTTGTGTACTTGGTCATACCGCCTCCTACATCGATGTGCGCCGTCTATTCTTCTCGTATTCCGCCATGACATTCTCGAATGTCTGGTAGCTCTCGTTTACGGCCCGCCGCACCATGCTTTCCGATGCGCCGCCGCTCACGTTGATCACCGGCGAAAATACCACCTTCTCCGAACTACTGACGGAGCCATTCACCGCATTCAGCTGCTCCCCGGCCATCCGCCATAGATCTGCGGACCGCTTAGAGCTATTCATCGGAATAACATACTCCGTGTCGCCGCCCTCACCAATTTCCGCTAATGTCGGCGAATCCACTATGCCACCGGTTGCATACTGCCTCAGTCTGAACTGCGGTGCAAGCTTACTGTTCAGCTGATTCTGCGCATCTTGCTTAATGCTGCTTAACCCGCTGATGGAACCACTGATCAGCGACAGGTTCACGGCTGTACTTATGTTCGTACTGCCGAAGCTGTTCTGTGCGGCCGCTTTCACGCCGTCCTGTCCGGTTATCGTGCCGTCTTTTAAAAGGACGTTGGCCTTCGCTGTGATGTCCATTGGATTCACAGCGCCCTCCACCGTCGACTGGATCTTCCCGGCGTTTTCCAGAATTCCCTCAGCTACCGCGTCCGGAATCTCTATACCGGCATTCCTTGCCGCAATGATGAGGTTTTGTCTATCCTCTTCACTGCCCAGGGATTTTGCCATGATAGACACAATGGAAGTCTGATCACCGGCAGCCGCCTCCATGAGTTCGAACTTATTCAGACTTGCCTGCACATCATCCGGCACTTCATCAAGCTCTGCCGCCATCTTCTTGAGTTCTTCAATCTGCGGCCTTGCTCCGTCCACAAGCTTTTTGATAGCAAGCTGTGCCCCCTTGTCCAGATTATTTGTGTTCCCGAACAAAGCATTGTCCGGTGTGCCGCCGTTCTTGATGTCACTTATGGACTGTGCGCCCCTTTGCTGCAGCAGGCTCTGCAAGCTCTTCAAGTCGCTTCCGTAGGTATCTTCAATGGTATTTAGAGAAAAGGACGCCGCTCTGTTTCTGTCTTCTGTCCTTTGCTTGTTTGCGGCTTCGTTTATTTCCGCTACCTGCTGTTTGTAGTCATATTCCGAAAGGTAGCTTTCGCTGCTCATCGGAATTGCGCCGCTTTCGCTCTGCGTGCGCCGATATTCCAGATCAGCTAACAGTGAGTATGTTGTTTCATCTATGCTCTGCTGCCGTTCTGCTACCGCCTCATTCAGCTCACTCTGCAGGTTCTGGAAGCTTTCAGAATCAAGATTCGCACCGCTGTATTTCCCGGCGATACCCGCCAGCTTTCCCTCGAATTTTGCATTCTCCACGCCGCTTGTGATGCTCTGCAGCTTGTCCTTCAGCTTCTGGATGGTGTTAGCCTCATCGATGTCAATAACGCCATCCTCCAGGGCATCTGAATACACGTCGCCCAGCTCCTTGCCCAGGCTCGCAACCTCTTCATTCAGATCATCATAGAAGCTGCTCATGCCGTTTAGGATTTCATCTCCGGCTGCAGAATCATCTCCAAAAAGAGCATTCACAGAGAGATTTAGAGAATACTGCTTTTCGTTGATATACTCCTGGCTATTCTTTACCAGACTATCTATGGAGGTCTGCAGGCTTGTCTGATCCGCTTCAGACAGTTCTATTCCCGCCTGTACCTTCCACACCAGCTTATCTATGGTTTCGCCGGTGTCATTCAGATCTTCTCGCAGCTCCTTCACCTTGTCTATCTGTGTGATCGATGCCGTGAATCGCTCAAAGGTCTGCTTCCCGATGATGGATTCCGCCGCTTCGCTCAGATCTTCCAGTGACAGCTGCACTTCCCCGAAATGCTCTTTCAGGCTTCGTGTCTGCTTTCGCATGTTGGCAATTCTCGTTGCCGTAGCCGCTGCCACCGTGCCACCTGCCAGAAGCGCCGCGCCACCCAAAAGCATTGTGCCGGATGACGCGCCCATAGCCGCCACGAAGCTTTTGACGCCGCCGGAAATATTTTTTAATGTATCCGCGCCCTTCAGCACGGTGATTGTGCTGGCAAGCCCTGTCGCAATCCCCGCAAACGCCTCCGGGTTCTGTACAACGAACTTTCCCAGTGAAATCAGCGGCTGTGCAAATCCCTCAGCATTCTCTGCGCCTTCCTTCAGTACCCGCCTGATGGTGGGATAGGTATATTCCAGGTTGTTCGCCACATCGCCCACCTTATAGACAAGCTCTGTCGCCGCCTGGGTAGCTTCCCGGAGCGGCGCGGTCAATCCGCCATTCAGTCGAATACCTGTATCCTGCAGCGCTGATGTGAGTATCTGCTGGTCTCCCCAAAGGTTGTCCATCTTTGTGGCTGCCATATTGTCCAGGGCACCGCTTGCATCCCGCAGCTGCGCATTCAGGTTATCCCATTCGTTTGTTCCGTCCTCCAGAGTGGTGTTTAAACCACTCAGCAGGTCGTTCATGGCATCGATATGGGTCTTGCCACCCAATGCTGCAAGCGTCGCGCTCTTTTCTTCTTCCGTCATGGTACTTACCGCATCATTGATGTCAGAAAGCGTCTGCTTTAAGCCCTTGAACTTTCCCTGCTGATCAAACACTGAAAGCCCCAGCTTCTCCATCATCTTCCCGGCCTGTCCGGTTCCCGATGTCAGATTTACCATGACCGCATTTAATGCTGTACCGGCCTCGGAGCCTTTGATACCTCTATTGGCCAATACGCCCAGTGCTGTCGCAGAGTCCTCGATATCCACGTTCAGATTCTTGAAGGTTCCGCCGGTCTGAATCCAGGCTTCCATCAGCATCTCGGCTGTTTGGTTCGATTTGTTGTTCGCCTTAACGGCTACGTTTAGGAATCTCTCCAGATTGTCGCCGTTTTCGCCGATCACCTCACCGGTCGCAGACATAGAGTCTGTCACCAGGTCGGAGGTTCTCGCGAGGTCCAAATCTGTGGCCTCAGAGAGCTTCAGAATGCGCGGCAAGGCCGCTACAGAGTCCGTAACGTTCCATCCCGCCAGTGCCATGTATTCCAGCGCGTTAGCGCCTTCTGTGGCCGTCTTGGTGGTTTCTCTTCCCCACTTCATGGCAGCTTCTCTTGCCACCTGGTACTCTGCGTCCGTTGCCGATGCCGTGCCCTTCCAGGAAGACATTGCCTTGTCAAATTCAGAGCCGACATTTATCGCTGCCTTCCCAGCAGCAACCGCTGCAGTTCCTGCTGCCGCAAGGGCCACAGTGCCGGTCTTCACCACATTTGTAAGGCCGCCCCACATTGCATTGATGCCCGGGCTCATGCCGTCCAGGGCTTTGCCGAAGCTCACCGTCTGGCTGCCGGCATCCGCTGCCGCCTTTGCAATGTCCTTCAGCTGTTTCTTTGTGAGATTACAGGACGAGCTCAGAGACCCATCAATCATGCCTGCGATCTTTATCGCAAGCTGATATTCTGTCCTTGACGCCATTATTTCCCTCCTCTCAGATCCTTCATGGCTTCTGCAATGATCTCCACCTCGATGGGCAATTGCAGAATGCTCATTTTATAAAAAAACTCAAGTGATGTATGGGAGAAGATTGCCGCCTGCGCCGCAAGCTTCTTCGCTTCCTTCAGTCCGGGCTTTATACCCGCACGTAGAAAAAAGTGAATACCGCATTCATCAGCCTAATGGAATCTCTCGCTTTTAGTCCCACGAGCCATTCATAAGGCTTGTGATTTGCCTTTGCGGCTACCAGTGCCGCATACAGCCGGTCTACGCCAGTGGTTGCCGTGACTCTTTCGCCACGGAGCCGTGTATACTCCCGGTCCACCTCGCTCATGTCCATAAGGGTCATATCATAAAGCCCATCCAGCTCCACCTTGTCTATGGTTTCGCCTTCAACTTCGATGGGTACCTCCAGCTTGATCACGATGCCCGGCAGCTTCTCTTCTGCCGTCTCTTTCGCTTTCTCTGCTGCCTTTGCTGTTCTTGCCGCCATCTCTCAACCTTTCTATATGCCCGGCGGGTATTGCCCCGCCGGTTTAACCTGCATGTTTTTAAAAAAGATGCAGGTTAGCACATCCGCCGCACTTCATCCATGAGGTCAGATCCGTTTACACTGAAGACATTGTTCAGCTTATCCGCCTCAATGAGCTTGGTGCCATCCACCTCCAGAAGCATATACAGAACCTCCAACTTGATGGACGCGCCCATAGACTCGCCCGGCTTCGCAGTGCCAGGGTTTACCTCGGTGGTCTTACCGCGGACAGAATAGCGAACCTGCACCATGCTTGTGGTGCCAGTGTCCTTGTCCGTTACCTGTAGCGGGCCTCTCAGGGTCATGCTTGCCACCTTGGTGTGGTCCATGTACTTCAGAATATCCTTGTAAAGAGATCTGAAGGGGATCTCCTGCTGTACACTGCTCCAGTGGCCCACCACCGGTGCCGCGTACTCACCACCAACCCCCGCACCGGAGATTGTTGCCGTCATGAGCTGCAGGGCCGCAAGGGTCACGGAGTCAGAAATACCAATTAGCACATTGGTATCGGTGTCGTAGACATTAAAGTCATTTAGCACCTCAGGCATCTGATTAATACCGATCGACATGATTATTCACCTCCTAATGCTGCTGTAACCAGATTCGGGTCGAAGGTAATCTCATCCTCGATCCACTCAGCCGGCGGCCAGAATCCCACCTTCGTGGTGAACTTGATGTGTCCGTTCATGATCTCTGTCACCGGGTTGTCCGACTCATTGAAGGCAATGGAGCCGCCCGCGATAGCGCCGGACGCCTTCAGGCTGTTCAGGTAAATGTTTTCGGAATCCACAACGGACTCCACGAGCCGATAGGATGCCGGCTCATCTACCTTCTGCTTAAAGGTCAGAATGAAGTGGTTCCGGTACCAGCTCATCATTCTGCGACATGCAATCCATCTATCTTTCGGGTCCGTGCTGGACGGATAGATAGATGTATTGTTGCCGTAGCTCTTCCAGCCGTTATCGTTCATTGCGGTAACAATGCCGTAGCTGTTCACCACCTCCGCCTGCGGGATATCCAGCAGCACCTCGGTGCCGTCTGCGAGCACTGCTGCAGCCGCGTACAGTGTCTCGTTGGACGGGGACTTGTACGGAACGTCGCCATGATCTCCATCACACTGCGCCGTCATGGTTGCCCACACGGTGGAGTAGTTGTAGATCTTGCTGCCGAACTTGATCTTGGGCCAAAGCATGATTGCATGCTTGTTCTGCACACCCATGCTCTCCTTTGCCGCCTTCAGATCTGTGTACTTCTTCACTGTTGTGGTGTCCATATCAATGACAGCCTCGCAAGTGAAAAGGCCATTCAGATCTTCTGTCTTTGCTGTCAGTGCTGCTGCCACTTCTGCGTCAGTGGTCCAGCCCGGTGCCAGCAGAAGGCCCGGCACCATGCCCAGCTTCGGGTATACAGAGCGGATAGCCTCAATACCAGTATCCTTCCCGGTTGCGGAATCGTAACCTCCAATGATATCCTTCTTCGTCACCTTGGACGGATCCAGCTGATCGGCAGATACATCCAGTGTAGTGGCACTTGCACCTGCGCCGGATGCCAGCAATGTGATTTCCACATAGCCATCATCATTGAACGCAGCTACATAGTCTGTATCCTTTGCGAGTGTCTTGCTGGACGCCTTCACAACCAGGGTATCCAGCATCAGGCCGCTCTCTTCAATCGTCGCTGCGCTCTTTGTGACCGCAACAGACGCATTGGAATAGCTCTTCTTATGCTTTGTCGGGTCAAGCACATTGATAAAGATAATCGGCGCTACGCTATACACCTTGAAAGAGTAGTACATCATCTCACAGAGATTGTAGCTGTCATAGTCATCGGAATAGCCAAGCTGCGACACAGCCTCTTTGTAGCTGTTCGCAAGAATCGGCACATTTACCGCTGCTGTGGGGTCCTCTGCCAGATTGACAGGTGCTGTACCTACCACAACCCGCAGAGATGCGTCAGACGTCATGGGTACTGTTAAAGCAGTGGCCAGCTCAGACGTACTGATTCTGTGCATGTAAGACATTCTTATGCCCTCCCATTCTTCTTTTCATCGACATACTTATAAATCTTAGCCAAGCCGGATTCAGGATCCCGCAGGGCCTTGTTGCTTTCCACAATCTTACTCATCGGCACCACAAGCTCGCCGATTGCCGGGAGCGCCTGGATAGCGTCCTGCAAATGCGTCGGCAGCTCCCCCAGGTAAATGGTTCCATGGGCCACGCCCTTGAAGCCCGGACCGATGTATATGCTTTGTTCTTCTGCTGCCGTCTCAGCTTCCGCAGTCTCCACTGCCTTCACAGCCTCTTCTGTGGTTTCTGCTTCTGCTGCCGCAGCAGTCTTCTTTGTATCACTCATAAAAACCTGCTTTCTCTCTTCATAACGCCCCGGAACCTAAATTCCGTGGACAGAAGAGCGAATGTAAACGGGAATGTATCCTCTTCGTTCAGTTCCCAGTTAAACGCGCCGGTGCACTCATACTGATGATTAAGCAGCGGATCCTTTCCAAAACGGACCATCAGGCGCTCAATCAGGTTCAAGGCTTCATAGTGTCCATTGTTGTCCAGACTATTGTTGTAGATGCCGAACACTATGTTCACCTTGACGTATTGCTTCTGATCCGGGCCTTCCTGGTATCCCTTCTCGATCTTCACCGTGCACCACGGGCACTTGATCACGCCGTCCGCTACATCGCCCTGGTCAAACTCTATGGTGTCCTCTTCATCTCCTCCCGCATCGGTTTCTGCCGTGGAATCCTTTATGGGGATGGACTGTTCGTATACCTTTAGCTTTACCAGATCATGCGGCTCTTCAGCATTTTGAAATAGCATGTCTGATGTCAACCGTTCGATTTCTTTCGCCAATGCTCTCTGGCACCCCAGTGGCGTCTGTAAGGAAAATTCTTTGTTTTCTCTCATTCAGCCGTCTCCTATCCCAGCGCCTTCGCCAATGCTTTCTCGCAATTCTGCAAGAGTTCGCTTTCGAAGTTCTCTTTAATGCTGCCGTATACCTTGTCATTCCGCACCATAATGGCGTCAGAAGATCCCATCCACGTCTTCAGGGCTGTGCTTCCCTTGCTGACGTGGGATACTACAGCAATGTGGCCGTTGCTGCACTTGATCATGAAGCCTTGCCAGCCCGCGCCCGTTACCTTCTGTAATGACTTATTTCTCAGCTGCTGCACGTAGATCGGGAAGCTCGCCCGCTTTCCGTTCCGGTATACCGTCTTTGTCGGTATCGGACCGGAATACTTCACAATGTGCTTTCTGATGTCCGGCTGCGTTGACTTGAAAATGATGGTTGCGGTAGGGTTCTTCACCCTGCCCTTCTCCATACCGCTTCTTTCAGATACGCCCTTTGGCGCTTCACCGCCGTATATCGCCTTGGTTTTCTTCTCCAGCTGTTTCTTTGCAGATTTCGCTGTATTGTTTACAGCGCTTTTGAAGATCGATTCCTCAGACTTTCCCTCGACAGAACGTAAAGCCCGGATGATTCGGTTATACTCCTCCTCATCGATGGAAAGCTTTATTGTGCTCATGTCTGGTACCTCCGAAGCGTGATGGAGAATACGCCGCCCTCGTCCCGCGCGTCCGTTACCCGGTATTGCTTACCGTCTAACTTCAGCTCCTGGCCGTGGGCGGGCTGCTTTCCAAATTCTTTTCTGGAAACATAGATCAAGATATTGTCCTCATAGATTCCATCAATCACCGGATGCAGGAACTGTTTCTTCCCCCGCTCCTCGACTTCATTGGAATCCACAATCACGGTCATAGACCGCCCGTTGATGGTGTGGATCTCCCCAAACTCATCAAGGTTTAGAAATGTTGATCTGATATCCCCCGCAAGGATCTGTTTAAAGCTTTTCATCCCCGGTTCTCCGTTTCTCTGTCTTTGGAATCTGCCCCACCAGGCTTACCGGCTCTTCCGCATTAACCACCCTGTCGCCTTCAAGTCCGGCTTTCAGAGATGCACGCTTTGCTTTTACGCGCTTCTCTTTAGCCTTCTCTTTCAGATATTCCACCGGATCCGCAGCGGATCCCGCTTCTATCCAGGCTTCTTCGAGACCTGTACCGGATGGGAGAACTTCTCCCACCCTATACATTCTGTCCCGCAGGATGATGTCACGCTTCGCGATTAAACGGCTCATCCCAGGAGCTTCACGCGAATGGTCGCGTCACCGGCAACGAATGCCTTTGCGCAATAGCCCGCAGATACAGTGCTCTCGCCCTTGGTATCGGTGATACCGGCACCGTCGAAATAGAGTTCCGTACCTACTGCTACCGCGCCGGTTGCTGTTGCAGGCATATCGAAAAGACCGATCACCTCCACTGCACCGGTCTCGCCAGCAGGAATGTCGCTTCCTGCCACGCCGATCCGGCTTGTAAGGCTCACAATGTCACCGGCCTCAATCTTGCTGCTACCGGTATTCACATAATCAAGGCTTTCGCCGCGATTTACGAATGCTGTTGTCATTTCTTACCTCCTTCAGGACATCTTCACGCCCGGGTTCATCACGATACCGCGGAAATCTCTCACGGATACACCCCAGTCAAGATAGATATCCCATACAAAGCCCAGCTTGCCCGGTGTCTCCATTCTGCGGATAGTCGGAGTCTCCTGACCGTTCAGATAATCCACCTGGATGGTCTTTGCGGAATACTCATCCGCTGCAATAAACCACGGGATAGCATTTTCACCAGCCAGATTGTTCAGTACCGGTGTCTCGATCACCTCGAAGCTTCTGGTTGCCAGCGGGTTCTTGTCGTTGTTCGGGGATCCCGGCACCTGCGCGGAATGCAGGATAACATCCAGATCGAAGCCGTAACCGGTCGGTACGATGATGTACTTCGGGGTCATGTAAATGGCATCTCCGAACGGGTCCTTCTGCTTCTGCATCATCAGAATCATGTTCTGAATGGCTGCCTGGGTCGGAGCTGTTCCCGCTTTCAGGACATTTCCATGCTTGGTGTCGAACACCTTCACGCCATCCGCAAATACCACATTGTTGTACAGTGCCTCGTAGCACTGCTTGTCAATGGTGCGCTTTGCAGCTGCAGCATAGAGCCCCGGCACACGGGTCATGAAGCCGATATCGTCGTTAATGAACGCCTGTCTGGTCATGGTGAACTCTCTGCCGTAGGTTTCAATCTTTCTTGTCGGAAGCAGCTCTGTAGACGGCTTATCGCCCTGCAGCTCTCCGTTCTCCGGCACCTTCAGGAACTCACCGGCACCGCCGATCAGGTACTCATGGTCCTTTGTCTCCTTGAAGTCGGACAGAGTGCCCTTGCTTGTCCACTTCTCGAAAGAGGTGGGAACCTTCTTGTAGACATCCACAATGGACTTCTTGATGGAGTTGTCCAGGATTGCCGGGAATGCAGCAGACGGGTTATAGAACTGTCTGCACATTGTCTGGTACAGATCGTCCGGATTCATCCGCAGCAGTTCATTCACGTTGCTGCCCTCTCTACACAAGCAGCTGATTGCCATGTCGCGAAGGCTCATGGAGCGCATATTCTGCGCCTCAGCGCTGGCATTCTCGACGCTCACGCCCGCCTTAAAGCACATAGCATCGGTCATATCCCGACGGAAATTGTCCTCACCCGTCTCTGTGACATTGATGCCTGCCGCAGCCGGTCCGTGATTTGTTCTCAGATCTCTCAGCACAGCCTCTCTGACCTGGTCCATGGTCATTCCGCTGCGAATATACTCAGCGCCGTCAATGTTGAAGCTTCTGCACAGCTCATTGATGTCTGCTGTTCTCTGTCTCTCTGCCGCAATGGCGCGCTGAATGGCGTCGCCCTCCTGCGGTGCTGCGCCTTCCTGTCCAGCTGCTGCCTGGTTCGGCGCCGCCTCCCGGATCTGGTTCAGATTTCTCTGCAGGTCGTCATACTCGGCCTGTTCTTCTGCAGTCAGATCGCGGTTTCCATTTCTTGCGGCGTCAAGAATGGCCTGCTGCCGCTCAAGGATTTCTCTTTCTGTCATGGTCTTTCCTCCTGTTTGAAAGTTGCTTTGTTTATATCAGACTGCCGGACGAACCAATCCAGCGACCTGCCTTGTCTATTGCCGTTTTCAAGCGAACGGCCAACGCCTACTGTGGTATCTGCCGGGACGGATACAATAGAGAACTCATAAGGCTCCCAATCTCTTGCCACCCAGCACGGCCCCTTGTATTTGCCGTCTGTTGATTTCGCGTTTTTCCCGACTTCTTCCCAGTCATATACCTGGTAGCCCACGGATACACCCTTTAGTGTTCCGGATTCCACCTTCTTTTTGATGATCTGAGACGGCTCATCTTCGTCGAACCGAATCTTTGCGTGGCATTTGCCGTCGTCTCCCAGCCATACCCTTTTGATACCCGCTATCACCCTGTCTCTATCATGGTTAAATAGCACACACCCCACATCCTTCAGTCTTTTCAGCCTTACAGACTTCTTGTTATGGTCCAGAATCTCCGGCCCAAAGATCCGTTCGTATGGTGCTTCAGAAGAGAAGCTGAGCTCTATCACGCCATCTTCTCCTTCTGCTGCCCGGATTTCTGCCGGGAGCTCCCGGTGATAGCATCCAAGCTCCGGCCTATTCCTATTTGCCATTCGTACTCACCTCCCCTATAGATACGCCTCTAGCCCTGGCGTATTCCTGGACCTCGGCAATCTCATCAATTTGTTCCCGCCAATCTCGGCCATTCTCTGCAGCCATGTCGGCATATGTCTTCTGGCCTGTCGAAACTGCAATTTTGTTTGCGTTGGTTTCCTTGACCGGATCAATCCATTTTTTCGGCGGCTTCTTCCACTCATGGCGGAAATAATTCTGCTTATTCAGCCAGAAGTCCGCCGCCTGGATATATCCCTTCAGCCATGCCGAAATCACGAAGCTCTCATAGATCTCGTCCATGATCTCCATAAGCTGCTCCACGTCTTCCTCGTAGGTCAGCTCATCTTCAATGGCTCCCTGTCTTGCAGAGCTATAGTTGCTCTCTGACATGTCTCTTGAGGTTGCTTCGTAGCTCAGGCCCTGCCCGGCTCCCAGAATCTTCAGCTGCTGCTTGATATGCTGTGCCGCGTCTGCACTCTGGCCGCTCGGCTGTACCGTGTTGACCTTATCGCCCGGATTCAAATAGTTGATCATGCCAGGCGTTAGGGTCTTTCCCTGGTATTCTCTATCCGGATGCGCACCGCCGCCATTGATGCGGCCCGTCGATACCGGCAACTCCTTCGTGATGAACACAGATAGGCATGCCATGATTCTTTCCTTCACAGACAAAGCTCTGAAGAACTCTGTCACGTCCCGGATGCGTGGGATGGATGGTGCCATGTCGGACATCTCCCGGATCTGCGTGGGCCGCTGTCTGGTGTAGTAGAAGATCACATCTTTCGCGTCATACCACTTCACCTCATCCGTCGGCATACCGTCTATGGAATACTGCCGCAGGAAGTAGCCCACCGGCTTGTTGTATCTATCCAGCTCAATGCCACCTGACACTCGGTTCCCCGCGTATCTCGGCGCTTGTGCCATGTCGTCCAGCATATCCACTTCGATGAGCTGTAGCTTGAATGGTATGAAATCATCATCCGTGTAGCATTTCAGGATGATAATGCCGCCATCCACCTTCTTGCGCTCCACCGCCATCCGCATCAGGGCCTTAAAGCTCTGCGTCCCGGATACATCACAATGCTGTTTCTTGCACCATCTAAGCCACAGCTTTTCGAGCTCCTGGTTAATGTTGCTGTTGTCCGTCACGGCTCTAAGCCGGTATCCAGCGCCGTAGACATTACGCCGGTATGCTCTCACAATCGAGTTCATGAAGTCGGAATTCCGCTCCATGTCTCTGGCTCTTGCCCTTACAGTGTCCCGATCCGCCTGATCGGACCACTCTGCAGGCTCATTTCTCGCGTACCAGTTCCGGTTGAGCCGGTCATAGTTTGCGGCGTCATAGCCCATCGCTTTCTGCTGCTCTGCCAAAGCCATCCGGTAAGCCATGCGCTCGTATGCCGCCTTTGGCGACAGCACCGCCACCATACTGTCGATGATGTTCAAGACTTACCTCCCCTCAAATACCGCTACGTAAGTATCTGGAAATAGACTGCTCGATTCGGAGTTTGAATTCACCTCCGCTTCTAGCTGCTTCTTTCTTGCCAGAAGCGTGGACAGGTTTGCCCTCTCCATCTGCCTGGTACCGATCTTGTAGCTCTGACCGCCGGCATAGACATTCCGGATAGCCGTATTTAAATATTCCAGCTCTTCCGCCGGTGAATTGAATACCTTTTCTTCGTCCATGCTTTCCTCCTACAGCCAGTTTTCGTTGTTCTGTATCCACCCCTCTTCTGAGGGCTTCTTTTCTTCTTCCGGTTCTGCTGCCGTGTGGGTCTTCTCCTCCTGCTGCAGATTCAGGAACCGCACACCCATGATGTCCGCAGCTACGAACTCATAGACCGCGCAGTCTAACCAGTGGTTGTCTATGTGGGACTTCTTCGGTACCCACTTCTGCGAAACTCTGCCGCCAGTTCGAACCGTCACCTTGTGCTCTGCCGTTACCTGCTCGGCATATCGCTCGTCGCAGCCCTGGTAGACCATCCATGCGCCCGGGCCGTTGTCCCGCTGCATCCTGGTTGCGATGGCATCCTTGTATTTGTCGCCGTCAGAGATAGCCAGATTCATACCGTCGGCTCTGCTGCCCGCCTTGTTGATCTTTGAAACCTTGTAAAATCCGCTGATCGGATTCGAGGATCCCTTTACCGGCATCGCCCAATCGGAATTTTTTATGCAAAAATCGTAAGTTGCGTCTGGCTGGTATCCGGAATCGACGCAGCACAGACATACCTGCAGCTTCTCCCCGCTTTGCTTTTCGTAGAACATGTTCATGATCATCTCAAGCTCAGCCCAGGAAAGTGCCTGCCCATGGGCAATGCCCTGGCTTGTCATAGACTTGCCCCATGCCCGGATAGACCAATAGAAGGTGGTTTCCTGCACATCCACGCCGCCGGTGAGCATTTCCGCCCACTCAGGAACGATCAGCTCCGGAACATCCGTCTGTCGATCCAGCACCAGGGATGTGGTGGTCTGTGTTCTTTCATCCTCCCACGGGAGCCCTTCCCATGAGTTCGTGAAATTCTGCAACTTCTCCGGATCATCCTTGCTCTTCAAGAACTCTTCCACGATGTCTGACCACTTCAGAAAGTTCGAGTATAGAGAGTTGATCCAGAAGCCCACCGTCTTCGGTTTCCCGACGCCGCGCTTCTTTACCGCCTTCCAGCGGCCTTCCCGCAGCATCTTCGGCTTATCGATATCCTCTATGCCGCATCCGCATTCCTGGCAGATATACAGCGCATCTGAAGCCCTCTCGTAAGGACTCATCTTGCGCTCCTTATCTTCCTGAAAGCGGATATTCTGAAACAGCAGCTCTATCTCCGTCCCGCAGTGCGGGCACTTAACGAAATAGTGCCGTACCTCATCCGCCTTGTCATGAAGATCCCAGATATAGTTTTCTCGAATCGTCGGTGTGGAGCATGCGTATATTTTTTCCTGACCTTTGAAGGTCTTGGTTCTCTCGATGGCCAGTGAATACGGTGATGCCTCTTTCTTTGAAGCGCCCGGCATCTTGTCTATCTCATCAAAAAACAGATACCGTGCCGGGATAGATGCAAGCTTTGACGGCGATCCTGCGCCCCTCAGGAACAATGTTGCAGAGCTGAACTTCATGTCCATCTCCTTTGACTCGTTTTCCCGGTACATGGCACGGATCCGCGGGATGCTGTCGAAAGCCGGACGAAGTCGGAGCTTTGCCACCGTCTTCGCCAAGTCATCTGACGGGTAAATCACCATCGTTGTGGCCGGTTCCATCATCAGGATGTATCCAAGCATGTTGATCAGCACCTCGGTGCCGCCGATCTGTGTAGATTTGCAGAAGTAGATCTGTCTTATGTCCGGATCGTTCATGGCATCCATGATTTCTATCAGGTATGGTGTGACTACGTTTGACCACTTGCCCGGGAACCGGCTGCCTCGATCCAGCAGCCTGTATTTCTCGGCCCATTGGGAGACCGTCAGCTTCTCGTGAGGCTTCAGCGTTTCAGAGACCACGCGCCGGAATAGCTTTTTTGTTTTTTGCTTACTCCTGCTCTTCTGGCTCATCTTCCTCCTCATCCTCATCATCGTCTATGCTCTGGCCGGACATGCCGTCTATGCGGTCAGGATCATACTCTGACAGCTCTTCCAAGGCGTCAGCGATGCCCCGATCCAGCATATCCATGATCTTGTTGGTGTCCTTCTCTCCGGCGACGGAAAGCGCCAGCTTGCCGGGCACAGATTCCAGCTTCGTCTTGAAATGAATCAGCATATCCGCAAGATATGCCTGCACATCAGAAGCCTCATGCAGCTCTCTTCTCAGCTTTCTCAACTTCAGGATGGAGATCTGCTTTTTGACTTCTTCATGCTCTGCGGAAACCTTCTCTTTCGAGACCTCTCTGGTGCGTCCCGTTTCGCTTGCCACCTTGTAATCGATGTATGTTGCTATGCACTTCGGCAGGTTATATTTACGGCCCTGTATGCAGCCCTGGAACACCCCGTCCGCGTTCAGATTTCGGATCTGTCGCGGGGTAATCCGCAGGCATTCCGCCAGCTCCTTCTGCGTGATCAGTCTGTCCATGCTTCATCCTTCCCATGCACTCAGCTCGATTTCCTCTTTTCCCATCCTTCCGGCCTATTGATTTTGAAAATTTTTTCGCGCGGTATAATGAAAAGCAAATCCATTTTCCGCTCATCCGCCTCAAAAATGAAATTTTGAGGAAGGAAGTACCCGAAAATTTTTCATTTTATAGCCAAAAACGTCGCGCCATCGCCGCCCCGCAAGGCCCCTACCCCCTGGGAAGGACCCGCGCCCCAGGCCGGCCGCCGCTGTCGTCTCCCTTTTCCGCATAAAACGAACAGAGATCGGATTTTCATCCGATCTCTGTCTTTCGCTTTGCCTATAGAGAGAATGGCGGCTCTTTCGAACCGCCTTGAGTATTTTTATTCCGGCTTCTCAATCCTC
>CAVGIV010000050.1:0-21680 GCA_963629395.1 Paludibacteraceae bacterium | reverse complement strand
AATCGTGAATTTGCCTGCAAGCAGAGGGTTCACGTTGAAATATGGCAGGTGCTGGAACCACCATGCCTGCTCGTGCAGCCGCTGTCCGGGATTTTTACAGTAACAGATACAAAATCCCATAGCAATCACTAAAAAAGCCCACGGGTAAGCAGGAGAAAAGACTGCTAAAGTGGTAATTGCAATAAACGGTTACCGCTTTGGTAAGGAGGGAAGGAAAATGAAAAAGAAATACGCAAAAAGACTGCTGAGCGCAGTTCTGGCATCTGCGATGGCGGCGGCAATGCTCTCAGGATGCGGAGCATCCGGCAGCTCGGCCGCAACCGATGATGCAGCGGCAAGTGAGGCGTCAGCGGACACGGCAAAGGAGAGCGGAACACAGACGGCCTCCTCAGATGAGGATATTGAAATCTGGAATACCAACACTGGATATCTTCCGCTGGAGGCTGGCAGCGAATTGTACAACTATTACAAGGAATTGATCGGTGTTGGAATTGTTCAGCCGTATGTGGAATGGAATGGCGGACAGACTTATCTGGAACAGCTGAACCTGAGAATTGCAGCTGGGGATATGCCTGATATGTTTGCACCGTACAACGGCAATGAAATAGAGCTGATCAAGAGCGGAGCTCTGTTGGATCTGACAGATCTTCTGCCGGAAAAGGCGCCGAATCTGTGGAATCTGATTCCGGAAGAAGTATGGGATGCTGTAAAGGCTAATGATCCGACCGGACAGAACCGTATCTATGTTATTCCACAGGTAATTAGCTACGGACGGAACGGTGCAATGATCCGCAAGGATTGGCTGGATAATCTGGGACTGGATATGCCGACGACTCAGGAGGAATTCGTAGAGGTTCTGAGAGCATTTAAGAACGACGATCCGAACGGAAACGGTATAGCTGATGAAATTCCCACCGGTGGTCGAGCTGAGGCAAGATGGATGGGACAGCTGTTCGGACAGTACGGAATTGCTATGTGGGAGGGCTATCCGCAGTGGGATATTTATGACGGCGAGCTCACCTATTCCGCTGTTACGCAGAACATGAAGGATTGCCTGGAATGGATGTCTGGACTGTACGCCGAGGGCTTGTTGGATCCGGAAACGCTCCTGAACGACAAGGCGGCATGGGACGGCAAGATCAACTCCGGTGTTGTTGGTATCTGGGAGCATCTGCCGCAGGAAAGTTACCGATATGCAGAGAATATCTATGAAGGAACTGGTGTGAAACCGGAGATCGCAATACTTCCTGCAATATCGGCACCCGGCTATGAAGGATTCTATACTAAACGGCAGATGAATGGCGGGACATTTGTAGTTGCCAATACAGATGATGAGACGAAGATCGATAATATCATGAAGATCCTGAATGCGTATGGTGATCAGGATCTCTGGATGGATTTTTATAACGGTGTAGAAGGAATGCACAGTGAAACGGTGGATGGAGTAACCATGCGCCTGGCCGACGATCCGACGACTCAACAGGTCTTAGTACTTAATCCGTATGATAATATTGCAAGCAGTGATTTCGTGACAGACGTTCTGTCTTTGCAGCTGACGGATGACAGAGCCTGGGCGGTATCGCAATCAATCGAAAATATTCAGGAGCTGCAAAACTATGTAAAAGATTTTGCAGGAGATGGTATTTCGGATTCGATTTACTCTGATTACCCGGACATTCAGAACCGCACTCTGTACATCGAGTATGCAACGAAGATCATCACCGGTGAGTATTCCATTGATAAGTTCGATGAGTTCGTAGAAAAATGGTACGCGACCGGCGGCACTGAGGTGACGGAAAAGGCCAGAGAGTGGTACGCAAATAAGACAAAATAATAGTTATAAAGGATCGCAGTGGGCAACAGGGGGATTCCCGGGGATACATTCCCCGGGAATCTTTGTTCTTGGGTACGCCTGCAGGCATGCGCGGCAACGGGGGATCATTTATAATCCGGGTATCCTATTTAAATGTGAAGGATTCTCTGCAGAACGAGGAGATCAGGAAACGTATGGTGAGGAAGAGATGGAATAATCTGAACATGGCAACCAAGCTGACGCTTGTATTTTCAATGGTCAGCGTGATCCCGCTCGTGATCTGCAGTTTTGTGCTGTATTACACCGCGGTAACCAGCCTAGAAGCAGTAACCGAGGAAACGGCTGCTGTCTTCAGCTCCCAGATTGCCTCGGATATGAATCGTTTCATCGGAGATTATGATGCCCTGACCAAATCTCTGCTGGTAAACGATGAACTGATGGAAAAGCTGGATACCGAGCTTCCTATCATGGAGCGGATTGAGAATCAGCAGTTCTTCCGGGAAGCAGTGCTGAAGATGGTGACCGTTCAGAGCGAAATTCAGGGAGTGACGATTCTGAGCGAAGAGGGAGAGTATTACCAATATGACCGAAATGGAAGGTCGATCAGCTATGACACACTGATGCATCAGAAGTGGCTGGAAGAGGAGCAGGAACTGAATGGGGATGTGTTGTTCCTGACACCGCTCCACGACTGTTCTTATTATGACCGAGATACCGATCGGATTCTGGTTACCTTTGGACGCAGAGTATACGGGGCCAACGGACGATATAAGGGGATGATTCTCATCGATCTGGAGCCCTCGAGTCTGATTAAGCTGAGCGATGAGTTTCTGCTGGAACGCAATCAGTACAATATTAAGATCAATATAACCACGAATGACGGCGGATTGATTTACGATTCCGATCTGTCCAGCGGAAGGATCGCATACAGTGAGATTAACGAAGAGGCGCTTCTGATGTATCAGAAGGATCCGCGCAGCTATGTCATCATCGAGAATGCGACGGAGAAATTGGGACTGCGAGTAAATACCGTGATTCCGCGGAGCCGAATGTACCTGCGGGTCAGTACGATACAGCGGGTGACGCTGATTTTGGTGGTAATTCTGTTCGGAATTACCATGTTGATTTCATCGACCTTCAGCCGGCAGATGGTGTACCTGGTTCGCAGGCTGCAGAGCGGCATGAAGCGACTGGAGAGCGGAAGCTATGAGCTGATCACGGACGAGGTTGGCACAGACGAAATGGGAAGCCTTGTCACGAGCTATAACCACATGGTGGGGAAGATGAAGGCCCTGCTGGAGGAGGTGTATCAGGCAGGTGTTCGCCAGAAAAACGCGCAGTTTCTGGCACTGCGTACGCAGATCAACCCGCATTTTCTGTTCAATACATTGGAATCCATCCGGATTAAGGCCATCCTGAACGGAGATGACGAGGTGGCGGATATGATAAAGATTCTGGCCAGACTGTTCCGCACCACGTTGGACAGCGACAGGCAGAACCATACGGTAGAGGATGAACTGGAGAACATCCGTTCCTATATCCAGCTCCAGAATATTCGCTTTGATAATGTCATCACCCTGACCGAACAGGTAGATAACCGGCTTCGAGGTGCACAGATCATGTCGGTTCTGTTCCAGCCGGTGGTGGAAAACTGCTTTAAATATGGGAGCCGGGAGAGTAACGTTCCGATTTGCATTACCATCACAGGGCAGGTGACAGAGGAAAAACAAATGCGGTTTACCATCCGGGATGACGGGCAGGGAATGAGTCCAGAGAGACTGGAAGAAATTCGCAGAAGGCTGGAACAGCCATTGATATCGCTGCAGGAGGAGAATACAGATCGGACACGCAGTATCGGCCTGCAGAACATTGCAGAGCGTCTTCAACTTCGTTACGGGGAGAAGGGCAGCATTCGAATCGTATCCAGTGATGCGGGTGGGACGATCGTGGAGATTTGTGTTCCGTATCAGGAATGAATGCGAGGGAACAGATGTCATACAGCGTTTTAATCGTAGAGGATGAGAAGGAAAAGGCAAGAGGCATTGCCTATCTGATTGAACGGTACAATCCGGAATGTATGCCAATTCTGCTGGCGAGTGATGGACATGAGGGTCTGGAAACGGCCAGAAAAGAGAAACCGGATATTATCCTGACAGATATCAAAATGCCTGTAATGGATGGACTGGAGATGATTCGACTGCTGGTAGAGGAGGAGTGCACGTCTGCCTTTATTGTACTGAGCGGGTATGCGGAGTTCGCCTATGCCAAAAAGGCAATGGAGTTGGGCGTGCGTGATTTCATTACAAAGCCGGTGGACGAGCAGGAGCTCTGCGGGTGTCTGAATAAGGTTTGCCGGGAGATTCTGCAGAGACGTGCCTCGGCGGACTCTCTGAGCCAGTTAAGCGACGATGTGTACAATTATGCATTCCGGGATTTTCTGACCGGCGGGGAAGAGGGATACCGGAGGGTCTACGAGTATCTTAAGAATGTGGGAATGCTGGATGGAACCATATATTTTACCTGCATGGTCGTGGAAGCAGGGGAGGAAGATCTTGACTGGAAAGAGGGACGCATCGAAGAAGGGTGCCCTTGGGAGTTTTTTTATCGCGTGAAAGTAGGGAACAGCCAGGCGGCCGTTGTAGCCTGGAAACGCACTCTGGATAAAGAGGTGAAACGGAACCTGTGGCAGAGAATGCTGCCACCAGGAGAGGATCACAGGAGATTCAGCATCGGAATCGGGAGTACATACGCAGACTATCAGGAGCTGCCCAAAGCGTACGAGGAGGCCTGCGTGGCACTGAATTACCGAATTTTGAAGGGTAGCGGAAAGGCCATTTTGTTCGAGGAGCTCTGCGGAATGGAGAACCATACTGATCTTCTGACAGAGGAGGAGATCGAAGAGCTAAAGGAGCGTGTGGACCGACTGGACCAGAAGGGGTTTGGGATTGCAGTCAGGAGGATTCTGCGACGCGTTATGGCGCAAAACGCCCTGTCGCTTCCGGAGCTGCAGAAGCTGAGTCTGAACATCGTCCTGATCGGTCTGCATAACATTCCGACTGCCCAGCTGCGGATGAACGAGTATTTTGGCAAAAATCTGTTCACGCTTAAAAGCATCGAGAAATTCAAGACGATGGAACAGCTGGAGAACTGGATTCTGAACATGGTTAGCGGCGTGAACGAGGTCATGCTGAAGGACAATGTCCCCAAGAAAAAGGATATTGTTCTGGAAGCAAAGGAATATATAAGGCAGAACTACAACAAGAACATTACACTGAACGATATTTCGGAGCGGTTTTACATCAATCCCTACTATTTCAGTCAGCTGTTTAAAAAGAAAACGGGGACGACCTACCAGAAATATCTAACGGATTACAGAGTGGACCGGGCCAGAAAGCTGCTGGAGGAGACGGATCTCCGAATTTATGAGGTCTGTAAGCTGGTTGGATACAGTGATGTGAACCATTTTAATCAGGTATTTGAGCGGTCGGAGGGGTGCAAGCCGAGCGAATATCGGCAGAAATGTCAGAAGGCATAAGGCAAAGGAGAAAAGCAATGAATTCTGAGAATAAAAAACTGGAGAAGCTTTTGCGGGGAGAAGTGGACAATCACATCTTTCCGTTCTTCTGGCAGCATGGAGAAGCGGAAGAGGTGCTGCGGGAATATATGAAGGTGATTTATGAGGCCAATATCCGTGCTGTATGCATCGAGAGCCGGCCGCATCCGGATTTTGCCGGGGAGGGCTGGTGGCATGATATGGACATTATTCTGGATGAAGCCAGAACGAGAAAGATGAAGGTCTGGATCCTGGACGACAGTCATTTCCCGACGGGGTATTGCAACGGTGCGGTGGAAAATAAGCCGGATGCCTGCAGACGATGGTTTCTGACCTACAGGCTCCTGGGGGAGGTGAGCTGCGCAGAGCAAAGAACGTGGGAGCGGGAGGAGTATGCGAAGGCGGAGCTCTTTGAACCATCGCGGATCGAGAAGTATTTTCATATGAATCCGGAGACGCTGCCCGGGGATCAGTGGCTGGGAACTGTGGCGGTGAGAAAGGGCGGCACCGGGGAAAAGGATCTGGTGATCTTGGAAGAGACCGGAGGGAAGATCACGTTTGCTCCGCAGGAAGGAGAATGGAAGGTTTATGCCCTGCAGCTGACGAAAAACCGCGGACCGCACCGGAATTACATGAACATGCTCGATGCGGAGTCCTGTCATACGCTGATAGAGGCGGTTTATGAGCCACATTACGCACATTATCACGAGGATTTCGGGAAGACCATTGCGGGCTTTTTCTCCGATGAGCCGGAGATCGGAAACGGACATCTCTACGAGATGGATCGGAAAATCTATGAGGTAAGTGATCAGCCCTGGAGCCGAAGCCTGCAGCGGGATTTGCAGGAAATCTGGGGGGCGGAGTACGTAAAGTTTCTGCCCCTTCTGTGGGAAAGAGAATTCGGAAAAAGCCTGACGGCAAAGGTCAGGTACGTCTATATGGACCGTGTGACCCGGCGGGTGGAGAAGGATTTCTCCAGGCAGCTGGGGGATTGGTGTGCGGCGCATGGTGTGGAATACATCGGGCATCTGATCGAGGACAACAACCAGCATGCGCGGTGCGGATCGAGCCTTGGACATTATTTTCGCGGGCTGGCAGGTCAGCACATGGCTGGTATCGATGATATCGGCGGACAGGTGCTGCCGCAGGGTGAGGATATCTCGTATGTCTCTCACCTTGGGACACCGCGGGACGGAGCCTTTTATCATTTCACCCTGGGGCGGCTGGCCTCCAGCGCGGCAGCCATTGATGTGCGCAAACAGAACCGGTCGATGTGCGAGATCTTCGGCAATTACGGCTGGAGCGAGGGAGTGCGCCTGGAGGCCTATCTGGCGGACCATTTTATGGTACGCGGAGTGAATCATTATGTGCCGCATGCGTTTTCGGCCAAAGCGTTTCCGGATCCGGACTGCCCTCCGCATTTCTATGCGCATGGGCATAACCCGCAGTACCGGCATTTCGGCGTACTGATGAAGTACATGAACCGCGTCTGCAGTCTGATCAGCGGCGGGCACCATGAGAGCGAGGCGGCGATTCTGTATCCGGGTGAAGCGGAATGGACGGGGATGACCGCCATGTATCTGCAGGAGCCGGCGAGGGCTTTGACGGAGG
Source organism: Paludibacteraceae bacterium (assembly GCA_963629395.1). GTDB lineage: Bacteria > Bacillota > Clostridia > Lachnospirales > Lachnospiraceae > CAG-791. Next base: position 14,703 of record CAVGIV010000050.1, on the reverse strand, counting down.
CACAGATTGGCTTCGATTTCATTCCATCGGATGTCTTCACTGATGATTGCTACCAGACATCTCTGGAGAACGGATTGCACATCGGAGCGCAGAGGTATCGGTGCCTGGTGATCCCGGAGACGGATTATGTGACGAGGGAAGCGGCAGAGGCCATTGTGAAGCTGGGGCAGCAGGGGTTCCCCTGCCTGTTCCTAAACGCCTTCCCGAAGGGAATCTGCAGCTGGGATACAGAGAGAAAGGAGACTACATTACTGGACCGGATGCGGGCGAATGCACAGGTTGTCCCGCTGGACGAATTGGCAGCTGCGCTGCAGCGGCAAGGCTGGAATGAGCTGCGGCTGGAGCCTGCAGACAAATATCTTCGGGCCTACCATTATTACGCGGATGCGGAGATCCTGTATCTGGTAAATGAGGGCCTAGAACCCTATGAAGGAAAGGTGCTACTGGAGAGGAAAGCAGAGCAGCAAAAGGCGGAAGGTGAAAAAAAGTACGGCTGTGTCCGGTACGATGCCTGGGAGAACCGTTTAAGACCGGTGAACTATTCTGATAATCCGGACGGAATGGAAATTCAGGTTCGAGTGGAGCCGGGAAAGAGCTGGATCCTCGTTCTGAATGCCGGGGAGGAAACAGAAAACCGCATCAGAAAGGAATGCTGCAAACACAGCCCAAAAGCGCAGCAAAGCGATTTGTGCAGCGTAGACCCCGCATCCGGGCTGGAAACGTTGCATACAGAGGAGAAGGTTCTCCTGGGCGGCCTCTGGACTAGGACACAGTGTACGGGAATTGCCTATCCGGCGTTCGGGAACGCCGTTCAGACAACACTGCCGGATCATGCAGAAAAGGAGCTGCCGGAGTTTGGAGGGGTGCTGCGGTATGAGCGGGAGCTGGTTCTGCAGAAGGAGAGCAGAGATGCCGTCCTGGAGATCACGGATGCCGGCGAGGCTGTGCAGCTGTTCGTGAACGGGACGGACTGCGGCATTCAGATTGTGCCGCCGTTCCGGTATGAGGTTGGAACCCTTTTGAAGGAGGGCGTGAACCGGATTGCCATTGAGGTGGCAACAACGCTGGAGCGCCAGATTCCGCCAAAGAGAAAGCCGGACAACTGGAAGCCGCAGAATCCGATCGGACTCTGCGGAGAGGTGTATTATATCTGATCCAGCAGCGCAGCGAGCTCTGTTAGCTGAGAGCCGGTTGTTGCCCAGGACGTGCAGAAGCGCACCACCATGTGCGTGTCGTCATAGGGCTCCCATGGCGTGAAGATGACGCCTGCTGCCTTCAACGCCTCCATGGCAGCGGCCGGCAGGATGATGAACTGCTGATTGGTCGGAGAATCTATGAAAAAGGAATAGCCGCGATCGCGGAAGATCGCCTTGAGCTCCTCAGCCCGTTCGATGGCATTGACCGAGATCTTTCGATATAGATCATCCGTAAAAAGCGCATCGAACTGAATGCCGTTGAGGCGTCCCTTTGCCAGGAGTGCACCGTGCTGCTTAATCATGGTTACGGCATGTGCCGGTGCATTCCCCCGGGGATATATGACGGCCTCTCCGCAGAGGGCACCAACCTTTGTGCCGCCGATGTAGAATACATCCGTGAGCGCAGCGATGTCCTCAATTGTCACATTTGTATTGCGGCTCATGAGTCCGTAGCCAAGGCGCGCTCCATCGAGAAAGAGCGGCAGCTTCCATTTGCGGCAGACCTGTGAAATGGCCTGCAGCTCCTCTTTGCGGTAAAGCGTACCGTATTCCGTCGGGTGGCTGATGTAGACCATGCCGGGGAATACCATATGATGATGGTCACCATCTGCATAAAAGCCCGTCACCAGCTGATCAAGCTCGGCAGCATCCATCCGCCCCTCATGACTCGGAAGGGTCAGAACCTTGTGGCCGGTGAATTCAATGGCGCCGGCCTCATGGCAGTTGACGTGACCGGATTGCACGGAAATCACGCCCTCATAGCTGCGCAGGGTTGTATCAATGACAAACTGATTGGTTTGCGTTCCGCCTGTCAGGAGGAAAATATCCGCTTCCGGGCAGCCAATAAAATCGCGCAGCTTCCCCTTGGCCCGTTCCGTATAAATGTCTGTGCCGTAGCCGGTCAGCTGCTCCAGATTGGTTTTGGTGAGTGCCTCCAATACGGCAGGATGGCAGCCTTCTGTATAATCACTTGCAAAATTAAGCATCATTCGTACGTCCTTCTTCATATTCAGTCAAACCTTGCATTAGGATAGCATACATTTCCGAAAAAATTCCAATGCTTTTAGGGCATCCGTCTTAACAGACGGGTGCCCTTTTGGGTCTGACAAAATCCGGATTTCCGGATTTTTCGGTACATTTGCGGCAAGGGGAACGCCCAGGGAACGCTGGTGCTCCTTTAACGGAACGTTCGGCTCGTATACTGAGCAGCAGTCAATGAAAATCGCTTGAGCATTTATTTTGGAGGTATTGATTATGTACTTTGACGCTATTGCGAAACTTGTTTCAGAACGTACAGGCTGTGATGTTTCCGACGTGAAGCCGGAGAGCAAGTTCTCTGACCTTGGCATCGACTCACTCGATACGGTGGAGCTTCTTATGAGCCTGGAGGATGAGATTGGCATCGAAATCGAACTGGATCAGAAGGTGGAGACCATAGATGATCTGGATACGTTCATTCAGAGCAAAAAGGGATACGGCCTATGATCAGGACAACAATTTGCGAGATGCTGGGCATTGACTATCCGGTTTTTCAGGGCGGTATGGCCTGGATTGCAGATGGAAGGCTGGCCGCGGCTGTGTCAGAAGGCGGCGGTCTTGGCATTATTGCGGCGGGAAATGCCTCCGGCGACTATGTCAGAGAGCAGATTCAAATTGCACGCGGCATCACCGGAAAGCCGATCGGTGTCAATATCATGCTGCTGAGTCCTCATGCAGACGAGGTGGCACGGGTTGTCATAGAGGAAAGGGTTGATGTGGTAACTACCGGTGCCGGCAATCCTTCTGCATACATTAAGGAGTGGATCGCTGCAGGAATCAAGGTGATTCCTGTAGTTGCCTCCGTCGGAATGGCCAGGCTGATGGCCAGGCTCGGTGCTTCGGCGCTCATTGCCGAAGGCACAGAGAGCGGAGGCCATGTGGGAGAGCTTACCACGATGGTGCTGGTGCCGCAGATCTGTGATGCAGTGGAGCTTCCGGTCATGGCGGCAGGCGGTATCGCAGATGGCAGAGGCGCAGCTGCAGCGTTTATGCTCGGCGCAGAGGGGGTGCAGATGGGGACGCGGTTTCTGTGTGCCAATGAATGCACAATTCACCCGGTCTACAGGGAGAAGATTCTGAAGGCCACCGACCTTTGCACGATGGTAACAGGAAAACGCACAGGGCATCCGGTCCGGAGCCTCCGCACCGGGTTTTCCAGAGCGTATTCCGAGGCGGAGTACGCAGGGGCATCGGATGAAGCATTGAAGGAGATGGCTGCGGGCGCTTTCCGCCTGGCGGTTCAGGAGGGGGATTTGCAAAAGGGATGCTTTCTCTCAGGACAGATCGCAGCCATGGTCCGCAAAGAACAGCCTGCAGCCGAAATCGTGAGAGAGGTTATGGAGGAGACGGAGTCGATCCTCTGTGGTGCATCAAGATGGATACTATAGCATTTGTTTTCTCCGGACAGGGCGATCAGTTTCCCGGTATGGGAAAGGAGCTTTACGAGGAATATCCGGCGGCGAAGAGGATTTTTGACGTATGCGAGAGAATCCGTCCCGGGACCTTGCGCCAGTGCTTTGGAGGTACAGAGGATGAACTCAGGGAAACAAAAAACACGCAGCCGTGTCTGTATGCCGCGGAACTGGCGGCGGCCGGCGTATTGCTGGAAAAGGGAATTGTCCCCCGGATGGTTGCGGGCTTTTCGCTTGGTGAGCTTGTCGCGGCGGCGGTCAGCGGCGTGTTTGATGAGGAGACCGGCTTTCGCCTTGTATGTAAGCGCGGGGAGCTGATGCAGCGGGAAGCGGACAGGCAGGACACTTCGATGGCGGCGGTCCTGAAGCTTGCACCTGTGCAGGTGGAGGAACTGTGCAGCCGGTATCCGGAGGTTTATCCGGTGAATTATAACGGGCCGGAGCAGACGGTGGTGGCCGGTCTTTCTTCACAGCTTCAAAGCCTTGCGGCGGATGTCAAAAGGGCAGGAGGCAAAGCTGTTCCTCTCAAGGTGAATGCAGCCTTCCATTCGCCGTTTATGAACGATGCGGCCAGGGCATTTGCGGAGGAATTGACAAAGGCGGATGTACGAAGGCCGGATATCCCGCTGTATTCGAATCGGACGGCAGAGCCCTACGGCGATGATGCAGCAGACCTCCTTTCTTCGCAGATCTGCAGTCCGGTGCAGTGGGAGAAGCTGATCTGCAGCATGATCAAGGACGGTGCAGATACCTTTATCGAGATCGGACCCGGAAGAACACTTACCAATCTGATCCGAAGGAATCATGCAGATGTAAAGACGGCAGTTGCCGCCGAATATCTCAGGGAGGTGAGGGAATGCTGAAAGGAAAGACAGCCGTTGTAACCGGCGGCTCTCGCGGCATCGGGGAAGCCATTGTTTACAGGCTTGCTTCATTGGGCGCCGACATAGCCGTTATTTATGCAGGAAATGCATCCGCTGCGGAGAGTGTTGCCGAGTGCTGCAGAGAAAAGTACGGCATCAAGGCGCAGGCATACCGGTGCGATGTCGCCGATTACTCCGCGGTAAAGGAGACTGCGGCGAGGATAAAACGTGATTTTGGTACAGTCCAGATCCTGATTAATAATGCGGGAATTACAAGGGACGGTCTGCTTGCCGTGATGAAGGAGGAGGATTTTGATGCGGTGCTTGCTACCAATCTCAAGGGTGCCTTCAACATGATTCGGCACATGACGGGATTTTTCCTTCGGGAACGCGAGGGCTGCATTGTAAATGTTTCCTCTGTTTCGGGTCTGATGGGGAATGCCGGACAGTGCAATTATTCCGCATCAAAGGCCGGGCTGATCGGGCTTACCAAGTCCGTTGCCAGGGAGCTTGCACCCAAGGGAATTCGCTGCAATGCAGTTGCTCCCGGCTTTATCGCGACCGATATGACGCAGGATCAGACGGGAAACGCACTTCTTCGAGAGATTCCGCTGGGCAGGATGGGAGAGGCGAGGGAGGTCGCGGATGCCGTTGCCTATCTTGTGACGGCAGAGTATGTAACCGGTGAGATCCTGCGTGTTGACGGCGGAATTGCCATGTAAGGAGAGAGGACGATGAACGCAAGAAGAGTTGTTGTTACCGGGATCGGTGCAGTTACACCCCTTGGAAACAATGCCGCAGATACCTGGCAGAGCATGAAGGATGGCAGGAGCGGCATTGCGCCCATTACTTATTTTGATACGGAGAAATTCAAGACAAAGCTGGCAGCACAGGTGAAAAATTTTGATCCCCGGGAATACATGGAGGTCAATGAGCTGCTGCGCACAGATCGTTATGCGCAGTTTGCTGCTGCAGCCGCGCAGCAGGCTGTGAGTGAAAGCGGTGTCACGGGAACCGTCGAGCCGGAACGCTTTGCCGTTATTATGGGCACCGGCATTGGCGGTATAGGAACCTTTGAAGCGGAGCACACAAAGCTTTTGGAGAAGGGACCGCGCCGCGTTTCTGCGCTGTTCGTACCGATGATGATCGGCAATATGGCAGCAGGACTCATCGCTATCCGGCATGACTGCCGCGGTCCTGCCATGCCGGCGGTTACGGCCTGTGCATCCGGTTCCAATGCGATCGGAGAGGCCATGCGCCTTATCCGTCACGGATATGCTGATGCAGTCATTGCGGGAGGAGCCGAGGCTGCAATTGTACCGTCTGCCATTGCAGGATTTACCAATATGCAGGCACTTTCTGTGTCGGACAACCCGGATGCGGCTTCTCTTCCATTTGATAAACGAAGAGGCGGCTTTGTCATCGGTGAGGGCGCTGCCGCACTTATTCTGGAGGAATATGAGCACGCAAGATCACGCGGAGCCAGGATTTACGGCGAGATCTGCGGCTACGGATCCACCTGTGACGCCTATCACATCACGGCACCCCATCCGGACGGACGCGGAGGAGCGCAGGCGATGACAGACGCCATGAAGGAAGCAGGATACAGGGAAGATGATACCGTTTATATCAATGCGCATGGTACCGGAACCCCTATGAATGACGTGGTGGAGACGGCTGTTATTAAAAGGGCACTCGGTGAGGAACCGGCAAGGAAGGCTTATATAAGCTCCACGAAATCCATGACAGGACACATGCTGGGCGCGGCCGGTGCGGTTGAGGCGATGGCGTGCCTTCTGGCACTGAACGAGGGGATCATTCCTCCGACGATTCATCTATGCGAACCGGATGAGGAATGCGATCTTAACTATGTCCCGCAGACGGCGATAAGAGCAGATATTACGCTGGCACTTTCCAATTCACTCGGCTTTGGAGGGCATAATGCCTGCCTTGCCTTCAGAAAGGTGTGATTCGATGAATGAACCGGATATTCGCAGGTATGCTGCGCTGATGAAAGAGCTCGAGCTGACGGGACTTGAGGTTACAGAGAAAGCAGGCAAAATTCGCCTGGAGCGTACAGCTCCGGGATCGGTAAGAGAAGCTGTATGCACTGCCCCGGAGTCTTCCGCAGCTGCGGGGGGTCCCTTTGGGCCCAAGGACTATATCAGTGTGAAGTCGCCCATGGTAGGGGTGTTCTATGCGGCTCCGGCGGAGAACGCCGCTCCCTATGTTTCTGTTGGGGATACCGTGACAAAGGGCCAACCGCTTTGCATTGTGGAGGCTATGAAGATGATGAACGAGATCACAGCCGATGAAGACGGCACCGTTTCAGAGGTCTGTGTTGGTGATGGAACGGTCGTTGAGTACGGAACAGAGCTGTTCCATATCAGGAGGTGAGTGTATGAACAGAGATGAAATCATGAATATACTCCCCCACAGGGAGCCTATGCTGCTCCTCGACGATGCAGAGGAACGGGAAGGGACCGCCATCGGGCACTATACCGTTCAAGGAGACGAGTTCTTCCTGCAGGGACATTTTCCGGGAAGGCCCATTGTTCCGGGGGTTATCCTCTGCGAGATGCTGGCACAATCCGCCTGCGTACTGATGGCAGGCACCTTGCAGGGCGGGAAGCTGCCCGTCTACACAGGACTTGATAATGTGCGGTTTCGGGCTCCTGTAAGGCCTGGAGATACGGTCGAGACAAGGTGCCGTATTAAGCGGTCGAAGGGAATGTTTTATTTTGCCGAGGGCACAGCTGCGGTGGATGGACGGCTTTGCGCATCAGCGGACTTTTCCTTTGCGATCACGGGAGCGTGAGCTATGTTTTCAAAAATACTGATTGCCAACCGGGGCGAAATCGCTGTTCGTATTATTCGTGCCTGCAAGGAAATGGGCGTAGCTACGGTTGCTGTCTATTCCGAGGCGGACAGAAACGCCCTGCATGTGGCTCTTGCAGATCAAAGCTACTGTATCGGCCGGGCAGAGGCGAGGGACAGCTATCTGAATGAAAATCAAATCATAAGTGCCGCCGTTCTGGCCGGAGCGCAGGCAATTCATCCGGGGTACGGGTTTCTTTCCGAGAATGCGCATTTTGCCAGGGCCTGCAGGAAAAACGGTCTGGTATTTATCGGACCCGATCCGGAAAGCATGGAGCGGCTTGGTGACAAAGCCGTTCTAAAGGAGCTGATTCGAAAGACCGGATTAACCGTAATCCCCGGAACCGGGACACTATCCTCTGTTTCCGAGGCAAAGCTTGCCGCAAGGCGGATCGGATATCCCGTTATGCTGAAGGCCTCTGCGGGCGGCGGAGGACGCGGAATCCGGCTGATCCGTTCAGAGGACGAAATGGAGGATGCCTATCAACAGGCTGCAAGCGAAGCCATCAGTGCCTTTGGCGACGGCAGTGTATATCTTGAAAAGTACATCTTCCCGGCAAGGCACGTTGAGCTGCAGATTCTTGCCGATGAGCATGGGAATGCAGTCTGCCTTGGTGACCGCGACTGCTCACTGCAGCGAAGAAACCAAAAGCTCCTGGAAGAGACGCCGTCTCCGGCAGTGAATGAGACGCAAAGAGAAGAGATATCCCGTCTGGCCGTTGAGGCGGCAAAGAAGATCGGGTTTATTGGCGCGGGCACGCTCGAGTTCCTGCTGGATAGGGAAGGAAACTTCTGGTTCATGGAGATGAATGTGCGGCTCCAGGTTGAGCACTGCATAACAGAGATGCTGACGGGCTTTGACCTTGTAAAATGGCAGATCCGCATTGCCGCCGGCATTGCGCTTAGCTTTACACAAGGTGATGTCAGGACCAGAGGATCTGCCATAGAGTGCCGCATCAACGCAGGAGGCTGCGGAACGCTGAAGCTTCTCCATGTACCGGGCGGACCGTCGGTTCGGTTTGACACCGCCCTTGTCGCTGGCATGGTCGTAACGCCCTTCTATGACTCTCTTCTTGGAAAGCTCATCGTATATGCCAAAACCCGCGAAGAGGCACTTCGCAAAATGAGAGCAGCGCTCTGCGAGCTCGTCATAGACGGGATACCTTCCAATATAGAGGAACAGCTGCGCATCGTTGAGGATGAGCGCTTTGTTTCGGGCAACTATGATTTAACCTTTATGGGAAACAGGTGATGAAATGGCATTGTTGAACTTTTTGAATCCGAAAAACAAATTAGAGGAGGGCGGACGTACAAATGCAGCCGTTCAAAGCGATGAAGGGGAGCCGGAGAAAAAGTGCCCGAATTGTCACAAGAGCATCCTTCTAAGCCGCCTGTGGGCCAATAATCTTGTCTGCCCCTGCGGATATCATTTTCGTATGAAGGCTCGCCAGCGTCTGAAAATGATAACCGATAAGGAGAGCTTTCATGAGCTCTATTCCAATGTAACCGCCGGCAATCCGCTTGATTTTCCGGGATATAATGCCAAGCTTGAAACGGCTTGCACGGCAAGCGGCGAAAAGGAGGCCGTGATCTGCGGCACTGCCATGATTGGCAGGCAGAAGTGCTGTCTGTTTGTCATGGAGCCGTATTTTATGATGGGCAGCATGGGAAGCGCAGTCGGGGAGAAGATTACACGACTGTTCGAGTATGCCCTGCAGGAGCGCTTGCCGGTCGTCGGTTTTACATTATCCGGCGGAGCCCGAATGCAGGAGGGCCTGCTTTCACTGATGCAGATGGCCAAAATAAGTGCGTCAGTCAAGCAGCACAGTGATGCAGGCCTTTTATATATTGCAGTTCTTACCGATCCGACGACCGGAGGCGTGACAGCAAGCTTTGCCATGGAGGCAGATATCATTCTCGCAGAGCCCGGAGCCACCGTTGGCTTTGCCGGTGCACGTGTGGTGGAGCAGACCACGCGAAAGGCCTTGCCGGGAGGGTTTCAGAAGTCCGAATTTGTCATGGAGCACGGATTTATAGACAGCATTGTTTCACGCTCTGAACAAAAAAAGTATCTGACAGAGCTGCTGAATATGCACAACAGGAGGGCTTATGTATGAGTGAGTCGGCTTATGAGAGGGTGAAGCTTGCCCGTGACAGCAAGAGGCCTGGCGGATTTGATTATATAAGGAACATCTTTCAGAGCTTTATCGAGCTTCACGGTGATCGCCGCTATGCCGATGACCACGCTGTGGTGGGCGGCATAGCAAGACTGGGGAATATGCCTGTAACGGTGGTCGCAATTGAGAAAGGACATACCGCCAGGGAGCGATCCTACCGCAATTTCGGTATGCCGCAGCCGGAAGGCTACCGGAAAGCTCTGCGCCTGATGAAACAGGCAGATAAATTCGGAAGACCCATCGTCTGCTTTGTGGACACCCCTGGTGCATACTGCGGAATAGGCGCGGAGGAGCGCGGACAGGGACAGGCCATTGCCGAAAACCTCCTTGAAATGTCAACGCTGTGCGTTCCGGTAATCTCGATCCTGATTGGAGAGGGAGGAAGCGGAGGAGCCCTTGCACTGGCAGCGGCCGACAGTGTCTGGATGCTGCAAAATGCTGTATACTCGGTCATTTCTCCGGAGGGGTGCGCCAGTATTCTGTGGAAGGATGCCGGCAAGGCCAAGCTGGTCGCCGAAAGCTTGAAGCTGACGGCAGAGGATGCGAAAAGTCTTGGCGTAGTCGAGCGAATCCTTTCCGAGAAGGACCTCGGCAAAAAGGAATTCTATGACCGCATCGGCGCACTCCTGTCAACGGAGCTTCAGAAAATGTCTGCAGATATCGACCTGATGGAAAAACGCTATAACAGGTACCGCAGGATCGGTGCTGATGCGATCATGAAGGAGTGAGAATGAGCATATACAAGCAGTTTTGTGATGAACAGGTCGATGCAAACGGGAGGCTGGAAAAGATAACGCTGAAGTACCCCGATAACTTTAATTTCGGCTATGACGTCGTTGATCGGATTGCCGGCGAAACCCCCGAAAAGAGAGCTCTTGTCTGGTGCAACACGGAAGGTGAGGAGCATATTTTCAGCTTTGCAGACATAAAAAGATACAGCAACCGGATCGCCAATGTCTTTCGCAGTAAGGGAATCGGACGGGGAGACCGCGTCATGGTAATCTTAAAGCGTCATTATGAATACTGGTTTACGGCAGTAGCCCTGCATAAGCTTGGCGCTGTAATGATACCTGCGACCCACATGCTGACGGTCAGTGATCTTGTCTACCGGCTGAAGGCTTCCGGAGCAAAGGCACTTGTCTGTACAACGCAAAACGAGGTTCCCGAAAGGGTCTGTGCAGCACTTCGGGAAGCGGGTATGTCTGCACTTCTCTGGTGCGTTCAGGGGAATGCGGAAGGCTTTGAGAATCTGACGGATGCAATGGAGTCTTTTTCCGATGAATTTCCGCGCGTGCAGACACAGGTGCGGGAGCCAATGCTCTTATACTTCACATCCGGTACCACAGGCTATCCGAAGGGCGTGATTCACGATTACAGCTATCCGCTTGCCCACATCGTTACGGCCAGATACTGGCATCAGGCAGAGGATGGAGGACTGCACTTCACCGTCGCGGAGACGGGCTGGGCGAAGGCATCCTGGGGAAAGATCTATGGCCAGTGGCTGGTCGGAAGCGCGGTCATGGTGTATGATTTCGATAACTTTGATCCCAAACAGCTGACTGCGGTGGTCAATCGCTATGGCGTCACATCCTTCTGTGCGCCGCCCACCGTCTATCGTTATCTGGTGCGGAAGGGGATTCCGGATATGCCGACGCTAAGGCACGCAACCACAGCGGGCGAGATGCTGGCACCGGAGGTATTTCGAGAGTTCACAAAGCAGACAGGGCTTTTGCTCTGTGAGGGATACGGACAGACGGAGACAACCCTTTTGATTGCGAATTTTAAGGGAGCTGACGCCACAGCCGGTTCCATGGGGGTTCCGTCGCCTTTTTATAAGATCGAGCTTCGAGGGAAGAATGCAGAACCGGTCGGAATCGGCGAAATCGGTGAGATCGTCATTATTCCCGACAAGACCGGCAGGCAGTCCGGTATTTTTTCATCCTATCTGGACAATGAAGAGCAGTATCGCTACGTTTGGCGTGATGGCGTATATCATACGGGAGATGCCGCCTATATGGATGAAAGCGGGCGCTATTGGTTTCACGGGCGCTTTGACGATATCATCAAGACAGGTGGATTTCGGGTTGGACCGTATGAGGTGGAGCATGTACTGATGGAGCATCCTGCGGTGGCGGAATGCAGCGTAGTCGGTGTACCGGATCCGCTTCGAGGGCAGTCCATCAAGGCCGTCATCGTCCCGGGGGCAGGATACACGCCTTCGCCGCAGCTGGAGCTGGAGATCAAGAACTTCTGCAACAGGCGGCTTGCTGAATACAAATGGATCCGTCTTGTTGAGTTTGTGACAGAAATGCCCAAGACCATCAGCGGCAAGATACGAAGGTCCGAGCTCCGCAGATAAGGAGGCGGGCCGCCAAAGCCGACAGGAGACCGGTTATGGATAAAATGCAGAATCGCTCTGATACGAAAGAATCCAAAACAGAAATGAAAAGCGCAAAAACGGATCTGCAAATCCTTAACGAAACGGTTCCCTGCGGTTTTTTAAGATATACCTGCGAAAAGCAGCCCAGGATTACCTATATCAATTCCAGGATGATTGAGATTCTGCGCTTCCCGGAAGGCGGAGACGGAGATATTGATTACCTGGAAATGTTTAAAAGCAACGTCTTCTTAATGGTCCCCATGGAGGAGCGCCGCCGCTTTTCCAAATATCTGAATCGTGTATATTCTGCGGATGCGCCCATAGCGGGGGAGATGACGCTGCTTCGCTGCGACGGAACCCGTGCCCATATGTTCGGCTGGGTCACAAAGTGCATCAATGAGCAGGGGGAGGAAGAGTTTCAAAGCGTTTGCATGGATATCACGGAGAGCTATCAGGCCAGGAAGAAGAAGGAGAACAAGCGTTACATAGAGGCTCTTACGGACGTATATGATACGATTTTCGAGTTCGATCGGAATGCCAATACCGTGAAATGTCTGCACTGCGGGGATGCAGCTGCGTTTAAACAGCTTGAAAATATAGCAATGCGGGCAGAAGATGCACTGGAAAAATGTCTTATTGACTATGTGGATCCGCAGCAGCAGGACACGGTCCGAAGGTTTTTCCTGGATTTCAATCAGAAAAGATTGGACGGGATTGACGGCAAGCCGCCGCGGATTACCTATACGGTCCGCTGCGCAGATGGCAGCACCCGCCGGAACACCGGCATTTTTATTAAGGTGGATGAGGAGATCAGCTTCTTTTGCTGCCGCGAGGCAAGGGAAACGGCTGCTTCCAGGGCCTTAAAGGATGAAAACATTCGGCTGAAGGAGAAAATGCGTGACCTTGTCACCCGCTTTTCGGATGGGATCGCTGCCTTTGAAATTTCCCCGGAGGGGATGGTGAAGCCTCTGTATGCAACGGAAAATGTCTGCGGATTTTTCGGCTACACGGAGGAGGAATGGCTGCCGCTTACCGAAAGGTACACGCCAATAGAGAGCTTCGTTGCATACAGTGAGGCGGCCTATGAGAGCTTTGAGGAGCTTCTAAGAACCGGAGAAGCGGAGTTTTCCTATTATGACTACCAAACAGGGACAGAACGCAGAATAAAAGCCATTTGTTCTGAAAAGGAGCCAAGCGCCGATGCCGCGCGCTATGTCATGCTTTACCCCGTAGAGGGAGGCAGGGAGACAGACCGGCAGGTCCTTCCAGAAAGGCGCACGGTATCGATCCGCACATTTGGATACTTCGACGTATTCGTGGGAGATACGCCGATTGCATTTCGAAGCAAGAAGTCCAAGGAGCTGTTTGCGCTGCTGGTAGACCGGAAGGGCGGCTATGTGACCTCGGAGGAAGCCATCGGCTATTTATGGGAGGATGAGCCGGCAAGTGCACTAACTCTTGCAAGATACCGCAAGGTTGCTCTTCGATTAAAGCGCACATTAGAGGAATACGGCATCTCTGACGTCGTTGAGACGGTTGACGGGAAACGCCGCATCGTAATGGATAAGGTTACCTGTGACCTATACAATTATCTTTCCGGCAAAGAGGAGTATTTGCAGCTCTTTAAAGGAAGCTATCTGACCAATTACAGCTGGGGCGAGACCACCTTAGGCGAGCTGTCCGGTCACCCTTGAGACGGGCGAAGTGCACTCTTGCGGTATTGCTGGGGGCTTTGTCCTGTCATGGAGGAAAAGCGGGTGGAGAAGTTGCTCTCGTCCTCAAAGCCGGTCTGATGCGCAATCTCACTGACGGAATAATCGGTCAGAACGAGCAGCTCCTTGGCATGGGTGATGCGGGTGGAGAGTAGGAAATTATATGGCGTTGTGCCGATGTATTGACGAAACAGCCGCAGAAACCAGCTTTTGGAAATCGGAACACGCGAAAGCAGCGTATCCAGCGTGATGGGCTCTGCATAGTGCGTGCGGATGTAGGCGGCAGTCTGTTCCATCATGGTGCGGTTGGAGCGGCTCTCATCATCGGCCAGCAGATGGCGTGAGAGGGCAGTCAGCATCTGGTGGAGTAGAAGGCTGATTTCCAGCTGGGCGAGGGCCGTATTTTGCTCCCATTGATGAAAAAGCGCATCAAAGAGCGGCAGCATTTCAGAGGCTCCGATGCGGACCGGGGTGAGGCGGCTTTGCGGGAGAAGTGTATCTGCAAAGGAAGCAAGACCGGCGCCGTCCAAATGTACCCAGTCATGTTCCCATATCCCTGTATCCGGATCCGTGCGGTAGCTTTGTGCGATCCGGCAATTCAAAAGGAGCGCGGTCCCCTCCGGCAGCTCCACTTCCTGGTGATTCTGCGTCACCAGTCCCTTTCCCTTTAGAGTAAAAAATAAAAGGTAGCTTTCCTTATTCGTGCGAGCAGTGGCAAATCCGGGCTGCCCGTAGAAATGGCCGGCCTCTGTGGCGTAAAAGGGCTGCGCCAGTGCATTGGCACCGGGCGTAGCACGCAGCCAGGTACTCTCCTCCAGCACATCCATGTTGTATGTCAGCATATCAGCAGCTCCTGTCCGAGTGGAATTTTCACAAAGTTTTGCGTCCTTTTGACAATGGGATTGTAGAATGCTCTGCCATATAATGCAAGAAATGGATGGTTGCAGGCACAGTAATTTTGCACATGTGAGGTTTGGACTCAAGCCAGCGACAGGGTGGCGGAGAATGTCCGGATCAGGGGCCTTGCGAGGCCTCGGTGCTTGCGAGC
>CAVGIV010000049.1:0-21926 GCA_963629395.1 Paludibacteraceae bacterium | reverse complement strand
AAAAATGTGCTCGTTAATGCAAGCATTACTCGCGCATTTTATGCAAATTTGCTTGACTCTGAATAGTTACCCTCAGGTACAAAAAGTGCCGGACAGTGTCCGCTGTCCGGCCTGGATATCACATTTCAATGGGGTGCGCACTACGCCTCGATGGTTGCCTCTCCGGCAATAAATTCCACATATTTGCCGGTTCCGATAGCCACTGCTGTCATGGGATCCTCGGCTGTTACTGCGCTGATACCGGTCTTGCTGGTGATCAGATCCTCCAGTCCGTTCAGCAAAGATCCGCCGCCTGTCAGAACAATTCCCCGGTCAGCGATATCGGCTGCCAGCTCCGGCGGCGTCTTCTCGAGTACGCTGTGAATTGCCTCCACAATCTGGTTGGTCGCTTCCTTCAGTGCCTCCTCCGTCTCTCCGGAGGAAACCTTGATGGTACGCGGAAGACCGGTCACCAGATTACGGCCGCGCACCTCTATGAAATCCTCCTCAACCGAAGGATAGCAGCTGCCGATCTTAATCTTGATGTCCTCCGCCGTGCGCTCGCCGACCAGCAGGTTGTACTTTTTGCGCATGTAGCGAACCAGTGCATCATCAAAATCATCACCGGCCACCTTGATGGAGGTGCTGACCACCGTCCCGCCAAGTGAAATCACCGCAATATCGGTCGTACCGCCGCCAATATCCACCACCATGTTGCCGCAGGGCTTGGAAATATCGATACCAGCGCCAATGGCTGCCGCAATGGGCTCCTCAATGATGTATACCTCCCTGGCTCCCGCCTGAAAGGTCGCATCCTCAACCGCCTTCTTCTCAACCTCAGTGACCTGACTGGGCACACACACTGCGATGCGCGGCTTCCGGAAGGTCCGCTTGCCAACCGCCTTCTGGATAAAATACTTCATCATCTTCTCGGTGACGGTGTAATCCGAAATAACTCCCTGCCGAAGCGGGCGAACCGCCACAATGTTGCCCGGCGTGCGGCCGAGCATAAGGCGTGCATCCTCACCGATTGCCTTGATCTTGTTGGTGTCCCGGTCAAAAGCGACCACGGAGGGCTCCTTCAGAACTACGCCTCTTCCTCTGATATAAACAAGAACACTTGCTGTTCCCAAATCAATTCCAATGTCCGAATGCTGAATAGGCATGTATCAATTCCCCTGTATCTATGCTGTAAAAGGTCCTCTGCGCAGGACCTGTATCTGCTATATATCAAGCGTCTCACTGTTCGGGATTATGCGAATAAAAGAATCGCTCCCAAAGAGGCGCCTTTACAGTATAGACTACAGGCATGTTGTTTTCAAAGTCTTTCCGGAGGTAATCACAGAAAGTTTATACTTGTCTCTTCTGCAGCGCCTTGTTCACGTAATATCCGGTGTAGGACCAGTGCGCCCCTGCAATTTCCTCCGGTGTACCGCAGGCCACCACCTGACCACCGCCATCGCCGCCCTCGGGGCCCATATCGATGATATAATCCGCTGTTTTGATCACATCCAGGTTGTGTTCAATGACAATCACACTGTTGCCGCCGTCCACCAGCTTCTGCAGGATCTGTGTCAGCTTCCGGACATCCTCAAAGTGCAGTCCGGTTGTAGGCTCGTCCAGAATGTAAATGGTTCGGCCTGTAGACCGTCTTGACAGCTCCGCCGCCAGCTTGATGCGCTGAGCCTCGCCGCCGGACAGCTCTGTGCTGGGCTGTCCCAGCTTCACATATCCAAGTCCGACATCGTACAGTGTCTGTATCTTGTCGCGGACGGCAGGTACATTTTCAAAGAACTGCACCGCTTCTTCAATAGTCATATTCAGAACATCATAGATGCTTTTCCCTTTGTATTTCACCTCCAGCGTTTCACGATTGTAGCGCTTGCCGCCGCAGACCTCGCAGGGAACGTAGACATCCGGCAAAAAGTGCATTTCTATTTTCAAAATACCGTCACCGGAGCATGCCTCGCACCGTCCGCCCTTCACATTGAAGGAAAACCGCCCCTTTGAATATCCCTTGGCTCTGGCATCGGAGGTACCTGCAAACAGCTCCCGAATGATATCGAACACACCCGTATAGGTCGCAGGATTCGACCTCGGCGTGCGGCCAATCGGAGACTGGTCGATATTGATCACCTTGTCCAGCTGCTCAATTCCGTCGATTCCGTCGCACGGACCCGGAATGGTTTTGGCACGGTTCAGCTCCTTGGCCAGCTTCTGGTAAAGAATTTCATTGACCAGCGAGCTCTTTCCGGAGCCGGATACACCCGTCACCAGACACAGAACCCCCAGCGGGAAGCGTACATCAATGTGCTTGAGATTGTTCATGGCAGCGCCGCGAACTGTAAGCCATGCCGATGGCTTCCTGCGGGTCTGCGGCACCGGAACGAACTTCCTGCCGGAAAGATACTGCCCGGTGATGGAATCCGGATTCTGCATAATTTCCTCTGCCGTTCCGCAGGCAACGATCTCGCCGCCGTGCGAACCGGCGCCGGGTCCTACATCCACGATATAGTCCGCCGCCCGCATGGTATCCTCATCGTGCTCCACCACAATCACCGTATTCCACATATCACGAAGATTTTTCAACGTCCGGAGCAGCTTATCATTGTCTCTTTGATGCAGACCGATGGATGGCTCATCCAGGATGTAGCAGACGCCTACAAGCCCGGAGCCGATCTGCGTCGCCAGGCGGATTCTCTGTGCCTCGCCGCCGGACAGCGTTGCTGTTGCGCGGGATAAAGACAGATACTCCAGACCAACATTACTAAGAAACGATACACGGTTTCGGATTTCCTTGAGAATCTGCGCACCGATCATCCGCTGCTGCGGTGTCAGCTCCAGCCGGTTTACAAAGGCAAGCAGCTCCCGAATGGACAGCTCCGTCACCTCCGAGATATTCCGGTCGCCAACAGTCACTGCCAGGGACTCCGGCTTCAGCCGTTTCCCGCCGCATATTTTGCACGGACTTATGCGCATAAACTGCTCATACTCCTGCCGCATACGATCCCCGGCCTCTTTATACCGCCGATACGTATTCTCCATGAGTCCTTCGAACGTAATGCGATAGGTCACCTTGCTGACGCTGCTCTGGCTCTTATACTGAATCTCAAACTCCTCCGGGGAGCCGTTCATCAGAACATCTCTTGCCTTCTGCGGCAGCTCCTGCCAGGGTGTATCCAGGCGAAAATGGAACTTCTCCGCAAGGCCCACCAGCGTGGCATTGGTCCAGCTCCCCTCCTTCATGCAGCTGGCCCAGCCGCTTACCGCAATGGCGCCGTCCTGAATGGACTTGCTCTGGTCCGGGATCATCAGCGCGGGGTCAAACTCCATCTTGTATCCGATTCCTGCACAGCCCGGGCAGGCGCCGAAGGGATTATTGAAGGAAAAGCTTCTCGGCTCAATCTCCGAAATGCTGATTCCGCAGTCCGGGCAGGCAAAGTTCTGGGAAAACTGCAGCAGCTCCCCATCCACCACCTGCACCTGTGCCAGGCCTTCAGCAAGCCCCAGCGCGTTTTCCAGCGAATCGGTCAGGCGCTTCTGCATTCCATCACGCACCACCAGTCTGTCCACCACTACCTCAATGCTGTGCTTGAGATTCTTATCCAGTGCAATGTCTTCCTCCGACAGGCTGTATTGATTGCCGTCCACGCGAACCCGCACATATCCTGCCCGCCTTGCACGCTCCAGCACCTTTTCATGGCGTCCCTTCTTGCCCCGCACAACCGGGGCCAGCACCAGAATCTTCGTTCCTTCCGGCAGCTTCTGCACCTGATCCACCATCTGATCTACCGTCTGACGAGCAATGACCTTTCCGCACTTGGGACAATGCGGAATGCCGATTCTCGCATACAAAAGCCGGAAGTAGTCATAGATTTCCGTAACCGTTCCCACGGTTGACCTTGGGTTGCGGTTGGTTGATTTCTGATCAATGGAAATCGCAGGAGACAGTCCGTCAATCTGATCCACATCCGGCTTCTCCATCTGCCCGAGGAACTGCCGCGCATAGGAGGAGAGGGATTCCATATACCGGCGCTGCCCTTCCGCATAAATCGTATCGAACGCAAGGCTGGATTTGCCGGAGCCGGATAATCCCGTCAGCACCACCAGCTCATTACGGGGAATCGTAAGATTCACATTTTTAAGATTATGCTCTCTGGCTCCCCGGATACGGATACAGTCTTCCTTATGAATAAGGCTGCGCCGCTCCTCGTCCTGTTTTTTCTGTCCCTGTGCCAGAAGCTCCGCCTCCGCCAGCGCCGGCCAGTAATCCGGCTTTTTCATCTTAACTGCCATTTATTCTTATACTCCTTTGACGGATCTTGCACGTCCTTGTCTAACGAGCGGTCGTACATCGCCTGCATAATAAAAGGCTATTTGCCTCCGGTCAGCTCCAACAGCTGCTCTTTTAGTTCCTTCATCTGATCACGCAGCTGTGCAGCCGTCTCAAAGTTAAGCTCCGCTGCTGCCTTCTTCATCTGCTTCTCCACCTTTTTGATCAGATTCTCCAGCTCCTTCTCGGACATGGATTCCGGATCCTTTTCAAAGCGCACCTGTTCCTTCGTCACCTCTTTGGAAATGGCAATCAGATCTCTCACCGCCTTGCGAATGGTCTGCGGTGTAATTCCATGTTCCTTGTTGTAAGCCTCCTGGAGCAAGCGTCTGCGTCTTGTTTCATCAATAGCCCGCCGCATGGAATCGGTGATCGTGTCCGCATACATCACAACGTGACCGTCTGCATTGCGGGCCGCACGTCCGATGGTCTGCACCAGCGAGGTCTCAGAGCGAAGGAAGCCCTCTTTATCCGCATCCAGAATTGCCACAAGCGAAATCTCCGGTATATCCAGTCCCTCACGAAGAAGGTTGATTCCTACCAGTACATCAAAAACATCCAGCCGCATATCCCGGATGATCTCCGAGCGTTCCAGTGTATCAATGTCCGAATGCAGGTACCGCACGCGGATGCCAGCTTCATTCAGATAATCCGTCAGGTCCTCCGCCATCTTCTTGGTAAGCGTAGTCACCAGGACCTTGCTGCCCTTTGCAGTCTCCTTCCGGATTTCTGCAATCAGATCGTCCACCTGACCCTCTACCGGACGAACGTCGATCTCAGGATCCAGCAGGCCGGTCGGACGAATCACCTGCTCTGTCCGCAAAAGCTCATGCTCCGCCTCGTATTTGCCAGGCGTTGCAGAGCAGAAGAGCATCTGGTCAATTTTGGATTCAAATTCATCAAAATTAAGCGGCCGGTTGTCCAATGCCGACGGCAGACGAAAGCCGTAATCCACCAGTGTCAGCTTGCGGTTTCGGTCCCCGTGATACATTGCCGCGACCTGTGGAATGGTCATATGCGACTCATCCACAATGATCAGAAACTCCTTGGGAAAGAAATCCATCAGTGTCAGCGGCTCTGCCCCCTCCGGCAGGAAATTCAAGTGCCTGGAATAATTCTCTATTCCGGAGCAAAAGCCGGTCTCCCGCATCATTTCTATGTCAAAATTGGTCCTCTCCGAAATCCGCTGCGCTTCAATCAGCTTGTCCTCTCCCTTAAAATACCGGACCCGCTCCTCCAGCTCTTTTTCAATATTCTCACAGGCCAGATTGATCTTGTCCTGGGGCACCACATAGTGGGACGCCGGATAAATCATTACATGCTCCAGGCTGGCGTGTACCCTCCCGGTAATCCGGTCCACCTCACAGATTCGGTCAATCTCATCACCGAAGAACTCCACACGAATCAGATATTCACTGCCCTGCGCCGGATAAATCTCCAATGTGTCTCCACGCACGTGAAAATCACATCGTTCCAGATTCTGGTCGTTTCGCCTGTACTGAATGGCGATCAGCTCCCGGATGACATCATCCCGGTCCTTCTGCATGCCGGGACGCAGAGAAATGGACATCCCCTTGAATTCATCCGGCGATCCCAGTCCGTAAATACAGGATACGCTGGCAACAACAATCACATCCCGTCGCTCCGACAGCGAAGCCGTTGCTGACAGGCGCAGCTTGTCGATCTCGTCGTTGATTGCAGAATCCTTTGCAATATATGTGTCCGTCTGCGGCACGTAGGCTTCCGGCTGATAATAGTCGTAATAGGACACAAAATACTCCACCGCATTCTCCGGAAAAAACTCCTTCATCTCCCCATACAGCTGACCTGCCAGTGTCTTATTGTGGGAAATAATCAGTGTCGGGCGATTCAGTGCCTGAATGACATTCGCCATGGTGAAGGTTTTGCCGGAGCCCGTCACGCCCAGAAGCGTCTGAAACTGGTTCCCCGCTCGAAACCCGTTCACAAGATCTTCTATAGCCTTTGGCTGGTCGCCGGTTGGCTGAAATTCAGAATGAAGTACAAAATGGTCCATCGTTTTCTCTTTCGCGTCGCGTTTATTCCGGCGGATCGCACGGATTTTCTATATAGCTTTTCTGACGTCCTTCCGTTTCCTTTGCTTGTCCTCATACAGAAACTGATCCGCCGAGTCGAACAATGCCTCCAGATTGGTATTCTCATCCAATCGGAACGAATAAACCCCTAACGAAGCCTCTACGTAAAACGGACGGTCCGACTGCTCATTAAAGCGCTGGAACGCATTTCGGAACCGCTCCCGCACTTCGTTCTCTATACCTGCATTCACGCCCACGAGCAGTGCCATGAATTCATCACCGCCAAAGCGTCCGATGATATCCTCGCTTCGCAGCGTTTCCTTCAGAATTCTTGCAAAGGATGAAATCGCAAAGTCACCGGCGCTGTGCCCGAACCGGTCATTAATCTGCTTAAGACTGTTCAGATCCATGAACAAAAGTGCTGCCCTCTGGCCTGCATGCCTGGTCCTGGCCATGCGCATCGCCTCAAGGAGTCCTCTCCGGTTGTATATCTGTGTCAGTGCATCATACTGTGACAGTCGCTGCAGAATCTCACTTTTCTCCGTAATGGTCTTTACCGCGCCGTGCAGCTTGTTCTCCAGTTCGTAGTGCTGCTCCTGCAGCGAAATAAATTTCAGCATGCTGCCAAGCTGATAGCAGGCCATATACAGTGTTGCCATGGATTCCAGACTCTCTCTGCAGATCAGCAGTCCAAACTGCTCCTGTTCACACTGCAGGACGAAAACCGATCTGGTTCTCGGCGCGCCGCCATAGCCGTAGACATTCTGCAGCAATGCACCTACCGGTATGCACGGTACCTCTCCCGGATCGCGGATAATCGCCTCTCCGCTGCAAAGGCGCAGCACCGGCCTTGCCTCGGCCGCGCACATAAACCAGCCCTGCCCATCCCGCACAGGAATCGGTGCAGGAAACAGCAGCAGTACCGCATTGCCGATACCCATCTCCCGCAGCGCTGTTGCCACCTTCCGGAGCACCTCCTCATTTACTTTCCGCTGTCCAACCGCAGCATCCGCCAGCGTGGCAGCCAGAAGTGCATCCACGCTGTATTTGATCAGCTGCTTTTCGTAGCAGTAGACAGCATGCTCCCAGTGATGTCTCTCCACCTGATCGAGGTTCATATCCTCTTTCCGGCTGCAGCCGCAGGACTGCCGGTATACTGCATGGCAGGACACGGCATGGATCTTCTGCGAAGCTCCGTTCACAAGGCCTATGGCCTCCTTTACCCCGTAGTAACCCACCTTTCCTTCATCCATCTCTATGGTTGTAAGAGGCGGCTTGGCCCGTTTGGAGGCTTCGATATTGTCGCATCCGATCACTGCAATGTCTTTTCCGGGGATACGCCCCATTTCCGTCATAACCTCCTGTGCGCGAATCGCGACAAGGTCGTTGCAGCATACAACCGCATCTATTTCCGGATGCCTGCAAAGGAGCGGACGGATATTGTTGCCGGATTCCTCCAGAAAACTCCCAACCTCTACATAGTCCTCCGCTGTAAGGCCATGCTCCCGTAGCACCTCCTCATACACCTTGTAACGGATATCCGCATCCGGAGATCCCACAGGCCCGCGAAGGCATCCGATGTGCCGGCATCCATGCTCCAGTATCAGATGCTCAATCAGGCTGCGCAGTGTACTGACCTGATCCGCCTGTATGCAACGAACCCCCGGAACGGTTGCCTCCATGTATACCAGCTTCCGATCGCCGGCTTCTTCCAGAAAATGCTCGAACACCGCCGGCTCACTGCTCTGCTTGACCCCGTCATAAGCAACAACCAGGGCATCCAGATCCAGCTGCAGACTGTATTCATACAGCACATTTCGCTGAAGCGCAGTTTTATCCAGATCACTTTCCTTCGGAGTCATCGCCAGCGCTCCGGAAAAGATATACAAATCCGCATTCTCTTCCATCGCTGCTTTCTTGGCTCCCCGGCACAGCTCAACGGTATACCCGGAAACTGTCTGATTAATTAAAAAGCCAATTCTATTTCTCCGCACAGCAGTCATTTCGGCCTCCTTGCTCCCGGTCCTCCCTGCTGCTGTGGCTTCTGGATACGTTTTCTCGACTCAACGGTACGGATATACCGGTCCTTCCGGACGGTAATTTGAGATTTATCTCTTACAAGGTAATGCCCGGCTGCTCTTGCCGCTTCTACCGGCTTCATCTGTCCTACCATGATGCCAATGGAAATACCGCCGATCACCACGGCGAGCACAGCCGAAATAACGGCCGCAGTTCCCGTATCTTCGGCTCCCATGCACAGCATCGCCACCGCCATAAAAAAGGCAAACGCCGCCGCACCGATGCCGGCAAACCAGGCAGCTGTTTTTCCTTTTGATACCGGCAGGTTTCCCGTCATTTTGCCTGTCTGCCCGTTCATGGCAAACAGGAAATCCTGTTCATTCCACCGGGTGTATAAAAGCCATACCGGCATCAATGCATAGTCTGTCTTGCCGTGATGAACAACCGCCTTCTGATTCTTTTGCTGCACGCTGTCATATCCGGAAATGCTGCTCTGAAGCTCTGTGTACGTGGTTTCCTTCGCGCGCTCATCCGCCTTCTTCTGCAGCTTGTCCGCCTCTACGTCATATTTGTTCGCAAGGAACCCCGGGAGATATTCCAGCTCAAAGCCGGTGAGCTTTGCATAATCAAAGGGCTCAATCGAGTCCATAAGATCATCCGGCATGCTGGCAGACGCATCACACGGGATCTTATCGAAGGTCATCGTTCCTGCCCGCTGTACATCGTAAAGACGGGTTCTGGTTACTTCAAAATCCCCCTCCACTGTCACCGTCGATTTGCCGCATTCAAAGGACATATCCGCATCCACGCTGCCTCCGAAGAGCCAGTATGGAACGTAAACGCCCTTGATTTCCTGCAGGTGATTCCTCTGCGTAAAGGACTTCGGCAAAAGGAGCTTTCCCTTGTAATAGTCTTTTAGTTTCTCGATTGCCGTTTCCTTCTTCGACGCAAAGGGAATGATATAATCCGGCCGCCGCCCCACAGAGAACTGTCCGGGAATAACCGTCGGATTTCCGCAATACGGGCACGTCGTAGCCGCTGTCGATGCATCCGCAATCAGCTCCGCACCGCAATTGCCGCAGTGATAGACCTTCAGGTTCGCTTCTCCCGACCAGTCATCTCCTGCTGCCGTTTCTACATTGGGCGCTTCTGCGCCAAGAGCCTCTGCCTTGGCGCCGGCTCCCCCTGCTTCGGCGGCTGCCGCCTTTGCCTTTTTATTCCGCTCCTCGTAGTAACGCTTCACCTCTTCAATAGTGAACAGGCTGTCACAGTAATCGCACTTCACCTTTCCGGTGTCAGCATCAAAATGCACCGGTCCCCCGCAATTCAGACAAATGTAATTCGTAACCTGCTGTCCCACATGAACCCCCTTTTTCAAAATGCCCCTCACCGAAGCCGGTGAGGGGCATTTCATCCTGTTGTGCTGCCGCTTCTGTACCAGGATTTTTATACTCTCGGCTTCCCGCAGTTCTGACAGAACTTTCCGGTATTGCCGCCCTGTCCGCAGGACGGGCAGGTCCAGTTTCCGGATACGGGTCTTGCACTGCCGCAGTTCTGGCAGAAATTGCCGCCATTCCCAGTCTGTCCGCAGGACGGGCAGGTCCATCCGGATTCTGCAGCCGGGCGCATCTGTTGCGCAGCCTGCGCCTGCTGGGCTCCCATCTGGTAGAGCTGTCCCGCGTTGATGCCGCCTGCCTGCTGCGCCATGTTCATTCCGGCAAAGCCCATCATCGCCCCATTGGTATTGCGGGCCGCATCCTGCATAGCCTGTGCCTGTGCTGCCGTCAGCGTTGCTGCTGCCATATTCGCATTCTGGTAAACGGCATTGCGCTGCAGCTCCTTGATCATCTTCTCATCTTCTTCGCTCGCACGAATGCTGGATACTCCGAAGGTGGAGATAATGAGTCCGTAGGTCTTCCCCCAGGAATCAGACAGCGCATTGTTCAGCGCTGCTGCCAGATCATCCGCATGCGCAGGAACAGCGCTGTACCGGACTCCCTGCTCGGAAATCTGTGCAAAGGCCGGCTGCAACGCCGTCAGAAGCTCCGATTTGAGCTGTGAATCGATTTTGCTCCGTGTATATGCCTCCTCCACATTGCCGCATACGTTCTTGTAGAAGAGAATCGGATCCTGAATCCGATACGCATATTCACCAAAGCAGGTAATCGAAATATCCACATCAAGTCCGATGTTCCGATCCACCACACGGAAGGGCACCGGATTGGCCGTTCCGTACTTGTTGCCGATGATCTCCTTGGTGTTAAAATAATAAACCCTCTGATCTACCGCCGTATCTCCGCCAAAGCCCACGCGTTTGGTGAAGGCATTGAAGGAGTCCTGAATTCCCTTCTTCAGTCCTCCCGCAAAGATCGTCGGTGATGCCGCGCTGTCAAAAACAAACTCACCGGGCTCTGCGCAAACCTCAACGATCTTGCCCTGTTCCACGATGATCATGCACTGTCCATCGCTGACCGCAACGATCGATCCGTTAGAAATCACGTTGTCCGATCCGTTATTATGCGATCTGGACTGCTTGCGCCGGGTTCCCTTTACCACAAGCGTATTCGCATCCATAGAATCACAATAAAAATATTCTCTCCACTGATCCGCCAATACAGACGATGCCGCGCTTACTCCTACCTGTAACAGTCCCATTGTAATCCTCTCTTCTGCATAGCCTCTGCGCTATACCCGGTGCCGGATTGTCGCAACCCTTACTGCTTACATTCTCTCATACCGCCCCGCTTTTGTAACCATTCCTGTAACTATTCATTTTCATTATTCAGCCAGCTCCTCCTGCAGCACGCGAAGCGCCTCCTCCATCTGGTTATCCAGGTTCTTCTCCTCGTTGTAGGAATCTTCATCGTACTCCACAACCAGATCCGGGGTTACGCCCACTCCGTTGATGGAATTCCCGTTTCGGGTGAAATATTCCGAAACCGTGAGCTTCACCGCCGTTTTGTCCCGCAGCGGATACATGGTCTGCACCACGCCCTTCCCGTATGTCTGCGTTCCTACCACCTTTCCGGCACCGGATTCTTGAATGGCACTGGAAAGAATCTCCGAGGCACTTGCCGAATTATTGTTGACCAGAACCGTGATGGGCAGCTCAATGTAATTGGATCCATCTACGCTGTAGTCCTTCCGGCTGCCGTCCGGATACTGCATATAGAACACCAGTCCTTCCGGAATTAAATACTCTGCAATTTCCGTCACAGATTCCACCGTTCCGCCCGGATTACCGCGAAGATCCAGCATCAGTGCCTTCATTCCCTGCTCCTGCAGCTGCGCCAGCTGCTCCTCGAACTGGGCCGGTGTCGAATTGGTGAAATTGGAGATGTACAGATAGCCGATATCATTTTCCAGCATTTCGCTTGCAACGGTTTTGGATTCCACCTCGCCTCTGGTGACCTCAAGCTCCATTTCCTCCCCGTCGCGCAGGATGGTCAGTGCTACCGTTGTGCCGGATTCGCCGCGAATCAGCCCGACTGCAAGATCCAGATCCATATCCTTTAAGGACTCTCCGTCCGCCTTGCACAGAAGGTCATTCTCCTTCAGTCCCGCTTCCTCAGCCGGAGCGCCGCCGATGACGCCTGCAATCTTGGGGTACCCCGTATCTGTATCCACTGAAACGTACGCGCCGATTCCGCTGTACGAGCCTTCGATTGAATCGTTTCTTTTCTGCGTTTCCTCCTCCGTGTAATACACAGAGTACGGATCATCCAGGGCCTCCAGAAGACCCTTATACAAGCCGTCTTCCAGCTGCTCCTGCGTCAGCTCATCCGCCTTGTAATAATACTTGTCAATCATCTTTTCCAACGTAAGAAGCTTGGAGCGCGTCTTACCCGAGAGCACGCCGCCGGTAAACACCGTTCCGCCGCTGCATACGTACACAGACAGAAAGCAGGCTGCCGCACCGGCCAGCACTCCTGCGCCGAACAATAAAATCCCCCGGCGGCGCCCCTTTGTCCGCTTCCCGTCGGATGTATCCGATGTATTATTTGTTACCGCCGTTTCTTCTGTCACCTTTTCCACTTCGTTTTCTTCCATAAATGCGCCTCTCTTACGCTCAGCCGCCGCCAAGATAGCCCCACGGATTCACATAAGATCCATTCAAACGTACCGAAAAGTGCAGGTGCGGTCCTGTGGAATTACCTGTGCTGCCGACGGCGCCGATCTGATCACCGGCGCTCACCTCCTGTCCGGTAGAGACGTACAGTGCACTGGCATGCATATAAATCGTGTATAAGCCGTCCCCATGATTGATCATAATATAGTTGCCCATGGAGGATTCATAGGATGCCGCTACCACAACTCCATCCGCTGCCGCCAGAATCGGTGAGCCGTTTGGTGCCGCCAGATCCAGTCCGCTGTGGAATATCTGCGTCCCGTAAATCGGATGGATTCGATAGCCGAATTCCGAGGATACGTATGTATAGGACGGTGCCGGCCACGTGAAGACACCTCCGGTATATTTGCGGTTCTGCGCAGCCAGAGTCTGCTTGTCCGCCGCAACTGCCGCCTCCAGGGCCGCAATGGTGGAGGTCTGCTGACTCAGCTGATTCTGATATTCCTCGATGGTCGAGGCGGATTCTGCAATCTCCGATTCCGTCGCTGCAATCTGCTGCTGTTTTTCCTTAATCAGGGCCTCCACATTGGCCTCTTCCTCTTCAACAGCGCTCTTTTCCTCCGCCAGCGTCTCCTTCTCCTCTTCCAGTGCTTCCTTTGTTTTCTTTACCAGTTCTGCCTGCTGCCGAAGGCGCCCCAGAAGATCCTGATCGTACATCGACAGCTGCTGGATATAGTACGCCTTGTTCAGAAGGTCGCCAAAGCTCGCGGACTGAAGAAGCACCTCCATCAGGTAGCTGTTGCCCTTCTCATAAATAAACTGGCAGCGCTTCTTCATATTGTCGTATTGCTGCTGCTGCGTTGCCTCCGCTTCCTCCAGCTCCAGCTCTGTCTGGACTATATCTGCTTCCTTGTCCTCTATCTGCTGCCTGATGCTGTCGATGTTCGCCTGAATTTCTGTCAGCTTGGCATCCATCTCCGTCACATAGCTGCTCAGATTGGACTTCTGCGTTTCCAGACTGGCCTTCATGTCCTTGAGGCTGCTGATGCTGTTCTGGACCTGCTGGCGTTCCTGCTTGGCCGCCTCAATCTGATTCTCTTTTTCTTTGATGGTGTCCTCTGTAACCGTCTCCGCTTCTACTTCGTACGCAGCTGGACCCGCCACTGCCATAAAGCCAAAAAGCAGTGCGCAGCATAATGCGCACCGCCGTTTCTGTCTGTTATGCATTTGGGAGCTGCCGTCCCTGGCCGGGACCGTCTCCGCATTGTGTCGATTAAACATGCAAGTGTTTCCTTACCGTAATCAAGCTGCCGAAAAATCCGATGCCAACGCCGAGCACCAGCGATACCGGGAGCAGATAATAGAACACAGCGCCCACACTCTGAAACTCCATAAAATTCATCAAAATGGAGAACTTCGTGGTAATGATTTCAATCGCCGTATTGTACAGATAATACAGAATCGCCAGCGGGATAAGAGCTCCCACCAGGCCGATCATCACGCCCTCGATAACATAAGGCGCACGTACGAACAGGTCCGTTGCACCGATGTATTTCATGATGGAAATCTCTTCCCAGTGCGTCGTAATTCCCATGGCAATGGTATTGCTGATCAGGAAGACGGAAACAATCAGCAGCATCAGAATAATCGCCACCGAAGCGTACATGATCAGCGTGTTGGCGCCGGAGATGGTGTCCGCTGTAATCTCGGAACGATTTACCTCCCGGACCACATCCAGTCCCTCCAGATAATCAACCAGCTCTGCCTGCTTCGAAACATCCGACAGATAGATCTCCAGATTGGCCGAATCCGCCAGCGGATTCTCCGTAAATCCATCTGCATAGCCCTGCAGGTATTCCTCCGAGAAATCCGCCCAGGCCTGCTCGGCTGAGATGTATTCCACCTTGGAAACCTCATCTCGTTCCTCAATCGCGACCTTTAGCTGCTGGATCTGATCCTCCGTTGTTCCCGACTGGAAAAATACCGTTACCGATACCTCCTGCTCCGCACTCTGCATGATGCTACGCAGATTGAACAAGACAGAGAAAAAAATGCCGAACATGAACAGACATGCGGAAATGGTTGCAATGGATGCACACGTATATCCACGGTTTTTGAACATGTTCCGGAAGCTCTGCCCAATCGAATATAAAATGTTGCTGATTCTCATCTGTATTCCTCGTAATCGTATTCGTCCGCGTCAACATCCTGATACTCGTACTCTTCCTCGTAATCCGAGTACGGTGTCTCTGCCGTGTCACTGATGATCTCGCCTCGCTTCATCTCAATGACACGCTTATGCATCCGGTCTACGATTCCGCGGTCATGCGTAACCACCAGCACCGTTGTCTTGGTCTCACGGTTTGCCCGCTCAATCAGCTGCATAATCTCCCAGGCTGTATCCTGGTCAAGATTTCCCGTCGGCTCGTCCGCCAACAGCAAAAGCGGCTTATTCACCAGCGCTCTTGCCAGGGCAACACGCTGCTGCTCACCGCCGGAGAGCTGGGTGACCTGGCGCTTATATTTATCCGCCATACCCACCATCTGCAGCACGCTTGTCACATTATGCTTCATCTGATTCTTGGGCACCATCAGAATTCGCTGTGCAAAGGCAACGTTCTCATAAACATCTCTGTCCTTCAAAAGACGGAAATCCTGGAACACAATGCCGATATTCCTTCGGAACTTAGAAATCTTTCCGTGGCGAATACGGTTCAGATCATAGCCCAGAACCTCAATGGAACCGTCTGTTGCCTTGAGCTGCCGCATAATCATCTTCAAAAGAGTGGATTTTCCGGATCCGGTCTCTCCTGTGATAAAAACAAACTCTCCGTCATGCACCTCCAGATTCGCGTCAATTACACCAGCCGCATCCTTGGAATATTGCTTGCAGACATGCCGAAGGGAAATCACCACATCATCTGCGTCCTTGTAGGAATTCTTTCTCATGAATTACCGATTCTCCTGATCCATGTATTTCATATACTTCACCACCATCAATGCAATCTTAAATGTGATGGCATCTTCAAACACACGAAGATCCAGTCCGGTGCTCTTGAGGAGCTTATCCAGACGGTATACCAGTGTGTTGCGGTGTATGAACAGCTGCCTTGAGGTCTCTGATACGTTCAGATTGTTCTCAAAAAACTTATTAATCGTAGACAGTGTCTCTTCGTCAAATTCATCCGGCCGTTTCTCTTTGAAAATCTCGCGGATAAACATCCGGCACAGCGGAATCGGAAGCTGGTAAATCAGACGCCCGATGCCAAGCTGATCATAGGCAATAACATCCCGCTCCTCAAAGAAAATACGGGACACATCCAATGCCATCTTTGCTTCCTTGTAGGAATGGCTCAGCTCTTTAAGCTCACCGACCACCGTGCCGTATGCAATGCGAACGTTCTGTATTCCGGCCCGATGCAGATGATTCATAACCCCTTCTGCAAAGTCCGCCAGTCCCTCATCCGTTCGATCACTTTGTGCATGATGAACGATCACGGTTCCATTCTCATCCACCTGTGTTACAAAGTCGCTGGAGCCCGTGCCTGTCAGTTCCTGCAGGACAAGCGAAATCTCGCGGTCCTTCGAATGATCCTGGGATTCCACAAGAAAGACAACCCTCGGGCAATTCGCCTGGATATGGAGCTTTTTAGCCCGCTCGTAGATGTCTATCAGAAGAAGATTGTCCAGAAGGAGATTCTTCATGAAGCTGTCTTTGTCATAATGCTCCTTAAAGGCGCCGATCAGTCCATGAATCTGATAGGCCGCCATGCGCCCCACCAGAAGTGTGTTGTCCGTGGTCCCCTTCACCACCAGAATGTATTCCAGACTGCTCTCATCAAAAACCTTGAAGAAATGGAACGGACCTGCCGACTGTGAGTCCGCCGGCGAAGCCACAAAGTCCGGAATAGCAGACGCAGCCTCCTGAAAAACCGGCTGCGTTGAAACCACATCCCGCCCCTCTGCATCCATCACGCAGATATCCAGGTGCGAAATATCCCTAACCCCGTCAATCGTACTTTGCAATACCTGATTTGAAATCATGCCCCCACACTCTTTCTTTCGTTGCTATGCCATATGCTGCAAGACAGCACTCGTTTCCCCAATAAAGAACATTCTAAAGCAATACAAGCAAAAAATCTATATCCCGTCAGCCGGCAGCAATTCTACGTGCAGACGACCGGGTTCAAGAGCATCTCCCAGGGAAGCGCTGATTAAAGCGTTTCCTTAGCAAAGAGAAATCGAATCCTCCCCGATACGAATCTTGCCTTCCTTCAGCAGGCGCCCCGCCGCGCGCTTAAACTGTGCCTTGCTCATCTGCATCTCCCGGCGAATGAGGTCCGGATCCGCCTTGTCCGAAAATGGGAGGGTTCCGTTATTTTGCTGAAGCTTTTTCAGAAGAACCGCCGCATCCTCTGCCATCTGGTTCGCCGCCGGTGCGCGCAGGGACAGATCCAGCTTGCCGTCCGGCCGGACATTGGCCACTCGCGCCTTCACAGTGTCACCGACCTTCAGCTCACGGATCAGCTCTTTTTTAGGAATGAGTGCAGAATACCGGTCATCCACCGCAACGAATCGTCCGAAATTCTCACTGGTTTCATACACAATGCCGCTGACCGTATCCCCCTTCTGATACGGGCTTTGCAATGAAAGCCACGGATATACATTCATCGTCGCAGCAAGCCGCCCGCTCTTGTCGAGGTACACAGCACACAGCACCTCCTGCCCCGCCTGTACGCGCTGGTCCCTTGGCTGCTCATGAAACGGAAGCAGTAGATCCTTGTCCAGTCCCCAGTCCAGGAAGGCACCGATCCGTCCCACCTCGCGGACACGGAGCCGTCCCACCTGATGAAGCATGAGCCTGGGCTCCTTGCAGGTGGCAATCAGCCGGTCCTCCGAATCCTTATACAGGAATACTTCGATTGCATCCCCTGCCTGTAGATCATGCGGCACCTGCGACTTCGGAAGCAGAACGTGCGCTTCCTCCGTTTGTTCCTTTTCCTTTAAAAAGACGCCCATCGGCACCTTCTTCTCCACGATCAGTGTCTGCTTTTCTCCGATTCGAAACATCGTTTTGTCTATCCTCACCTTCTGGTAATTTCTACTGCAGCATATGTCTCTCCTGCAGCACTGTTGAGCAATATCAGTGTTTTGCGTTCTTCCATTTTCTCATAGATGACCGGGAAAATGGTATCGTTTAGGAACGCCTGTTTTTTATATTCTACACGAAGTCGCCCAATCTCCTCATCCTCCGGGCCATACGCCATCGCAAGCCGCACATATTGCCCGTTGTTCACGTGATGATTGCTGTCCAGAAACTGCTCTGTAATAAGGACCGGGCTTCCTTCCCGTCCGCCCTCCGCCGGAGCCTTGATTTTCCGCGGGAGATACTCCATGTCGAATTTCGGCTGCAGCTCGTAGGCACTGCGTATTGTATCATCCACTCTGACCGGCAGTCCCTTTTCCAAATCCAGCAACGACCATATGGAGTTGGCTTTTACCAGACTCCTTCCATCCCTCGTCTCCATGCTGAAATTGCGAAGTCCAAGAAAGCCCTTCAGCTCATAGGGTGATGTTCCGGTTATGACTTCATCGCCAAGGCGCGGCAGCTCTTCAATATCAATCTGCCAGTAATTGATAATCCACGCCGCATGATTAGCATCAAGATAAGAAAAGCCTACACCAAGATCCTCAGACTGAAAGGTAGAACAATCCTGAAAATAGTCGATCAGCGATTCCATCCGAAGTCTTCTGTTCTGATTGGTTTCGCTGAAGCGAATGCGTCCTGTAAAGGTGTACATGTTTTATTGCCCTCTTCTGTAATCTTCCGCCGCCTTTCCGGTGCGAATAAAAAGCCCGCCGGACCCTCTTCAAATCACGAAGAGCGCCCGGGCAGGCCTCATTTGCAGCTCACAATGGTACAGGGCTTTTACTCCGCCAGCTCGTATACCACCGTAACCGTCGCCGTGATGGTATTCTCTCCCGGCAGCACAGTCATTGCCCCATCCGCGGATTCCTCTGTATTGGACGCATAGACTCTGGCATCGGAGGAATAGTAATCGGCGTTTCCATTCTCCGTAATCGATATCACCTTGCCGAGCTTGCAGCCTTGCTTGTCGGCAACCTTGATTGCCTTGTCCTGCGCGCGATCCAGTGCCGCCTCCAGTGCCTGGTCGTAAGCCTCCTCCGTCTTGCTGTACTGGAAGGTAAAGCCATTGATGACATTGGCTCCGGCATCTCCCGCGTCGTCGGCCAGCTCGCCGACGCTCGAAATGTCCACATCCTTGATCTTCACCATGGTGGATGCTGTGTATCCGGTCAATACTCTCGAGTTACCATCGTAATCATAGTTGGCATACAGATCATAGCTGCTGGTGGAGATATTGCTCTTGTCAATTCCATCATTGAGCAGCACGTCAATGACATTGTTGATAATCTTCGCATTCTGGTCCTGGGCCGTCTTCGAAGAGGTATCCGTGCTCTCAACCCCCAGCGTCAGAACCGCCCTGTCCGGTGTTACCGTGCTCGTTCCCGTTCCTGTTACGGTAATGGTCGCATTGTCCGCAGCCACCGTCACCTGCGCGCCAGGGTCCTTTTCAGTCGACTCCAGTGTGGCCGGTGTGTCAGCGGCAGCGTCATCTTCTTTGGCCACATCCTTCTTAGCTTCTTCCTCTTCCGATTCCTCTGCTGTGGATGCAGCAGTACTCTTTTCGGTTTTCTTGCTGTTCTTCTTACTACTCCGGCTCCCACCGGATTTCTGTACGGTATCATCCGACTTCTTGCTGGATGCAGTCTCTGCGGAGGATTCCTCATCATCCTTACTCTCTGCTGTCTCCGCCTCCTGTGCATCCTTGCTGCTCGCCGCAAATTTCAGGGTTGCCGCCGCATCTGCCTGCAGCGTTCCTGATTTCCCAAGCTCTGCCATCCCAACTGCTGCACCTGCTGTTACGCAGCATGCAAGAAGTGCTGCAATTACCTTTTTCTTCATAGAACACCATCCTTTCTGCCGGTACTGTGCCGGTCCGGGTGAATTCTCTTCATCTTCAATGTTGAGCTATCGGCTGCTGCAGCCGGGATATCCCAGCATGCAGGCTTGCCTTTTGAACCTCGTACCACCATTATACACAAGATTTTCCTTCCATCTGTGAAAGTTGTATTAAACCCTCGCGCAAATCAATGCGCAGCTTCCGGCTATTCTGGCTCAGGCCGCATCATGAACCATCGGCATCCATTTCTATCGTATCAGCACGGAACAACTCAGTACAAACAGTTGTCTTCTTAAAAAAAAGGAACTCACCTGCCATATAGCAGGTGAGTTCCTTTTTTGTCAGCAGAAACGTGCCATTACTGCGGAAGCAGTTCGATATGACGGCAATGGTAGGCTCTGTGCGTGCTCTCCATGACAGCTGCGTATTTGTCGGCAAGAGTTACGACGAAGCCTTCCATGGAGCGGGGACGCCCAGGCCTTGCCGGCCACATGTGCGTCTCAATAATTTTCAATGTTTTGTCATCGTATTGACTTAAAATCTTCTGTGCTACCGCAACGGAATCGACAGGATGCTGCTGACAGCATTCAAAATTGCTGTGGTATTTCTGATCCCTTCCAAGAATCCCAAGATCATGGCACAATGCAGCCTGCACCACAGACTGTAAGTCAACGATAATATGAATCCTCGACAGAAGCAGACACAAAACAATGCTGATCACTGCGACATTGATGGAATGCACAGCCACAGTTGTCCGCAGGTGGTGCGTTTGAAAAAACGCAGCCTGGAATTCTTCGGACTGCATGACCTCTGTTCCGTAGGAAAGCAGAATGCTGCGCACATGGCCGATTGACAGATCACCACTCATTGTTGTTCCCTTCTGCACCAATGCGGTGCTCAAGCTCTTACTCGTCTGTTGTGCTGTGTCAGCGAAGCACAGATGCACATCAGATCTCCTTGCGGCGCTTGAGCTCCTGCAGGAGCAGCGTCATATACATCGTCTTTGCATCGCGAAGAGTTCCGGTGAGCACCATTTCCGTCAATTCGTCGAGTGAATATCTCTCGGCGCTTAAGTCTTCGTCATCATCAAGATGCTGGCCAAGGAAGTCACCGGCCTTTGCATAGTAGAGTTCAATGACCTCGGTGTCGTAGGCGGGAGTCGGCATCATAGAGCCTAGATACCGCCAATCGGTTCCTTCGTAGCCGGTTTCTTCAACAATTTCACGCTTAGCCGTAGTTAACGGATCTTCCCCGGCCTCTTTTTTGCCGGCGGGGAATTCCAAAGTAACCTGTTCCTGTGCATAGCGCCACTGCGTCACAAGGAAGAATTTACCCTCGGAATCCTCCAGTGCAATGGCAACGCCGCCGGGATGTTCTACAACCTCGCGTTCTACAATCTGACCATCCGGCATCTTCGCCGTGTCCTTCCGCACGCGGAGGATGTAACCTTGAAAAATCTCTTTTTCAGACAGCGTTGTCTGTGTTAAATCGTGCATGGCATCTCCTGAATGGTAACTATTCAGAGCCAAGCAAAATTTCATAAATCAGACGTGAAATGCTTGCATTTCTAAGGCTGATTTTGAAATTTTATTTGGCGAGAACGCCACATGAGCAAAAGGAAAGCTGCGTAGCAGCGATTTTGCGAATGGGCTCTGAATAGTTACTCGACCCTAAGCCGTTTAATCAAAGGAATCGTGCGGTTCACACCATGCGATAACCTCTCCAGGTCAGTGCCTCTTCTACACCTTCAATATCCTGTGAATGGAATACCGCAATAGGCTCACCGCTTTCCCGGTCATGGGACATATAAATGTAATCAATGTTGATGCCGATTTCAGCCACATCCTTCAGAAGCTTATTAAGACCGC
This sequence comes from Paludibacteraceae bacterium, assembly GCA_963629395.1. Lineage (GTDB taxonomy): Bacteria > Bacillota > Clostridia > Lachnospirales > Lachnospiraceae > CAG-791. Next base: position 618 of record CAVGIV010000049.1, on the reverse strand, counting down.
CAACCTCATCAGAAATAACTGCAGCGTAGACAGCATCCGTATGGCAAAGATACCCGGCCTGCCCGAGAATCTTCTGCGCCCTTTTGCCGTCCTCGAGAAGAAAGCGGACAATTCCGAACTCGGCACTGTCGTTCACGATCATAGCCTGCAGGTTGATATTGTTCTCCATCAGAATGCTCGTCATATTGCTGAGGGCACCCTTCTGGTTTTCTGAGAAAATTGAAATCTGTTCCAGCATCTGTCTTTATTTCCTTCCATTCTATTCGCTGCAAGAGAGCTTCACAAGCGCTCACCAGTGTTTTCCTATGCTAATGCAACGCCAACTATTGTAGGCGAATCGCGAAGGACGGTCAATGCATTGTTGCGATGCGCACTCTGTTGCAGCTACTCGCAGCCCAAAGACAATTTCGCAGAATTCCGAGATGCAACTACACGTTGGCAGATTGTAAACTATGCCGTATCGCATGGTTGACAATTGTAGAAAGAAATGATACTCTCCTGCATCAGAGTAATGAAAATGTATCTGTTTTAGCACCTGCCACATTTCAACGTGAATTGACTGCCTGCAGGCAAATTCACGATTGAAATTGGCAGGCGGCCAAGGCGCGAAGCGCCTCT
>CAVGIV010000048.1:2965-22180 GCA_963629395.1 Paludibacteraceae bacterium | reverse complement strand
CAACTCATTTAGAATATCACTTCTTCAGAAGCTTGTCAACAAGAATTTTGAATTTTTTCAAATCCTTTTTCGAAGCAAGCATTTCTGCTTTCGTGAGCCGCCGTGTTTTGTTCCCTCAACAGCGACGAATCGTATTCTATCATCCACATTTTCTATTTGCAATAGGGAATTTTACTTTTGTGAATATTTTTATTGCAACCACAATACGTAGTGTTTATCAGCGCCGTATCCACTATACTCCTGTGAAACGTGCCGTATCGCTTTTCACCGTAGCAGATACACGCGAAGAAGATATTCCGCAATATAGAGTATCGCAAATCCCTCCAGGAAGCCAGCTGCAACGCCCAGGATCTTATCCACCCCCGCAAGAATCGGGAGACCGGCCAGAAATCGAATGGATGTCAGCAGCGCATGCACCAGCTTATACAGTGCGCCGAGGATAATCAAAAACAAAACGCCAATCAGAAAGTTTGACGTATCCCCTTTTCGATATCCGTTTACCAGTGAAGATAGAAGGATTACCACCACAATGGATACCATCAGCGAAATCACCTTAGAAATCAGCTTCGCAAAACCAGTGTGCGCACCATGGATGGTCATTCCTACAAGGACCAGTACATCCGCAGCCAGAATCAAAATTATATATGGTGTCAACTTGTTACCTCAACGTCATCTGTTCAATACCGTCTTCCGCAGCAAGGTACAGCTTGCTGATGGTATCCCGGCGCGGGATTACCGACCGTATTTCCTGATCAAAATCGCCTTCGTACCGTTTTTTGCCTTCAACCGAATAGATTGCAAGAGAAGAATCATTGCTGGCATATACCGCCTTCCCCGCAATCTGTATGTCCGTATACTCCTCCGACAGCGTGATACTGCCCACAACCGTCCCTGACGCATCATAGATCTGCAGCGTGTCCTGAGCCTCTGCTCCTTCATTCATAAACAGCAAGCCGATATATTCATCCCCCGTATATACTCCCTTCAGCTCTTGGCTGAGCATTGCGTTATTGCCGCTTTGCGGGATTTGCTTGCCATTAAAGAATGCAATTCGAGAGTCTGACACCGCCGCGCAGACAGAATCGCTCAGAAAAGTCGTGATCGGAAAGATTTCATCATCGTAATTAAAACCACTGACATTATTCTCTGCCACATTCTGTCCGACATCGCCAAAATTATAGAAGGCTATGCTGCTCGACAAGCCATTTCCCGTTGCGAGAAGGTGCGATACGCAAACAAGCTCGCCCGAAGGAGAAACCGAAACACTGATCGGATATCCCGACTGAGACATCGTTGTTTTAAAATAGGCAATGGTGTTCCCGGATGCATCAAACAGATATACCCATACAACATCCGTATCCGACAAAACCGCCGCCACCTCGCCGCTTTCCGACACCGCCAGCGCCTGAATCGGCATATTCGTATTCACAGAGCCCAGCGTCCCCGCCGCGCTCTGCAGATAAATAACACTCCCGTTGTAATCTCCGATGGCGAGAACATCTCCGGCCTGCGATACCAGCGGCTGCTGCATTTCATAGGATATACTCCAGATAAGCTTGCCCTTTGGAGACAAGCAGCTGGCGCCATCTCTCGTGTAGTAGACAATGTTGCTCCCCAGTGTCGCATAAGAGGTGTCCTCCTGCACAGGCATCTCTTTTACCGTGCTTGTTGAAGCACCTGAATAAACCCTTTGCGATGCCAGGAAAAGAATCAGTGCCAGCAGCACGCCCAGCGCCGCCGTAATTACCGCCGCATGCAAAAGAAGGCGCAGTATCTCTCTGCGCCTTTTCCATATATTCTCACTGTCCTCCAGCTCTTCATCGATAAAGCTTTGTCCCGAGTCTTCCTCGTCGAACTCGCCGTCATCGTAATCATCATCCGGAGAAAATATCCCATATGGGTTTCGAAACTTTATTACTGCCATTCGTTACTCTCAGTCAGCCTTATCCGTCCTGTCTGGTGCTGAAGCGATACATCGTTGTAGAATCATACACCCGATTCTCTCCAAATACATAATTCGGGAAGTTCTCATGATGTATGGAATCCGGGAAATACTGCGTCTCCAGGCAGAACGCGCTGCGCTTCCCATAGGTGGAGTGCTCCTTCCCCTGTCCCTTCGGGCAATCCACAAAGTTGCCCGAATAGAACTGTACTCCCGGCAGGTTCGTATAAACGTCCATCTGACGCCCCGACTGCCGGCTGTAGGCCGTTGCCGCATGAAGCAGCTCGCTGCCGCCGTTCCATCCATCAATCACAAAATTATGATCAAACCCGCCAACCAGCTTCAGCTGTTCTTCATCCGCATTGATATCACGTCCGATCTGCTTGCCGGTGGTGAAATCCAGTGCAGTACCCTCTACGCTGCGAATTTCTCCCGTAGGAATGGAGCCCTCACGAACCGGCGTGAAGGCATGTGCATTCAGCTGGAGCTCCTGTCCTTCAATGCTGCCGGAATTGTGTCCATTCAGGTTAAAATATGCATGATTTGTGGGATTCAGAATCATATGGCGGTCCGTCGTCCCATGGTAATGAATGCACAGGTCATTCTGATCCGTCACCGAATATGTGACCGTAAAATTCTTATTGCCCGGAAGTCCCAGCTCGCCTTCCTTCATCTCAAGGGTAAAGGTTACAAAATTCTCCCCCTCCAGTGTGTGCCACATTTTCTTATGGAGTCCATTGTCAAAGTCCGTATGAAGGTTGTTCACCGTATCGTTGACCGGAAGCTGCACCGTCTGTCCGTCCAGTACAAACCGCGCATCGCCTGTACGGTTCGCAATCGGTCCAATCAGCGCTCCAAAGAATTTGCTGTTGTCAAAATATCCCTCTGCTGTATCAAATCCTAGGATTACATCCTGCACCGTCCCATGAGAGTCCGGTACCAGGAGACTTACCAGATTCGCTCCAAAATCCGTCACACTGGCGCAAATCATTCCGTTATCAATGGTATAGATGGAGATTTCCTGTCCATCCCTGGTCTGTCCGAAATGTCTCTTTTTAACACTCATTTGCTTCTCCCTCGCCGGATTCGCGCTGCAAAGCGTCAAATCCTCTGCAAATCCATGCAATCCACCGGCGCCGCCAAGGAAACGCTGATTAAACTCAGTATTCCTTAGAGCTCCCTGCGTCCCTCCAGGGCGCGCAAAAGCGTCACCTCATCAATATATTCCAGATCGCCGCCAACCGGCACGCCGCTGGCAATTCTCGTAACCTTTATTCCCGTCGGCTTAATCAGCTTGCTGATATACATTGCCGTCGTTTCGCCCTCCAGGCTGGAGTTCGTCGCAATGATAACTTCCTGAATCGTATCATCCTGCAGCCTGCTCATCAGCTCCTTCAGGCGGATATCCTGCGGTCCAATGCCCAGCATGGGAGATATGGCGCCATGCAGGACATGGTAGGTCCCGTTGTATTTGCCCGTTTTCTCATATGCAGCAAGATCTCTTGGATTCTCCACGACCATAACCGTTGTATGGTCGCGCTTTTCATCCGCACAGATCGGGCAAACCTCTGAATCTGTCAGATTCTGGCAGAACCTGCAGTAATGCACATGCTCCTTGGCCTCTGTTATAGATTCCGAAAGGCGTTTCACCCGCTCCGGCGACATGCCGATGATATAGAAAGCCAGGCGCTGTGCCGATTTGCTTCCAATCCCCGGAAGCGCCGCCAGTTCATCAATCAAATGGTTGATATGTCCACTGTATAAATTCAAAGTATCAAAGTCCCAGTCCGCCGGCCATACCACCCAGAAGCTTCTCGCTCTCCTGGTCAACCTGCTGCATTGCTCCGTTGACAGCTGCAACAATCATGTCCTGCAGTGTCTCTACATCCTCAGGATCCACCGCATCCTTATCAATGGTCAGATTCTTGATCTCCTTCGTTCCAAGAACCGTCACCGAAACCGCTCCGCCGCCCGTGGTGAAGCTAAATTCCTTCTCATCCAGAGCTTTCTTATTCTCCTGAAGCTGGCTCTGCATACGCTGTGCCTGTTTCAATAGATTATTCATGCTGCCGGGCATCTGCATTCCGCCCGGGAAACCGCCTCTTCTGCTCATATCATTCTCTCCTCTGCAGCCGTCTTGTCCATCTTTGGCCATAATGCGGCTGCCGGTTATAATAACCGCAATTATTCTGCGCCCATCCGCAATATTACAGCGTATCATCCTCTTCAATCTGCATCTGGATGGCGCCGATGTTCACACTGCGCAGATCCTCATAATTGTCCGTAAATTTATGACCCTTGTCAAGGAATTTGTAGCGCACCGGGATTTGCCTTCCTGTCTTCGCCGCCAGATAGTCCGCGAAGAATTTCACATTCTGTGCGCTGTCTCTGCCTGTAAAATAGTCTGCCTCCAGGAACCCATCCAGTACAACCAGGAGCTGTCCATCCTCCGTTACCGTAGGATGTGCCTTCTGCAGGCAAATCTTCATGTAATGCTCTTCCGGCGGAATGCCGGCAATCAGCTGATCCCACTGCCCCGCAAGACTGCGCAGCTCCTCCGGTAATGCCGCAGGCAGCTTATGCAGCGGCTGCTTGGCCGGCTCATCTCCTCCCGAAGACTGCAGCGCGCGATTCGCCCCCGCCCGGTCCTCCGGGCGAGCGGATGCTCCTTCCGCACGGTCAGCTGCGTTCCCGCTTACGCCTGCCGTCAGTCCGCTTCCAACCGCCGCCAGGCGGTCCTCAAGAGAGCGGATTCTCTCTTCCAGTGTCAGCACCTTCGTCTGAAGATCTCTGCTCACATCCATGGACGGCTCACACAGCCGCACAATTGCCGCCTCCGTCAGGATTCTGCGATTGGAAGAATAACGGATCTGTTCCGTCAGTCCGGAAAACACATTTACATAGCGTACAATTTCATTCAGCTCCGAAGCTCTGGCATCCTCCAGCATCTGCTGCAGATGCTCCCCGGATACATCCAAAGAGGCCGCCGTCTCTTCCGACGCCTTCAGGAGCATGACATTTCTGAGATATCCGATGTAATCCGTCACGAACTGCATCAGCTCCCGTCCCTGCTCCAGTATCCGGTCCAGTACATCCAGTGCCCCTCTTACGTCCTTTTGATGCACGCACCGATACAACCTGCTGAATACACCTGCATCCACCGCCCCCAGAATCTCCAGCGTACGGTCGTAGGTTAAGACAGCATTGCCATAGTTAAACGCATTGCACTGGTCCAGAATGGACAGTCCGTCGCGCATGGATCCGTCCGCCGCCGAGGCAATAAAGCGAATTGCCTGCTTCTGTGCCTGAATTCCTTCGTTTTCACAAACCGCCTGAAGTCTTGCCGCGATGGTATCCGCGCTCATTCGCCCAAAATCATAACGCTGACAGCGAGAGAGAATGGTCGCCGGAAGCTTGTTGGGCTCTGTCGTACATAGAATAAAAACAGCGTAGGACGGCGGCTCTTCCAGTGTTTTCAAAAGCGCATTGAACGCCGGTGCCGAGAGCATATGCACCTCGTCAATGATAAATACGCGATATCTGCCCTGCGTCGGCGAATAGGTCACCTGTTCAATGATTTCGCGGATATCGTCCACGCCATTGTTGCTGGCCGCATCCATTTCCACTACATTCAGGTCTGCATTCTCCGAAATAGCCCGGCAAACTGCGCATTCGCCGCATGGATTCCCGTCCGCAGGATGCTCACAGTTCACCGCCTTTGCAAAGATCTTGGCAATGGTCGTCTTGCCCGTCCCGCGCGTTCCGCAGAAAAGATAGCTGTGACCAATGCGGCCGGAATTGATTTGATTTTTGAGTGTCTGGACGATCGCATCACGACCGCAGACATCCTCAAATGTCTGCGGTCGGTATTTACGATACAGTGCCATATAGTGTGTATCGGACATGTATCCTCACTTCTATGCTATAAACATGTGCTGCTGATCGGTCAGCGACCGCCTATCCAGCCGTTTAATCTCCGAAGCAAACGCCAAGGAGCTTCGCCTCCTCGATGATATCCGACTTCGGATCCACCGTCTTGAGCTTGCCGGCAACCTCCTCCAGCGGAACCTTCACCATCTGGCGATGCTTGTAGCCGACCATGCAGCCAAATTCACCCTTCAGAATCAGACGCCCCGCCTCCGCACCAAGACGGCTTGCAAACACGCGATCATACGGGCAGGGCTCACCGCCGCGCTGCACGTGTCCCGGTACCGTCACGCGGACCTCACGCCCCGTCTTTTTGGTGATCATATCCGCAATTTCATAGGAGACCGACGGGTACTTGTAGTTCTCCAGCTTCTTCTTATATTCCTTTTTAGAAAGCTTGGCGTCCTCTTTGGAAATAGCGCCCTCGGCCACGCAGATAATTGTAAACCGGCTGCCGTGTGCATCGCGCTCTTCGATCTTATCCACAACCTTATCGATATCAAACGGGATTTCCGGCAGCAGAATAATATCTGCTCCGCCGGCCATGCCTGCATTCAGCGGAAGCCAGCCAACCTTGTGTCCCATAATCTCAACAATAAATACCCGGCCATGGGAGAACGCCGTCGTATGGATCTGATCAATTGCTGTTGTTGCAATGTTCACAGCGCTCTGGAAGCCGAAGGTCATGTCCGTCCCCCACAGATCATTGTCAATTGTCTTCGGGAGAGTGATAACATTCAGCCCCTCCTGAGAGAGGAGGTTCGCGGTCTTTGTAGAGCCATTGCCTCCCAGCATAACGAGGCAATCCAACTGCAGCTTATAGTAGGTCTGCTTCATCGCCTCAACCTTATCCAGACCGTTTTCATCCGGCTCGCGGATCGTTTTGAACGGAACACGGCTCGTTCCGAGTATGGTGCCGCCTCTGGTCAGGATACCCGAAAAATCATTTCCCGTTAGCATATGGAAGTGGCCGTAGATCAGTCCCTTATATCCATCCTCAAATCCATAGATCTCATACGGTTCCTTGCAGTTGTTCTGAATTACCTTCACCACACCGCGCATAGCTGCATTCAGTGCCTGGCAGTCTCCTCCGCTGGTGAGCATTCCAATTCTAAGCATCACACGCCCTCCTTCCGTGCCTACGTTGTCACCTATTGCTGATTATACTACAGTGTACGCCGGTCGTCGCCCTGCGATTGTTGTCTTACTGTTCAGAGACATTTAGCAGCGCCTCCTCGCAGAGATACGCGTCCTCTGTTGCCAGGCTCTTAAGTGAGCCGCTGCGAACATCCAGGTCTGCGGCAGTTCAAATCCGAAATGCCCCTTGCGCAGCCCTTCCTCTTCCCTTATAATATGGTTTGCTGTCGCAGACAGTGATGGAGGATTACCCAAGTGGTCGAAGGGGGCGCACTCGAAATGCGTTAGGCCGGTCAAACGGTGCGAGGGTTCGAATCCCTTGTCCTCCGTATAAGCGAAGCGTCATCGGTACATTTGTACCGATGACGCTTTTTGCATATCTGTTACTGTAAAAATCCCGGACAGTGGCTTCGCGTCAGCGCTGATCACTTTGCTGCCGCCCGCTCCTTTTCCCTTGCTCCAGGATTTTATTAAATTTCAGCAGGAACGTTGCTGTCGTTATTACCGCTGCGATGATATCGCTGATAGGCTCTGCCAGGAAGACCGCAAACACCTGATTGCCCGTCAGGATATGAGGCAGAATCAGAATGAGCGGAATCAGCAGAATGATCTTGCGCAGGCAGGCCAGAAGCAGGCTGACCTTTGCCTGCCCGAGCGCCATAAAGCTTTGCTGGCAGCTGATCTGGGCTCCGCAGACGAAGATGCCGGCCATATAAACCCGAAGCGCCCACGCAGTATACTCCGTCAGCTCTGCACTGGTCGTAAATATTCCTGCAAAAATATGCGGAAACAGCATCACTGCAAGGCAAAACAACACCGAATAGCTCAGGCAGACTGTAAAGACCGAAAAGAATGCCTTTTTCACCCGTTCTGACAAGCCGGCGCCGTAGTTGAAGCTGATGATGGGCTGTCCGCCCTGGCACACGCCCGTCAGCGGAAGCGTGAGCAGCTGATTGACGCTGGTCAGAATGGTCATCGCACCGACCGCCAGGTCTCCGCCATATCGGGCGAGGCTGGAGGTAAAGGTGATGGAGAGAATACTCTCCGTCGAAAGCATCACAAAGGTCGAGATTCCAAGCCCAAGACACGGCAGAATGGTCTCCTTTTCCAGCTTCATGCAGCTCTTCCGGAGCCGGAGAATTGTTTTCTTTCCCGTAAGGAAGTGGAGAATCCAAACCGCGCCAACCGCCTGGCTGAGAACTGTAGCCAGTGCCGCCCCCTGAACGCCCATCCCGAGTGCGAAGATAAAGATCGGATCCAGCACAATGTTGATGACTGCGCCGATCAGCGTCGTCATCATGCTGACCTTCGCAAAGCCCTGTGTGGTGATAAACGGGTTCATTCCCATTACGATCAGAACAAAGATACTGCCCAGAATATAAATGCGGGAATAGCTGACTGCATACGGAAGCGTCGCCTCACTGGCTCCGAACATACGCAGCAGCGCAGGCGCTGACGCATAGAAAATAACGGTCAGCCCGATCGTAAAGAGCAGGAGTACCGCAAAGCAGTTTCCCATTATCTTTTCTGCAGCATCATTCTCCTTGCGGCCCATATGAATGGCTGCCAGCGGCGCACCGCCGGCTCCCGCCAGCATTGCAAAGGCGTTGATCAGCATCAGAATCGGTGTAAAAAGCCCCACACCGGTCAAGGCCACAGCACCGACCTCTGCCATATGACCGATATATATACGATCGACGATGTTGTACAGAAGATTGACAAGCTGCGCAATTACGGCAGGAACTGCCAGCTGTGCCAGAAGCTTCGGAATGCTTCCTGTTCCCATGTTCTGTGATTTCTGATTCATATGTTCCTCTCTTGTCCGCAGCTGCTCGAAACGCTCTGCCGCTTTTCTCTTGTGCTGTACCTCAGTTCCAGGTGTATCGCAAACGACGTACTATCCCTGCATGATTCTGTCCAGATTACAGCTCATAACCTCTAGCGTCCGCTGAAACGCCTCCCGGTCTTCATCCGGCACCCCATCGAATAAACCCGCAAAAAAGTCTTCCTGCAGGCTTTGTCCGCGCCGGATGATCGGCAGTGCCTTCTGTGTACACACAAGCTCCGTTTTACGCCGGTCATTCTCCACCGGTCTGCGATTCAGATATCCCTCCTGCACCAGCCGTTCCACATGAACCGACACCAAATTTGCCTTTATATGGCGCAGTTCTACAATGTCTCTTGCCATCCGGTATTCCGGATTATTGGCCAGAAACAGCAGGATATCCAACGCCGTCTGCGGCAATCCCGTTTCCAGACACAGCGGATGGCACTTATGCTGGTAGGCTGCACCCATTTTTTTAGAAAATTCAATGCCAGGCTTCATAGATTCCGACCTCACATGCCGCATGTTGTAATTCATAAGTGAACAGTTCAAAATTGAACTAAATATAACCCACACGATCCTCTCTGTCAATCTTCCTTTTTGATGACTTACGGTCAATATTTTCCGTTTTTCCTCTGTTTGCTTCCCGCAAAAGTCGGTATAATACCTCGTAATGAGAATAGCGTCCGGATTAACAGCACTACAGAGTAGAGACCTTTTATGATTACAACACAGCAAGCTACTTCTGCTGCAGATGCTGCAGCAACAACGTCAACACCTTCCGCAGATATGCAGAAGACGGAGGGGAAAGCCTTTCAGAACAAGCGAAAAAAACGTGAATCGCTCCTGAACAATGCGTTCGAGCTATTCACGCAAAAGGGCATTACCGACACCACCATTTCCGACATTGCCGAGAGGGCCGGTGTTGCCAAGGGAACCTTTTATCTGTATTTCAAGGATAAATACGACCTCCGGGACCGTCTGGTTCGCCACCAGGCAGGACTCATCCTGGAGCACGCCAGTCTCGCTCTTGCAGAAGCGGTCCAGAACGGTTCCCGGCAGATCAGCTCTCTGGAGGATCAGATTATCTTTGTGGCCGACAACATTCTGACACAGCTTTCGGAGAACCGCGTTCTTTTGAGGTTCATCGCCAAGAATTTGAGCTGGCCCTTGTTGAAGCACGACATTTCCAACATAGATGCGCCGGATAACGCTGATATGAAATTTGCAGAGTGGCTGGAGAAGCTGTTCGCGGATTCCTCTGTGAAGTACCAAAATCCGGAGGTTCTGATCTATATGATTGTAGAATTTATCGGTTCCACCTGCTACAGCTCGATACTCGAGCAGGAACCGCTCCCGATTGAAGAGCTCAAGCCGTACCTTTTGTCCTCTGTCCGCGCCATCATGCGTTCGCAGGAGCTCTGCCGAACCTCGGAAGGCTCCGATCCCGCGGCACAGCAAAGCGCCGCCGAACAGGTTCGCGAATGATCCACTGATAAGACTTGCGATGTATTAAAAGCAGCAGGAGTGAAGTTCTCTTCACCCCTGCTGCTTTATATTGGTTTCAGTCATCAATGCCGCTGCGGTCACTTGATGGGAGTCTCAGAACAGTCCGGAAATCACGCCCTCTGCGTCTACGTCGATGTTCTCCGCCGCAGGCACGCGCGGCAGTCCCGGCATCTGAATCATCTCGCCCGTCAGTACAACCACAAAGCCCGCACCTGCGCTGACATATGCATCGCGAACCGTGATGGTGAATCCTTCCGGACGTCCCAGACGATGCTGGTCATCCGAAAGCGAATACTGCGTTTTGGCCATGCATACCGGCAGATTGCCGAATCCCAGCTTCTCCAGATTGGCCAGAGATTTCCTGGCTGCTGCCGCATATTCAACACCATCGGCTCCATAGATTTCCTTCGCGATGGTTTCAATCTTGGCTGTCAGCGGCTGCTCCAACTCGTACAGCGGATGATACTGACTTTCCGTTGTTTCAATGGTATTCAGCACCTTCCGGGCAAGATCCTTGCCGCCATCTCCGCCGTCTGCCCAAACCGTAGCCAGCGAGAATTCGCAGCCGTGCTCTTTGCAGAAGCTCTCGATCATCTCATGCTCCGCGTCCGTATCTGACACAAAGGCATTGATCGCGACAACCGCCGGAACTCCGAATTTCTGCAGATTCTCTATGTGCTTGCCAAGGTTCGCCAGTCCCTTGCGAAGTGCCTCCAGATTTTCTGCTTTCAGCTCCGCCTTCGGGACGCCGCCGTTGTATTTCAGAGCCTGTACCGTTGCTACAATCACAGCTGCCGAAGGAGTCAGTCCCGCCATGCGGCACTTAATATCCATGAACTTCTCTGCGCCAAGATCCGCGCCAAAACCGGCCTCTGTGACAACGATATCGCCCAGCTTCAATGCCGCCCGTGTTGCACGAACAGAGTTGCAGCCATGCGCAATATTGGCAAAGGGCCCTCCATGCACCAGAACCGGGGTATGCGCCAGCGTCTGCATCAGATTCGGCTGCATGGCATCCTTCAAAAGAGCAAGGAGCGATCCCACCACATTCAGCTGCCCGGCAGTCACCGGCTCATTGTCGTAGTTATAAGCAACCACCATGCGTGAAAGCCGCTCACGCAGATCCTCCATATCATTGGCCAGGCACAGCACCGCCATGATTTCCGATGCTGCCGTGATGACAAAGTGATCCTCCCGTAGCGGCCCGCAAAGCTTGCCGCCAAGACCGATCGTGATGTTCCGAAGCGCACGGTCATTCATATCAAGACACCGCTTCCACACCACTCTCGTAGGATCGATGCGGAGTGCATTCCCGAAGTGGATGTGATTGTCCAGCATTGCCGCAACCAGATTGTTGGCCGAGGTAATCGCGTGGAAATCCCCTGTAAAATGAAGATTTAAATCCTCCATCGGGATAACCTGCGAATAACCGCCGCCGGCTGCTCCGCCCTTCACACCAAAGCAAGGCCCCAAAGACGGCTCGCGAAGAGCCGCGACTGCCTTCTTGCCAAGTCCGGCCAGTGCGTCTGCAAGTCCGATGGAGATCGTAGTTTTGCCTTCTCCTGCCGGTGTCGGATTGATGGCTGTTACCAGCACCAGCTTGCCGTCCGGCCGCTCCTGGAGCTTTTTCAGATACTCCTCGGATATTTTGGCCTTATATTTGCCGTACAGTTCAATATCATCCTCTTTCATTCCCAGCTTGCCGGCCGCCTCTCGAATCGGCCAGATTTCTGCGTTCCGTGCAATTTCAATATCCGTCATATCTTATCTCCTTTCCCTCGCCTGCTGCGATTATGCGTGCCCACATTTCTGTTGCGAATAATGGTATCTATTCGGCGCTCATCTCGATTTCCCTTCAGGAACCCACGATGTAACTGCTACGTGGTTTTATATCGCCAACGCCGATACGCCCACAGCAGCCGGTAATATATGTAAAAGAGCAGCGGACTCTTCATCTGAAGACGCATCATCCGTTTCTCTTCCGCATTCGTGCGCTCCTGATAATATGGATTCTTCTGAAAATCCGGAAATGTATTCTTCATTTCTGCGGCAAGCGCAGATACAAAGGCGTACACACCCTTTTCCTTCATTCCCTGCAGCGCAGAAAACAGCGTATTCCTATAAAACAGTACCGTAAAAGAATATTCCAGTTCCGGTCTATATTTTTCCAGGAAGTCATAGCGCTTCGCCTCTTCCAGCATGGTACGTCCTGCTGCAAGTCGATCCTCCAGGCGATTTTTCGTCACGGTATGCACCGTAGAATCCTCGTGCTGATAATAATAATACAGCGGTCCGGGTACATATTCATACTGCTTCATGCGTACAATCCAGGTATTGGCTATTGCATTATCTTCGTAGAATATGTCCTCCGGAAAGCGTGACGGGCAATCAATCACGATCTCCCGCCGGTATATTTTCACACACAGCGACCCGGAGTCCAGAATCAGAAGTCGCCGCTTTTGATCGTCCAGAACGCCCGTCTGCTCCGGCGAACTGTTCGCCACCACCGGTCCCGGTGTCATCGTATGCTCTGTAACGATGCAGTAATCCGTTCCGACGCAGTCCGCACCGGTTTCCTCCGCCTTCTTCAGAAGCTGTTCAAAATAATCCGGCACCACCCAGTCGTCCGCATCAATAAAGGCAATCCACTCGCCTCGCGCTGCCTGCAGGCCTTTGTTTTTGGCCCCGCCCTGCCGGTGATTCTCCTTGCAGCAGATTACATGCAGGACTTCGGAATGATGGACCTCCAGATCCTTTAGAATCGCAGCGGATTCATCGGTGGACGCATCATCCACGGCAATAACCTCATAGTCAGAAATGGTCTGATGCAGCAGGCTGTTCATGCAGTAGCTCAGTCTGGCATCGGAGGCCATATTATAGACAGGCACAATGACAGAAAGTCTGCATTCGGCTTTCTGTGAATCACAGAAAGCCGGTCGGGAATGCTCTCCCGGCCGGCCCTGGCTTTGATCATGGATATTCTGGTCTTTACTGGCTTTTGCCTCGATTTTATTTTGCATAGTAATTTGCAATCCTGGTGACGCCGCGAATGACATCCTCCACGTCCTGATCACTCATCGCGTAATACAGCGGAATGGTCAGCATGCGGGAGTACAGCTCCTCTGCATGCGGGCACAGGCCTCTGCGATAGCCGAGCTTTTCGTAGTACGGGAAATAATACACCGGAATATAGTGTACATTGCAGATAATATTCTCCGCACCCAGTGCATCGAAAAACTGCCGGCGGTCAATGGATATATGCTCGGGATTCAGCTGCAGAATATACAGATGGCGGACGGTATCCGACCCTTCCGTCTCCTTCTGCACAATGATTCCAGGAAGCTTTGAAAACGCCTCGTCGTAGCGGCGCACAATCTCCTTCTTGCGCGCGGCAAACTGCGGCAGCTTATCCAGCTGTGAGGAGATGACCGCCGCCTGCAGATCAGTGATGCGGTAATTCGGTGCAAGCGCAATCTGCTCGTAATACCACGGTCCGTCCGGCGTATGCTCCATCTGTGCCGGATCCCTTGTAATGCCGTGCGTACGGTATAAAAGGAGCTTCTCGTAATACTCCCTGCTGTTGGTGACAACAGCTCCTCCCTCGCCACCGGTGATGGTCTTCACCGCATGGAAGGAAAGTGTTGTCATATCCGCAATGCTTCCGCTCGGACGCCCCTTGTAGCTGGTTCCGATCACATGAGCTCCATCCTCGATGTAGACGAAGCCGTATTGATCCTTCAGCGCCAGAAATGCATCCTGGTCCACAGACTGTCCGCCGAAATCCACTGTAACAACAGCCTTGGTTTGCGGTGTGATATGCTGTTCCACCGATACCGGATCCAGATTGTAGGTGTCCGGCAGAATATCCGCAAACACCGGTGTTGCGCCGACATAAAGTGCGCAGTTGGCCGACGCAGCAAAGGTGATCGGTGTGGTAATCAGCTCGTCACCCTTTCCAAGTCCCGCCGCCATACAGGCCATATGCAGTGCTGCCGTTCCATTGGAGCAAAGAACCGCATACTTTGCTCCGGTCACCCGGCAAAGCTTCTCTTCACACTCCGTGATATGCGGCCCCGTCGTCAGATAATCACTCCTTAGTACCGCAACCGCTGCGTCAATGTCACTCTGATCAATATACTGGTGTGAATAATATAATTTATTTTCCCGAACAGGCTTGCCTCCCGCTGCAGCAGGAAGCTTGTCTTCATCCTGTGTTGTTCCCATATCCAAGATCCCCTTCAGTAACTATCCGGCAATACAGTCCTTCTCAATGCTCTTCGACTGTCTGTAAGAGTGCACGGATCTGGTCGACGCTGAGCCATTCCTTATTGCTGCCGGAGGAATATACAAAGCCGTCTTCGACCTCTGTTCCCTTGGGATCTCGAAGCTGACGATCGTTATAGGTAATCTGGGGATAAATAATATAATTATGCTCGAACTCCAACGTGTTCGGTGCATCCTCAGCTGTCACCATCACCTCATGAAGCTTCTCTCCCGGGCGGATTCCCACCTCTACTGTCTTGCAGCCGGGCAGAAGCGCCTCTGCCAGATCCTTGACATAAAAGGACGGAATCTTAGAGATAAAGGTCTCACCGCCCTTTGCCTCCTCCAGCGCCTTAATCACCAGCTCCACGCCCTGCTCTAAGCTGATCCAGAAGCGTGTCATCCGGTAATCCGTAATGGGCATTGTCGTCTCGCCCTTGGCAATCAGCTCACGGAAAAACGGAATCACCGATCCGCGGCTTCCTGCCACGTTTCCGTAACGAACCACCGAGAAGGATACATCCTTACTACCTGCATACGCATTCGCCGCAATAAAAAGCTTGTCGCTGACAAGCTTGGTTCCTCCATAGAGATTGACCGGATTCACCGCTTTATCCGTAGAAAGCGCCACGACCTTCTTCACGCCCTGCGCAAGCGCAGCGTCAATGATGTTCATCGCACCGTTGACATTGGTTTTAATCGCCTCCGAGGGGTTGTACTCACAGGCCGGCACCTGCTTGAGTGCAGCCGCATGAATAACATAGTCCACGCCCTCCATGGCGCGCTCCATTCGATCCTTGTCCCGAACGTCACCGATAAAGAATCGCATAACATCCGCATGCTCCTTGTAGGGAGACTCGTTCGACATCAGGAACTGTTTAAACTCATCACGGGAATAAATAATGAGCTTCTTCGGGTGGTAATGCTCCAGAACGTACTTCGTAAAGCAATGTCCGAACGAACCGGTTCCTCCTGTAATCAGAATGGTCTTGTTATCCAGCAAATGTGTATCTGACATAAAGCGATCTGTTTCCTTTCCTTCCGACAGCTGCAGTGCACACAGCCGCTTGTCCTTATCTGTCCTCGTCCCGAATGACGCCTTTTACTCAGCAGGTGGCTCCGGATGTTTCATATGCTCCTCATAATAAGCATTCAGCTTATAAAAGGTATCATCATCGATAACATGCTCGATCCGGCACGCCTCTCCGGCCGCCTTCTCCTCATCCACTCCAATCGCAATCAGCGTTTTGCGGAGCAGCTTATGGCGGGAATAGATACGCTCTGCGATGGCCCTTCCCTCCGGAAGAAACGTAATATATCCATTGCCATCCATCTCAATATATCCATTCTCCCGCAGCTTTTTCATTGCTATGCTGACACTGGGTTTGGAATACCCCATCTCATTCACAATATCAATGCTGCGGACATAAGGATTCCGTTCGCCCAAAATCAGTATGGTCTCCAGATAATCCTCTGCAGATTCATGAATTACCATCGCACACCCCTGTTTTATCCTCAGAACTCCAGGATCAATCCGCCGTAAGCGGGCATATCAAACGTAATATACTGCGGCTTATAATCGCATTCACCCTTCTTCGCCGTAAGCGTCTTCGGGACATTGCTTCCCATTCCGCCGAACTCCGGATCCGTACTGTTCAGAATCACCTTGTACGTCCCCTTTTCCGGAACGCCGAGCCGATAGTCCTTGTACTCCACCGGTGTCATGTTCAGGATGAACAGCACCTTCTTTTTATCCGATCCGCACTTACGGAAAAAGCTGTAAATGCTGCGATCCTTATCATCTGCATTGATCCATTCAAAGCCGTCCCAGCTATCATCGATCTCATGCATGCACGGATACTTGCGGTAAATCTGCAGAAGCTTTCCATAATACTTCTGAAGTCCGGCATTTTGCTCATTCTGCAGAAGGAACCAGTCAAGCTCCCTTGCCTCACTCCATTCTCTTTCCTGACCAAACTCCTGTCCCATGAAGAGAAGCTTCTTGCCGGAGTGTCCCATCATAAAGGTGTAGCCAAGGCGAAGGTTCGCATACTTATCCACCTGATACCCCGGCATTTTGCCGAGCATGGAGCACTTGAGGTGTACCACCTCGTCATGGGAGAGCGGCAGGATATACTTTTCTGAGCTGTTGTAGCTCATGGCAAAGGTCATGCTGTAATGAGAGCCGCTGCGCATGATCGGATCAAGCTTCATATACTCGCAGAAATCATGCATCCAGCCCATGTTCCATTTGAAGGTAAAGCCAAGTCCATCCGTGCCGATATCGCTGGTAACATTTGGCCAGGCTGTAGACTCCTCCGCAATCGTGATAAATCCTGGATAGGAGCCTCGAACCACCGAATTCAAATGCTGTAAGAACACGATCGCATCCAGGTTCTTGTTGTCGCCGAACTGGTTCGGAATCCACTCTCCAGCCTTCTTCCCATAGTCGAGATACAGCATGGAGGCCACCGCGTCCACGCGAATTCCGTCAATATGGAACTCGCGAATCCAGTAAAGGACGTTTGCAATCAGGAAATTCCTCACTTCCGTTTTGGCCAGATTGAAAATCTTCGTTCCCCATTCCGGGTGTTCTCCCTTGCGCGGATCCGGATCCTCATAGATGCATTGTCCGTCAAAGCAGGCAAGTCCGTGCTCATCCGGGCAGAAGTGTGCCGGAACCCAGTCCAGAATAACACCGATTCCATGCCGATGCAGCGTATCCACCAGATACATGAAATCCTTGGGTGTCCCATAGCGTGCTGTCGGAGCATAGTACCCCGTCACCTGATATCCCCAGGAGCCATCGAAGGGGTGCTCTAAAATCCCCATCAGCTCCACATGTGTAAACGGCATCTCCTTCAGGTAATCCACCAGACGATCCGCAAATTCCCGATAGCTGTAGAAGCCGTCACCGCCGTCCGGATGCTTCATCCACGAGCCGATATGGCACTCGTAAATCGAAACCGGTGCGTGGAAAACGTTCTTCTCCTCGCGTTCCTTCATCCACTTCCCATCGTTCCAACGGAATCCGGAAAGATTTGTTGTTTTGGATGCGGTTCCCGGACGAAGCTCTGCTGCGTTGGCATACGGATCTGCCTTGTAGAGCTTCTTGCCATCCGTTGTATGGATCAGATATTTGTACAGCTCATTTTCTCCGACGCCCGGAACAAACCTGGCCCAAATGCCGACCTCACCCACCTTCTCCAGCGGATACTGTTCTTCATTCCAGCCATTAAAGGAGCCAATGACATGCACTGCCGCAGCGTTCGGAGCCCACACAGCAAAAAACACACCCTCTACGCCATCCTCTACAGAAGGATGGGCGCCGAGCTTCCGATAGATGTCGTAATGTGTTCCTTCCCCGAAGAGATAACAGTCATCCTTGGAAATGAAGACTTTTTCACCTTTTTGGGCCGGAACCGTCCGTTTGGAGGATGCCTTGGGGCCGGCCGCTTTTGCTGCCGGCTTCACCGTCTTCCGCGCTGCCTTTTGTGCTGTATTTGTCCTTCCTGCTCTTTTCGCTGCCATTGTGTATTACCTCCCCAACTATAGTTTGCGGTTATACCCGCGTTCTGCACTGCGGCCTTTTCCTCCCCCCATAGAAAATCGCAGCCGCTTATGCATCGTGCATGAAGTCCTTCTCATGAATGATGATTCGATCGTTCTCATCATAGCGCCGTCTGCTCATTACCGCCAGTAGTGTTCGCGGCGACTTTCTGGATGCGTAATCAATGGCCTCATCCACAAGATCACGTACCTCCTTCAGTGTCACCTGATGGGTCGATGTCTGCATCGCCGAAATGCGCTGTGCCAGTGCCAGCTGGCCAAACTCATCGATGGAATAGTCCTGAGACAGTGCATAGTCTCTTGCATAAGCCACCAGCGCCTTGTCATCCAGCGGCTTGATATTAATAACCGACGTAAAGCTTCCAAGGTACTTCTCGTTCTCATGGCGGAACTGCTCCATTCGCTTACTGCCGTCCGTCATCAGAACAATCAGTCCATGATCCTTGCCCTCCAGCTCCCTGCTGAGTCGTTCCATTGCCTTGGGTGCCATATCAGCGGCCTTGGTGATAATCAGTGCACCGCTCTCAAGCTTCACAAATGTCTTTGCAAAGCCCTCCGGCTTCAGGCGGTTCAGTGCATCTCCGGTGACTCTCGCAACCTTTCCGGTAAAATTGGAATCGCTGCGGCGGGTGATTTCCAGAATTCCCTTGGCCACGCGGTCTGCAGTCGCATCGTTGCCTATAATCAGCACGTTTCCCGTGGAGGCTGCCAGGCTGATCTGATCTAGTGTCTCAGTCAGCTGCTCCACATTCTCTTTTACGCGGCAGAACGGTCCGAAAATCCGCCTCTCCTCTTTGCTAAGCTCGCGTCTTCCCTTGCTGGATCCCGGCTGCTCCGGTGCCTTCTCCGGAGCTTTTCTTTGCTGCGCAGGAGCCGGTTTTTCAGGCTTTTTCTTCTGTGCCTTTACTGGAGCTTCCGCTCTTTTATTTGCTCTTTTATTCTGTGCGGGTGCCTCATCATAGGCTTCCTCTTCGGAGGCCTCGTTATATTCTTCCTCTTCTGCTAACTCGCCGCGATCTTCTGCCGCCGGGTTCTCATCGTA
>CAVGIV010000048.1:0-2892 GCA_963629395.1 Paludibacteraceae bacterium | reverse complement strand
TCGTCGTAAGTCTCCTCTGCAGGCGCTTCGTCGTAGATGGCCTCTGTCGAAGTCTCCTCCGCGGGCGCCTCATCATAAGTCTCTTCCGCGGATGACTCGTCGTAAGCCTCCTCCGCAGGTGCCTCGTCGTAAGCCTCTTCTGCAGGTGCTTCATCGTAAGTCTCTTCCGCAGGCGCCTCATCATAAGTCTCCTCTGCAGGCGCCTCGTCGTAGATGGCCTCTGTCGAAGTCTCCTCTGCGGGCGTTTCAGCAGGTGCTGCATGCTGCCCGGCCGTTACATCTTCCGCTTCCCGGAAAAACGTCTCTGATGTCTTCTGTGCAGCCTCATCTGCCTCTCTTGCGGCAGATGCACGTTCCTCTGCGCGGATTCGTTTCCGCTCCGCCTCATTTGCCAGCTCTTCTTCTCTGGCGATCTGCTCCTGACGAAGCATTGCACGATGAATTTCTTCCGAATTCCAGCGTCTGGTTGCGATATCATCCAGCTCATCACTGCCGCCGTAAATTCTTACATCATCGTCTTCCTCCGCATCATACGCAGGAGCCGATGCCGCAGAGGCCGCCCGATATTCCCTGGAAGGAGCCGGTGCCGTCTCACCTCTGCGTCTCCGCGCAGGAAGCGGCATCATCTCATCATCTTCTCTGTATCTGCGTGCGGGGGCCTCTCTTCTGTCGTCTCGCTCCGGCCGCCGCTGTGGAATATCCTCCTGCCGGGCAGGATCTGACATTCGGTACAGGCCGCTTCGTACCTGTCTGCGCTGTCTGGCTACACCCTTTTCAATGTCCTCCAGCAGGCCATGCCGTGCTGTCTCATCAAAGTCCTGAAGAATGGATCCGGTATCTTCCAGAATTCGCTGTGCCCGCTTCTCATCGTTGGCTCTGCGAATGTCCCTTCGGATCTTCTCCCATTCTGCCATTACCTCGCCAATGGAAAGCTGCCCCTCGCCCGTTGCCTCCTCCGCGCCGTCGTTGTATGCGTCACGCTCTGCCGGCATCTCATAGGCAGGTGCATATTCCTCGTCTGCATTCTGCTGCGCAGCAGCAAAAGGCGTTTCTGCTGCGGGCGCTTTGGGCTCCGCCTGCGCAGCTGTCTCCGGCTCTGCCTCCGGAATGGTTTTCTCTTCTGTAAGAAGCACTTCCTTCTCTGCTATCTTCTCCGCAGCAGGTGCTGCAGTCTCCTGCCGGGCGGCTGGCTCTGCTGCCTTTTGCGCTTCTCCTGCTGCCCGCTGCACCGCCTGATCCCGCACAGGTGCTGTTTTCTTTAATTCTCCAAGGAGCTCTTGTGCGTTCTGTTCATATCTGCTGCCGGCATAATCGCGGACAATCCCGCGGCAAACATCCGCCGCCTTCTCCGATTCACCCTTCGAAGCATAGAGCTTTGCCAATTCATAATCCCAGCGTGCAGAGCCCTTCTCGCCGTGAAGCTGTTCCAGGACCGCGATCTTCTCCCGGTCCGACACCGGCGAAACACCGTACATTTTGTATTGAAGGACCAGACGCCTTGGATTTCTGGGCTCCAGCGCCTGGTATTCCTGCATCAGCTGCAGTGCGCGTGTCAGATCATCCTGTAAGCCGTCCTTTCCATACAGGTAAATGGTCAGTTCACACAGGGCATATACGATGGCAGGATTATCAGCCTCTCTCTCATGTGCAATGGACATCACGTCACGGCTTTTTTCATAATCCCCTACAGCCTTATACACCTCACTCACGCGGCACAGCGTGTCTGCACTCTTTACGTGATTCCAATCGATTCCGTCGGCAACCTCGGCCGCCTGTTCAAAACGTCTCTCACCGATCAGCGTATTAATTTCATTCAGGCTGAGCTTAAATTCGTACTTGTCCAATTCTCTTTCCTCACACGCCCGGAAGGCCTCACCGGATTGCCGCTCTTAAAAAATGGCGCAATGCCCCTTATTTTCCATACAAATACAGCTTAGAAGTTTAGCATATCGTCCAACTGCCTTGCAAGTTCCGCGAACTGCTCCAGCGAAAGCTTCTCGCCTCGGATAGTGTCTGATAGTCCCATGTTAACCAGCGCTGTCTGTATCTGTTCCCGGCTGATCTCCTTATTCTGATAGGAGAAGCCATGTGAAACGGCATTTGCCAGCGTTTTGCGGCGCTGATTGAACGCAGCTCGGATCAGTGCGAATAAGAGCTCCGGGTTTGCATCCACAGGTGCTTTCTTGCGCATTTGCAGGCAAAGAACCGCCGAATCCACTCCGGGTCTTGGGATGAAACAGTTCGGAGGTACAACGCATACCCGCTGCGGCTCCGAATAATACCTCACCGCCAGGGAAAGTGCCCCGTACTCCTTATCCTTCTCCGTTGCAAGAATCCTGTCCGCAACCTCCTTCTGCACCATAACTGTGATGCTCCGGAAGAACTGTGCCTTTTGAAAGAGCTGCAGCAGGATCGGTGTTGTTATGTAGTACGGAAGATTCGCGACACACTTTAGCGGCTCTCCGTGATTGAATTCCCTGCAGATTTCCTCCAGATCCGTCTTCAGAATGTCCCGGAACTGCACTGTGACATTGGGGCAGTCCTCCAGCGTTGTCGCCAGTACCGGTTCCAGACTCTCGTCAATTTCTACCGCCACTACATGTCCTGCCGCCTGTGACAAGAGCTGTGTCATTGTTCCGATTCCAGGGCCTATTTCAAGGACACAGTCCTCTTTGCAGATTTCAGCCGCATCAATAATCTGATCGACAATGCCCCGGCTGATCAGGAAATTCTGCCCGTACTTTTTCTTGGCACGTATGCCAAACTGATTTAAAACCGCCATCGTGCCGTGAGGCGTTGCTAGTAATTCACTCATAGTTGTATTTTATCCTTTTCGTTTTGTATCTGTTTAGCACCTGCCATATTTCAACGTGAATTGACTGCTTGCAGGCA
>CAVGIV010000047.1:0-22743 GCA_963629395.1 Paludibacteraceae bacterium | reverse complement strand
CGTTAATGCAAGCATTACTCGCGCATTTTACGCAAATTTGCTTGGCTCTGAATAGTTACAAATGCACAAGGCAGGGAAAGAGAGGGTTACATGGATTACAAGGAACGCGGCGGAGAATGGGAGCAGATGCAGGAAGAGATCGACGAGCTTCCGGAGAAAGGAGGATGGAAGGCCGGGAAGGCAGCAAGAGGCGGGCGTATGCTGCTGGCTGGGCAGTTTTCACCGGTGATGATTGCCCTTCTTGCAATGCTGCTGCTGGCGGGGAGCACGCTGACGATTCTGGTTCTGCAGTCCGGGCGGAGCCGCCAGCAGGAGACATTGCAGCAGGAAAAAGATGCCAGAATGCAGGAGCAACTGGAGGAAATACAGCTATACCTTTCGTCGGTGGATGAATCGCTGGCAACAGGGCAGGTGACCGATTCGGAAAGCTACGACAAGCTCTCGCGGGAGGTGACTGCGATGCAGCAGAATCTGACGGAGTACAGAGACAATAATGAGATCGGGGATGATTCGATCGGTGAAAATCTGGACGATGTAATCGCACAGCTCTCAAGCATCCAGGATAATCTTGAGGAGGAAAAAGCGGTCAGTCAGAAGCTTCAGGATAAAACGGCGGCCAGCGCTGCAGCAGCCGGGGAGGCCAAGGAGGAAAGCCGGAAAACGGCTGAGAATCTTCAGAACACGGTCAATACGCAGCTTGCCAATGTGCGGGAAGACATCCGGAGCCTAATGAAAGAAGCAGCGGGAGAGAATAAGGCAGAATATCAGGAGCTCCTTTCTGTTCTGTCCGGAACGGATTCGGATCTTAGCGCCCTGGAGAAGAACGTTGCTGCCGGGCATGAAAAGCTGCAGACCGCATTGAATTCGGGCCTTGGCACCATTAACGGCAGTGTCAGCGGATTGAAGGGAACGCTTACCAGCGTGCAGGAGACAATGGTTTTGGTGAAGGATTTGCAGAGTCAGTCAGGAATACAGCAGAGCAAAGTGCTGGAACAGCAAAGTGCGGTATTGGAGAAGCAGACTGCATTTGCGGCGCAGCAAAGCGAGGTGGTGGAGCAGCAGAAAGCGATTACCGAGCAGCTCTCGCAGCTGCAGCTTACGATGGCGGCAGAGCGCAGGAACATTCAGTCCGTGCTGGAAGCGCAGAATGCGGAACAAAAAAACGCTATAGAAAATCTGGAAGCAGTGCTGGAGAAAATGCAGGAGCAGCAGACAGAATTCTACCAGGTTGTTACACAAATGCAGGAAGAAATCGGGGCCACACAGTCGGATATGGATGCGTATCTTCACAATGAAAGCTGCGGGCTTATGGGTCTTCGGGACAGTTTGGATCAGCAGGAAAAGCTTTTTGCGCAGCAGCAGGAGCGTCTGGAGGGCGTTCAGGCCTTACTGGACAAAATGCAGGAGCGCCTAGAGGAACTGGGGAACAGGCAGGATGTGAAACCGGATGAAACGCAGAAAGAAGAGGACGCGACCTACACTGGTGAAGCGGAAAAGGAGGAGGCATAAGGCGCAGCAATTGGCATGGAACTGCGCATGATGAGGCTGGGCCAAAAGTCCTTTGGATCTTTTGGCTCTGGTATCGCTTTACTCGGCGGAAGCGCGCTCTGCAGCTGATCCGTCTCCAAAGATCTGGTTTCTGCGGGGGAGCAGAACAGAGATCAGAAGACTTCCGAAGATGACACAGCAAATCAATTCGCCGGCACCAACCGTGAGGGCCAGAAACCACAGCGCACCCGGTGTTGCATAGGCAAAGCGCAGCACGAGCGGAATAATGATGGCATTGGAAATGACGGGAGGAAGCGTGCACAGGAAACGGTGACGGCGGAGCTGATAGGTAAAGACAGCGCCGATCAATGTAGCAAGTGTGCCGAAAATGACATCGGGAAGTGCACTTCCGGTCAGAATATTCGCAAGAAGGCAGCCGATAGTTACACCGGGAATGGCAGCTCCGGTGAAAAAGGGAAGTACCGTCAGGACTTCGGAAAAGCGAACCTGAATAGCTCCGCTTGCCAGGTCAAAACCGGCAGCCAGTTCTGTGAGAACGACATAGATCGCTGCGATTAAGGCAGCATGGACAAGGTAAAGAACTTTCTGGTGATGATTCATGTTATGCATATTGATCTCCTTAGTTTTGAAAGAGTGGAAAGGAATTGCTGCGAGCCCATGCCAGCTCTGCAGCAGTAGCCACACTCGTTGAACAGGCGCTACCGTAGCACGTAAAGCGGTGCGTGTCAACAGAACATACTGCCTGTGATATGTGTCGCAGTGCGTCCTTGATGTAACAGTACTGTAACATTTTTGCCATTCTGCAGGTATTGAAGTAGAATAGAGTGATTCATTGTAATCGCAGATAACAGCTATTCACAGTCTGCCTTGCCACATTGGGATGGATGCCGAATAGCAGCAATGACTTCAGAAAGGTGATTCGAACAGTACAGCTATGAATTATGGAAGAGCAGGGCTTTCACGCAATATAAAAGGCCTGAATTCCAGAGCGCAGAAGCGGTCCAACAAGATCGGCTTGATTCTGACTCTGGTGATTTTTCTTTTGGCGGTGGGCGCGTGCTGCATGGTGGCCTGTGTGGGCTTTGGAGCATTTCAGGGCATTATTGACTCCTCTCCCGACATCAGCAACATTGATGTTACCCCGACAGGCTATTCTACATTTGTTTATGACAGTGACGGCAATCAGACGGCCAAGCTGGTATCGACGGACTCCAACCGCATTCCGGTGACCATGGATATGGTGCCGGAGAATCTGCAGCATGCCTTCGTTGCCATTGAGGACGAACGTTTCTACCAGCATCCGGGCATTGATATACAGGGAATCATGCGCGCCATGGTTATCGGTGTTACCAGCGGGAATTTCTCCGAGGGTGCCAGCACCATTACACAGCAGCTGATCAAGAACAATGTCTTCACCGGATGGACGGAGGAGTCTTTCTCTGACAGCGTCCGCCGCAAGTTTCAGGAGTGGTATCTGGCACTTGAGCTGGAGAAGACCATGAGCAAGGATGATATTCTTCTGAACTATATGAATACCATCAACCTTGGCCATGGGACGCTCGGGGTGGAGGCCGCATCTAGACGGTATTTTGGAAAATCCGTCAGCAAGCTGACGCTTTCAGAATGTGCGGTTATCGCCGGCATAACGCAGAACCCGTCCTACTACGATCCGATTGTGTATCCGGATCATAACAAGGAACGGCATGAGCAGGTTCTGAAGAATATGCTGGAGCAGGGATGGATTAACCAGACGGAGTACGATGACGCCGTAGCAGACGATGTGTATTCCCGCATTCAGCTGGTAGATAATTCGACAACGGACAATGCCATTAACTCGTATTTTGTGGATGCGCTGACGGATGAGATCCTGCAGGATCTCATGAACAAGGGATATACAGAGACGCAGGCATACACGCTTCTGTATAGCGGCGGTCTGAACATCTATTCCACGCAGGACGCTGCGATTCAGGCGATTGTCGATGAGGTGGTGGCTGACGAGAGCAATTATCCGAACGGGACCAGGTGGTATTTGAATTATCAGCTGACTGTTCAGTCCTCCGACGGGACCATCACCAATTACAGCACAGAGATGCTGGAGAGTTACTTTAAGCAGTCCAATCCCTACTTCACATTGATTTTTGACTCCAAGGAGGAGGCACAGACCTGCGAAGAGGAATATAAGGAAGCAGTAGTCGGTGCAGGCGATTCGGTCCTTGCAGAGAGCGAGAACATTACGCCGCAGCCGCAGGTGTCACTGACACTGGAGGATCAGCATACCGGTAATGTTCTGGCGATTTCCGGCGGACGCGGAGAGAAAACCGCAAACCGGACACTGGACCGCGCGACGGACTCTGTACGACAGCCGGGTTCGACCTTCAAGGTTGTTTCAACCTATGCACCGGCACTGGATGCCGGCGGCATGACCCTGGCCACAACGCAGAATGATGCACCCTATTCCTACGAAGACGGGACACCGGTGCGCAACTGGTACGGTGAGTCTTACAGAGGATTGTCATCGCTGCGGCTTGGTATTCAGAATTCGATGAATATCGTGACGGTGAAGACGCTGGTGGACATTACACCGCAGCTGGGTTACCAGTATTTGCTGGATTTTGGATTCACTACACTGGTGGATAATGAGGTGATAGGCGGGAAAACTTACTCCGATATTCAGCCGACACTGGCACTGGGCGGAATCACCAAGGGTGTAAAGAATATTGAGCTGAATGCGGCATATGCGACGATTGCGAACGGCGGTGAATATCTGGAACCCAAGCTCTATACCAAGGTCACTGACCACAGCGGCAATGTCATTCTGGATGCAGATGAGGTCCGTCAGAAGAGGCGCGTTCTGAAGGAAACAACGGCCTGGCTTCTGACCTCTGCCATGGAGGATGTTGTCACGAAGGGAACCGGAACGAAGGTGAACTTTGGCACGACGCCCATTGCCGGTAAGACCGGTACTACATCGGATGAAAACGATGTATGGTTCGCCGGCTATACCAACTACTATACCTGCACAACCTGGGCGGGATATGATGAGAATACGGACCTTGTGGGATCAGAGTCCGGCATTGCCAAGACCATCTGGCGAGGTGTGATGGAGAAGGTTCATGAGAACCTTCCATCCTCAGACTTTACAAAGCCGGCCGGAATCGTGCAGACCACGGTTTGCAGCCTTTCCGGAAAGCTTCCGGTGTCTGGACTGTGTGACAGTACTCTGAAGACCGAATACTTTGCAGAGGATTCGGTGCCGACGGAAAAGTGTGATATTCACTACCAGGGAACCATCTGCGCGTACTCCGGACTTCCGGCTACAGATGAGTGCCCCTTCAAGACAACCGGCGTTGCAACCTTTACCGAATCCGGACTGAAGTGCATTCATACGGCAGAGTTTATGTCTCAGGCCAATATCAACGATATCCTGGCGCAGGAGCAGCAGGAGATGGCGGCGGCAGCAGCGGCGGCAGCAGCAGATGATGCGCAGGCTGCGCTGGATGCAGCCAATGCTACACTCCAGGAGGCGGCGCAGCACCTTCAGGATGCGCAGAATACATTGGTGGCAGCCCAGCAAAGCGGCGATGCGGCGGCAATTGCTGCTGCGCAGACGGCAGTGAATACAGCGACAGAGAATTATAATGTTGCCACGCAGCAGCAGGTGGCGGCGCAGCAGGCACTGACACAGGCACAGCAATCAGCGGGGGATCCCTCTGCGGCAGCGGGAGACGCTGCAGCGGCCAATGCTGCGGCGGCTCCAACGGGATAAGAGATGGAATACTATACGATTACAAGGACCGGACAGGCACAGTACGAGGAAAAGAAATCCAGATTTCTCGGAGAAGCCATTCCGGTCTGCTCCGAAGAGGAAGCGGCAGAGCACCTTTCAAGAATTCGCAAGCTGTATTACGATGCCAGACATCATTGCTATGCATACGTTTTGGGAGAGGGCAGGGATCGCAAGAAAGCTTCTGATGACGGGGAGCCCCAGGGAACAGCGGGGCTCCCTATTTTGAAGGTCATTGAAGGCGAGTCCTGTACGAATACCCTTGTTGTGGTGACACGTTATTTTGGCGGAACACTTCTGGGAACCGGCGGACTGGTGCGCGCCTACACCAATGCGGCGAAGGCTGCACTGGCAGCAGCAGCACCGGTTTGCATGCGGGAGGGTGAGGTGCTGGAGCTATGCATGGAGTATGCCATGCTGGACCCTGTTCGTTATCTTCTGGAGAAGGAGAGCATCCGGACAAGGGATATTCAATACACCGATAAGGTGTGCCAGCAGATCGTTGTTCCCATGCCAAAGGCTGCGCTGGTGCGGCAGAAGATGCAGGAGCTAAGCGGAGGTAAGATTACGGTTCATTCGCTGGAAAAAGGCTTTTTTGGCTTTGACATTGAAACCCACACATAATGGAGGAAGCATATCATGGATTTTAGAGAAGACGAGGAGCAGCAGAACAAGGAGATTCTGATTGATCTTTTGGAATCCAAGCAGTATACGAGACTTCGTCAGGCAGCGGCTGAGATGCAGGCGGCAGATATTGCAGCGGTGATGGATGATCTGGAAGATGAGGATTCTCTGAAAATATTCCGCATCCTGCCCAAGAGCATGGCGGCGGATGTCTTTGCAAATCTTGAAATTGATGATCAGCAGTATATCATTTCGTCCCTGTCGGATAAAGAGGCATCCAGCATCATCGACAATCTGATGGCGGATGACGCAACGGATCTTCTGGAGGAGATGCCGGCCAATGTTGTAAAGAAAATTCTTGCAAATGCCAGACCGGATACCCGGGCGGACATCAATCATCTGCTGCGTTATCCGGAGGATTCTGCAGGCTCTGTCATGACGGTGGAGTATGTGGATCTTCGGGAGGATATGACCGTGGAGGATGCCATCGAACGCATCCGAACCATCGGACTGGACTCAGAGACGGTCAATATCTGTTATGTACTGGACAAGGAGAGAGTTCTTGTCGGAACAGTAGCACTTCGATATCTTCTGATTCATAAGCCGGAAGAGATCATCGGAGAGATCATGAATGAGAATGTCATTTCCATTGGGACCCTGGTTGACCAGGAGGAAGTGGCAGATATCTTCCAGAAGTACGATTTTACAGCCATGCCGGTGGTGGACAACGAAAACCGCCTGGTCGGTATTATTACCATTGATGACGTAATGGACATCATGGAAGAGGAGGCAACCGAGGATATTGAGAAGATGGCAGCTATGGTGCCGTCGGACAAAACCTATTTTAAAACAACCATTTGGGAAACCTATAAGAACCGCATGCCCTGGCTTCTGATCCTGATGATATCGGCGACATTTACCGGAGCGATTATTACGGGATATGAGAGTGCGCTGTCTGCGTATGTTGTGCTTACGGCGTATATACCGATGCTGATGGATACAGGCGGAAATGCCGGATCGCAGGCTTCAGTCTCGATCATTCGCGGATTGTCGCTGGATGAAGTGGAATTTGCGGATCTTCCGAGAGTTCTATGGAAGGAGCTGCGTGTTGCATTTATGTGCGGTCTGACACTTTCTGCCGCAAACTTTGTAAAGCTGCTGTTGCTGGATCGTCTGCAGGTTACAGTGGCACTCGTGGTGTGCCTGACGCTGGTGGTTGTGGTTGTCTTTGCAAAGGCAATCGGATGCTGCCTGCCTCTGGCGGCAGCCAAGATCCATCTGGATCCGGCAGTGATGGCATCTCCGCTGATCACAACCATTGTGGATGCGGTGTCGCTGCTGACATATTTTCAGATTGCGACGCATTTGTTACATCTGTAGTTGCTAAAAATAAAAGGAGCAGGTGAGATGATCTCACCTGCTCCTTTTGGAAACTTTTTGAAGAGGTACATTGCTGGTTGAATAACTACCTCATTTATTGGCGAATCCTGCGCGCTTGCGAAGGCGGGGATCCAGAATCT
Organism: Paludibacteraceae bacterium; assembly: GCA_963629395.1. GTDB lineage: Bacteria > Bacillota > Clostridia > Lachnospirales > Lachnospiraceae > CAG-791. The sequence continues at coordinate 15,306 of CAVGIV010000047.1, read as the reverse complement.
TCTTGCGAAGCCGCAGATGAGAAGGTGTTACCTCCAGAAGCTCATCGGTGTCAACGTACTCGATGGCCTGCTCCAGACTCATGATCTTCGGCGGCACCAGACGAAGGGCTTCGTCACTGGAGGAAGTACGCGTGTTGGTCAGATGCTTGGTCTTGCAGACATTGACCTCGATATCCTCGGATTTTCCGGATTCGCCGATAATCATACCGGAGTAGACATCCTCGCCGGCGCCGATGAACAAAACGCCGCGCTCCTGCGCATTGAACAAACCATATGTGACAGCCTGGCCGCTCTCAAAGGCGATCAGGGATCCCTGCTTGCGGTAGGTGATATCTCCCTTGTAGGGCTCGTAGCCGGCAAAAATTGTGTTCATGATGCCGTTGCCCTTGGTGTCGGTCATGAACTGGCCGCGGTAGCCAATCAGTCCGCGGGAAGGAATCTTGAACTCAAGGCGTGTGTAACCGCCGTTGGCCTGTCCCATGGAGAGAAGCTCACCCTTACGCTGTCCCAGAACCTGAATGACGTTTCCGGAGAATTCATCCGGAACATCAATGATGCACTGCTCCATAGGCTCAAGGCGCTTGCCGTTTTCATCCTGCTGGTAGATAACCTCTGCCTTGGAAACAGCGAATTCATACCCCTCACGCCGCATGGTTTCGATCAGGACGGACAGATGCAGCTCGCCGCGTCCGGAAACCTTGAAGGAATCGGTAGCATCCGTATCCTCTACGCGCAGGGAAACGTCGGTATTAAGCTCCCGGTACAGACGGTCACGAATGTGGCGGGAGGTGATGTACTTGCCATCCTTTCCGGCCAGCGGAGAATCGTTGACATTGAAGGTCATGGAAATCGTGGGATCCTCGATCTTCGGGAAGGGAATCGGATCCACGTGCTCCGGTCCGCAGAGTGTATCTCCGATGTGCATCTGCTCAATACCGGAGATGGCAACGATCGAGCCCATGTTCGCTTCCTGTACCGGAACCTTCTGCAGGCCCTCGAATTCATACAGGGTATTGACACGGCACTTCACGCGCTTGTCCGGATCGTGGTGATTGACCAGCACGACATCCTGGCCCACACGAATGGAACCATTGGAAACCTTGCCGACACCGATACGTCCGACGTAGTCGTTATAATCAATGGTAGAGATCAGTACCTGCGTGGGAGCATCCGCATCTCCTTCCGGAGCCGGAATGTGTTCAATGATGGTTTCGAACAACGGCTTCATGGAAACGCCGGGGCTGCCAAGGTCCAGCGTCGCAATGCCGGACTTGGCGGAGGCGAATACGAAAGGACAGTCAAGCTGCTCGTCATTGGCACCCAGATCCAGAAGGAGCTCCAGAACCTCATCGATAACCTGTGTAGGACGTGCTCCGGGGCGATCAATCTTGTTGATGCAGACGATGACAGAAAGTCCAAGAGCCATCGCCTTGGAAAGAACAAAGCGCGTCTGCGGCATGGGGCCCTCAAATGCATCTACCACCAGGATAACGCCGTCCACCATCTTCAGAACACGCTCTACTTCACCGCCGAAATCTGCATGTCCGGGGGTATCGAGAATATTGATCTTGACACCGTTGTAATTGACAGCCGTATTCTTGCTGGTGATGGTGATGCCGCGCTCTCTTTCAATGGCACCGGAATCCATGACACGCTCTGCTACGGCCTGATTTTCGCGGAACACACCGCTCTGGCGCAGAAGGCCGTCAACAAGAGTGGTCTTGCCGTGGTCGACGTGCGCAATGATAGCAACGTTCCGGACGTCTTCTCTTTTCTGACTCATATAAATCTCCATACTTACCTATGTATATGCAAAAATAAATTCAAACTGCCCGATTATATCATTCCGAGAATGCGTATGCAACTGAATCGTACCTGAATTGATGAAGACTGGGCGGTATGATATGATAATGGCGTTACGATGCAGGCGCCGGCCAAATGCCGGGGCCGTCGCAGGCTGGTTGTTTGAAAATCGATGGGTTGACAGCAATATGCAGGCACTGATTTTCGTGCCCATAGGAGAAGAAACGGGAGGCGTCATGAGCAGGATCATCCTTAAGCTGAGCGGAGAAGCGCTGGCAGGAGAGAAGAAAACCGGTTTTGATCTGGATGTAGTGGAAATGGTAGCAGCGCAGGTAAAGAAGCTGGTAGACGACGGAAATGATGTTGGCGTTGTCATCGGCGGCGGCAACTTCTGGAGAGGCAGAACCGGCACAGAGATTGACCGCGTGAAATCGGATCAGATCGGTATGCTTGCAACCATTATGAACTGTATTTATGTGTCGGAGGTTTTCCGCGGAGCGGGCCTTATGACCAATGTTCTTACGCCTTTTGAAGTCAGCGGTATGACCAAGCTGTTTTCGAAGGATCGGGCGAACAAGTATTTTGCAAGGCATATGGTGGTGTTCTTTGCTGGCGGAACGGGGCATCCCTATTTTTCAACGGATACCGGCGTTGTACTGCGTGCCATCGAGGTGGATGCGGACTGCATCCTGATGGCGAAGAATGTCGACGGCGTATATGATGCAGACCCTGCCAAGCATCCGGAGGCCAAGAGATACGATGTCCTGCCGATCCAGGAGATCATTGACCACAATCTGCAGGTTATTGATATGACGGCATCCATCCTTGCGAGGGATAACCATATGCCGCTTCGTATTTTTGATCTGAATGAGACAGACAGCATCATTCACGCAGCATCGGGAAGCTTCAACGGGACCACGGTAACGGTGGACTGATTTTGCAAATGTGCTCTAAATGGTTACCATAAAATCAACGCAGCGCCAGAAGAGGAAGGAATCTTATCATGAGTGACGCAAGAATTAATGTGTATGAAGACAAAATGAAAAAGGCAATTGATTTCCTGGAGTCGGATCTTCAGACCGTCCGCGCCGGACGTGCCAATCCGCATATTCTCGACCACATCCGTGTCGATTATTACGGCGCACCCACACCGCTCCAGCAGGTTGCCAATGTATCGGTTCCGGAGGCCAGAATTATTCAGATTCAGCCGTGGGACAAGGGACTGATCAAGGACATCTGCCGCGCGATTCAGATGGCGGACATCGGCATTAATCCGACCAGTGATGCGACAATGATTCGCCTTGTTTTCCCGGAGATGACAGAGGAGAACCGCAAGAATCTGGCAAAGGATGTAAAAAAGAAGGGCGAGGAGTCCAAGGTTGTCATTCGCGGAGCCAGACGGGACGGCATGGATGAATTCAAAAAGCTCAAGAAGGCTGCAGAGATTTCAGAGGATGTGGAGTCTCAGCTGGAAGAGGAGCTCCAGAAGCTGACTGACCAGTTCATTAAAAAAGTAGATGACATTGTGGAGAAAAAGACCGCAGAGGTCATGAAGGTCTGAGCAGATGGGACAGAATACGGAAAACGAATATAAAATCCCTCAGCACGTTGCGATCATTATGGACGGAAACGGGCGCTGGGCCAAAAGGCGCGGTTTGCCAAGGACGGCCGGACATGCGCAGGGAGCGCGTGTTGTAGAGCAGATTCTTGAGGATGCCGATCACATGGGTATACGGTATCTGACGGTGTATGCTTTTTCAACCGAGAACTGGACGAGACCGGATGCAGAGGTGAAGGCACTTATGAATCTGCTTCGCACCTATATGAAGACGTCGCTTGCCAAATGTGCTAAAAATAACGTCCGGATCCGTGTCATTGGGGATAAATCCAGATTGGATGAGGATCTTCAAAAGAGCATAGCCGGCCTGGAGGAATCCACAAAAAACAATACGGGAATCGGTTTTCAGATTGCCATCAACTACGGCGCAAGGGATGAAATGAGGCGGGCAGTGGAGAAGCTCTCTGAAAGAGTGAAAAAAGGAGAGCTGGAGCCGTCACAGATTACAGAGCAGGCCATCTCCGATGCGCTCGATACGGCGGGGATTCCGGATCCGGACCTTCTTATCCGTACCTGCGGCGAGGAGCGGCTGTCCAATTTCCTGATGTGGCAGCTGTCCTACGCAGAGCTTTATTTTACCGATGCGGCATGGCCGGATTTCAACAAAGAAGAGCTGGAGAAGGCAGTGGATGCCTACAATCACAGAGAGCGCCGCTTTGGCGGTCTGATCAAGTAATGATGCAGAGACATCAGGGTCATCATAGGATACGGCAGGAACGATATGAGTAAACGAGTCATCAGCGGCATTGTCATTGCGGTACTGGCTGTAGTACTTGGACTGTGCGGAGGCATTCCGCTTGGACTTGTGCTGGCGGTTTGTGCACTGATTGGATATTACGAACTGACAAGAGCCCTGGGCGTACACGATGAGACAAAGGAAAAGAGCAATCTTCTGGAAATCACAGGCCTTGCGGCTGGTGCGGTCTATTACGCAGCTCTTATATATTGCAGCCAGGCATACGGAAACTATGACGGCGGAGGGAATCTCCTTGTGCGGGGTTCTCTTGATCCGCTGCCCTTTGTTCATATCGCCAACGCATTGATGATTGTGGCGGTGGCCGCAGTTTTCTTTGCGAATATGACCGTGTATGTACTTACGTTCCCGCGATATCAGGCAAGCCAGGTGATTGGTTCGGTGTTTAGCTTTATTTATGCGCCGATCCTGATTTCATGCATTTACAGGGCGCAGTTTCTACCTTACGGCAAGTTTGTATACGCGCTGATGTTTTTCTGTGCATGGATTTGCGATACCTGTGCATGGGCGGCGGGAAGAGCGTTTGGCAAGCATAAGATGACACCGATTCTTTCACCGCATAAGACGATTGAGGGGGCTGTCGGCGGCGTCCTTGGAGGAACCGTCCTGTGCGTTCTGTCAGCACGGCTTGCGGCGGTACTGGTGCCGGGGGAAAATCTTTATGCGGCCTTTGCGGTGATCGGCGTTGCCGGAAGCTTCATCGGCATGGCCGGTGATCTGGCGGCTTCGGCTATCAAGCGCAACCATGGCATCAAGGATTACGGCAAGGTGATTCCGGGACACGGCGGCATTATGGATCGCTTTGACAGCATTATTTTCACTGCACCGGTTATCTACGCACTGGGAGTTCTCTTTCTTGCAGTGCTGCGGTGAGCGGTGATAAAGAGGTATACGGCTGAAGGCAGCACCGACCGGTTCATCGTGAAACCGGCCGGTGCTGAACCGTTACAAATGCAACGGACGGATCAGGAGAGAATATATGTGTGAGCAGAAAAAGATAGCAATTATTGGTTCTACCGGCTCCATCGGAACGCAGGCACTGGACATTGTGCGCAGCTATCCGGATCGGCTGAAGGTGACTGCGCTTGCTGCCGGCAAGAGCGTATTGAAGATGGAAGAGCAGATTCGGGAATTCGGACCGGAGCTCGTCTGCATGTGGGATGAAGCGGCAGCGGCGGATCTGCGGGAACGGGTAAAGGATCTGACGGTTCGCGTGGTTTGCGGCATGGATGGACTTTGCGAGATCGCGGTGATGGAGCACAGTGACCTGTTTCTGAATGCGGTGGTTGGCATGATCGGTATTCAGCCGACACTGGCAGCTATCGGGGCACAGAAAACCATTGCACTTGCCAACAAGGAGACGCTTGTGACGGCCGGACACCTGATCATGCCGGCGGCGGAGGCAATGGGTGTGGAAATCCTTCCGGTGGACTCGGAACACAGTGCTATTTTCCAGTGCATGAACGGAGAGCCTCGTGAAAGGATCGATAAGATTCTCCTAACCTGCTCCGGGGGAACCTTCCGCGGCAAAAAGAGACAGGACCTTCTCCATAAGCATGTGAAGGAGGCGCTGAACAATCCCAACTGGGACATGGGCGCCAAGGTTACCATCGATTCCGCAAGCCTTGTGAATAAGGGATTAGAGGTCATGGAGGCCAGGTGGCTGTTTGATGTGGATGTGGATCGCATACAGGTTGTGGTACAGCCGCAGAGCATTGTTCATTCTGCGGTGCAGTACGTAGACGGCTCTGTGATGGCGCATTTGGCTTCGCCGGACATGCGGCTGCCGATTCAATATGCCTTTTTTTACCCGGATCGGCTGCCGCTTTCGATCAAACCGCTGGATTTATTCGCACTTGGCGAGCTGATCTTTGAGAAGCCGGATACGGAAACCTTCCGCGGGCTTCCCTTGGCGTACCGCGCAGCCCATGCCGCCGGCTCCATGCCGACGGTCTTTAACGCTGCCAACGAAGAGGCGGTGAGCCATTTCATGCGGGATGAAATCGAATTTCTGGATATTTATGATCTGATTGAGGGTGCGATGGATGACCATGATGTAATAGTCTGTCCTACGCTGGATCAGATTCTGGAAACGGAAGCACAGGCCAGAGAGTATGTGCGGGAGAAGGTTGCAGCACGATGATTGTCAGCATTCTTATTTTTCTACTTATCTTCTCAGTCATTGTCATTGGACATGAACTGGGCCACTTTGCAGTGGCAAGGCGGTGCGGGATTCGTGTCAGGGAATTTGACGTTGGCATGGGACCTGCGCTGTATCGGCACAAGGGGAGGGAAACCGAATTTTGCATTCGCCTCTTTCCCATCGGCGGGGCCTGCATTTTTGACGGGATGGAGGCAATGTATGACCCGGACAGCATTGCGGAGGCGTCGCAGCAGCACGGCGAAACGTTAGGGACTGAGCTGACGGATGCAGCGGCAAAGGATGTGGACATTCACGCCTTCCCGAATGCAAGCGTTGGAGCCCGCATTGCAACCGTACTGGGAGGCCCCATTGCCAACTTCATCATTGGACTTGTCTTTGCCATTATCATTGTTGCCTTTTGCGGCACCGATCTGCCGGTGATTCATGGCATCGTAGAGGATTCGGCGGCGCAGGAGGCAGGTCTTATGGCCGGTGATGAGATTACGGCGATCAATGGAAGGGCTATCCATATTTTCCGGGAGGTTTCGCTGAGCTCTTCGATGAATTACGGCGAGTCGATGCGGATCACCTATAAGAGGGACGGGGAAGAGCACACCGTTGTTCTGACACCGCGCTACAATGAGGAGGCCGGTGCATATTACATCGGCATCATTGGCTCCGGAGAGTATGTCAAATGCGGACCGCTTCAGACCTTTCAGTATGGATTTTATGAGGCAGAGTATTGGGTACGGGCAACCTTCCAGTCCATCGGTTTGATTTTCCGCGGACATTTTTCGGCGGATGATCTCTCGGGACCGGTCGGCATCGTGAAGGTTGTGGATGATACCTACGAGGTGACCAAGCAGTATGGCGTCTCTACAGTCGTTTTAACGTTTATGAATCTCACGACGCTTCTGTCGATTAATCTTGGAATCATGAATCTTCTTCCGATTCCGGCATTGGACGGCGGGCGTTTTCTTCTCCTTCTGGTTGAGCTTGTTCGCGGGAAAAAGCTATCCCCGCAGAAGGAGGGATATGTGACACTGGCCGGGGTGGTAATACTGATGGTGATTATGGTGTTCGCATTGATCAATGATATCGGAAGGTTTTTCCGATGAGTGTGTTGTGCGTTTGCGGTGCCTGTGATAACGCCGCATGAGCAAAAGGGGATCTGTGCAGCAACGGTTTTGCGAATAGGTTCTGAAGAGTTGCACTTTGCAGAAGGGATGAGAGATGATACAGAATACGGATGCCGTTCGGCAGCATACAAAGGTGGTTTCCATCGGCGGTGTTAAAATCGGTGGAGGAAATCCAATTGCCATTCAGTCCATGACCAATACACGGACAGATGATGTAGAGGGAACTGTTGCGCAGATTCTGCGCCTGGAGGAAGCAGGATGTCAGATCATACGCTGCACAGTGCCGGATGAGAGCTGCGCAAGGGCCATTGCGGAAATCAAGAAGAGGATTCATATTCCGCTGGTGGCGGATATCCATTTTAATTACAAAATGGCAATTGCGGCCATGGAAAACGGCGCGGATAAGATCCGCATCAATCCGGGAAACATCGGAGGAGAGGATAGAATTCGTGCGGTGGTTGACTGTGCCAAGGAACGACGTATACCGATTCGCGTGGGTGTCAATTCCGGCTCTCTGGAACGGGACCTTCTGGAAAAATACGGCGGTGTCACACCGGAAGGACTGGTGGAGAGCGCACTGGATAAAGTCGGCATGGTTGAAAAGTGCGGCTATGATCAGATTGTGATCAGCATCAAGTCCTCAGATGTACTGACCTGCGCGCGCGCGCATGAAATTCTGGCGCAGAGGACGGATTATCCGCTGCATGTCGGTATTACAGAGGCAGGGACCACGTACGGCGGATTGATCAAATCCGCAGTCGGACTGGGAATTATTCTTTACCAGGGAATCGGCGATACCATCCGCGTCTCGCTCTCCGGAGATCCGGTGGAAGAGGTGCGCGCGGCAAAAGGAATTCTGCGGGATCTGAAGCTGCGGACGGATGGCGTCGAGGTGACGTCCTGCCCGACTTGCGGACGGACGAGAATCGACCTGATCGGACTTGCAGGAAAGGTCGAAGAGATGGTGCAGCAGTATCCGTACAGCATCAAGGTTGCAGTTATGGGATGCGCAGTGAACGGACCGGGAGAAGCCAGAGAGGCAGACATCGGTATTGCCGGCGGTGACGGCGAGGGAATCCTCATCAAAAAGGGAGAGATTGTCCGGAAGATGCCGGAGACAGAGCTTTTGGCAGCTCTGAAGGATGAGCTGGATCACTGGGAAGAGAATAAGTGAGTTAAGGGTACAGAGCATATGGCAAAGGCTTTTACAGAGGCGTTTCCGACACTCCGGCTCAAGGGGGAGCTTCGGGAACTGTTCTTAGATACGCAGGTCACACGAATTGCCTATAACAAGGATCATACAAAGCTTCGGATTTATCTGGAGTCTCGGCATCTGATCCATATCAGGTATGTGCGGCAGATGGAGGATCTGATTACGGCAGAGGTTTGCCCGGGAGGCGGCCTGCGGGCGGTGATTGTGGAACACTACCTGTTGTCGGCACAATACAATGCGGAAATGCTGATGCATGAATACATGGATTCACTAGTCACGGAGCTGTGGCAGGAGAATCCGATCTGGGGAAGCTTCTTTAAGGAAGCTTCCTTTGCTTATCCGCGGGAAAATGCGATAGAGCTGCATCTGGAAAATTCCGGATTTGCAAGGGACGGCGGGGCAGCCATTCACCGTATGCTCCGGGATATTCTGCGGGAGCGCTGCGATATGGACTGCGAAATCGATCTTTTATACGATTTACCGGTTCGCAGTCATGCGAAGGCTGTGCTGGATGATGCGGTGCTGCCCGGCGCTGACAGTCAGCGGAGGAAAATGGCTGTTGCCGCGCACGCCGGATCCGGACAGGAGGAGACGAATCTGCCGTGGAATACCGAAGACGGCGCGCAGGGAAAAGCACAGGAGCCGGCACCGGCAGACGCACTGGCAAGACAGGCTTTTGGGGAACGCCCGCTGCAAAAAGCAGGAAAGACTGCAGAAAAGGAACCGGGCCGAAACGGGAAGGGCACCGGCGATACCAAGGCGCTTCGCAGTTTTATTCGCTCTGCCCGTCCGGATGTTATCTGCGGCCGCGATTTTGCAGACGAATCCATCTCGATCGCGGACATCATCGGCGAGATGGGGGAGGTTACCATACGCGGCAAAATCATGACCAATGAGCGCCGGGATATTCGCAATGAGAAATCCATTCTGAAGTTCACACTGACAGATTTTACCGATTCCATTGTCGTGAAGCTGTTCGCACCGACTATGTATGCGGATCAGACCATGAAACGCCTGGAGCCGGGGAATTTTGTGAAGGTGAAGGGCTATACCAAGGAGGATACGTTTGAGCATGAGATCACCGTGTCCTCGCCGGTTGGAATCATGGAAATTCCGTCCTTTGAAACCAAACGCTCCGACCGCTTTGATCACAAGCGCGTAGAGCTTCACATGCACACGAAGATGAGTGACATGGACGGTGTTTCCGAGTGCTCGGACCTTGTGAAACGGGCTTACAAATGGGGGTGGCCGGCAGTTGCCATTACCGATCACGGAAATGTGCAGGCCTTTCCGGATGCCAATCACGTGGTGGACAAGCTCTTTGGAGATGCGAATAAGGAACGAAAGGCGCAGGGGCTTGCGCCGCTGGATCGCCAGGACTTCTTTAAGGTGATCTACGGGGTGGAGTGCTACCTCGTGGATGATCAGAAGAAGATGGTGTCCTTCGGGAATCTGGAAGCCGGGCAGCCGGACTATGCAGTGGCAGGCGGAAGCTATGTGATTTTCGACCTGGAGACCACGGGCTTCTCCTCGGAACGGGATCGAATCATTGAGATTGGTGCGGTTCGGTATGAGAACGGAAAGCGAACAGGAGATTTTTCGGAATTTGTCAATCCGCAGATTCCCATTCCCTTCCGCATTACGCGCCTTACCAGTATTACGGATGAGATGGTGATGTCTTCCAAGACAATCGATGACGTGCTGCCCAGGTTCCTGGAGTTTTGCGAGGGAAGCGTTCTGGTCGGCCATAATGTCGGCTTTGATATCAGCTTTATCCGGAGCAAGGCAAAGGAGCTGGGGCTGGAGGCTCCTTTTACAACCATTGATACGATTGGAATGGCCAGAGTGATGCTGCCGGGGCATAAATCCTACAACCTCGATGCGGTTGGAAAGCTCCTGAATGTTGTCAATCCGCATCACCACCGGGCAGTGGATGATGCGCAGACAACGGCAGAGATATTTGCAAAGCTCCTTACGATGTTCACGGCAAAGGGAGCAGCTACGCTGAAGGACATGAACGACCTGGGGGACCAGGATCCGGACGTCATCCGCCGCCTTCGCCCCTACCACTGCATTCTTCTGGCTAAAAATGTGACCGGCCGTACCAATCTGTACCGGATGGTCAGCGAGTCACATCTGACATACTTTTATCAAAAGCCCAAGATCCCGAAGTCTCTCCTGATGCAGCTGCGGGAGGGAATTATTGTGGGATCGGCCTGTGTGATGGGCGAGCTGTACCAGGCCATTCTGGACCAGAAGGACGAGGAGACGCTGGCCGGGATCGTCGATTTTTATGATTATCTGGAGATTCAGCCAAGAGCCAATAACCGGTTCTTGATTGATTCGGACCGGTACGAGGACATTCAAAGTGAGGAGGATGTCCTGGACATCAACCGCAGAATTGTGAAGCTGGGAGAGCAGTACGGAAAGCCGGTTGTGGCGACGGGAGATGTGCATTTCCTGGATCCTGGGGATGAGATCTACCGCTCAATCATTCAGGACAGTATGAGCATGAACCGGGAAGAGGATCCGGCGCCGCTCTACCTTCGGACTACGGATGAAATGATGGAGGAGTTCTCTTATCTTGGAACAGCCAAGTGCGAGGAGGTCGTCATCACCAATCCAAACCGCATTGCAGGATGGGTGGATGCTATTTCTCCGGTTCGGCCGGATAAATGCCCTCCGGTAATTGAAAATTCGGACGGACAGCTTCGAGAGATCTGCTATCGCCAGGCACACAAGATGTATGGAGACCCGCTGCCGAAGGTGGTGAGCGACCGGCTCGAGAGGGAGCTGACCTCCATTATCAAGAACGGATATTCCGTTATGTATATCATTGCGCAGAAGCTGGTGTGGAAGTCCAATGAGGATGGGTACCTTGTTGGCTCACGAGGCTCCGTCGGTTCATCCTTTGTGGCTACCATGTCCGGAATCACGGAGGTGAATCCCCTGGCACCGCATTATTACTGCGAGCACTGCCATTATTCTGATTTTGAATCGGAGGAGGTGAAATCCTACTCCGGAAAGTGCGGCGTAGATATGCCGGTGAAGATGTGTCCGAACTGCGGAAAGGAGCTGGTACGGGCCGGGTTTGATATTCCCTTTGAGACGTTCCTGGGCTTTAAGGGTGACAAGGAGCCGGATATCGACCTTAACTTCTCCGGCGAGTATCAGTCGAAGGCGCATGCGTACACAAAGGTTATCTTCGGACATGAGCAGACGTTCAAGGCCGGAACGATTGCAACAGTGGCGGATAAAACGGCCTACGGATATACGCTTGGATATTGCGAGCACAGGGGGATCAGTAAGCGCCGCTGCGAGATGGAGCGGCTCGCAAGGGGGTGCACCGGCGTGCGACGATCGACGGGACAGCATCCCGGCGGCATCGTGGTGCTGCCGCTTGGCGAGGAGATCAATACCTTTACACCGGTGCAGCATCCGGCCAACGATATGACCACCAACATTGTGACCACGCACTTTGATTACCACTCCATTGATCACAACCTGCTGAAGCTGGATATTCTCGGACACGATGATCCGACCATGATCCGTATGCTGCAGGATATCACGGGGGTGAATCCGATTGAGCTTCCGCTGGATGATGAGGGAGTTATGAAGCTGTTCGTGGGTCTTGAGTCTCTTGGGATCACCCCGGAGCAGGATGGCGGCATTAAGGTGGGAACGCTGGGAGTGCCGGAGTTCGGCACGAAGTTCGTTATGGGAATGCTCCAGGACACCAAGCCGACGACACTGTCAGAGCTGATCAAAATTTCCGGGCTTTCGCACGGAACAGACGTGTGGCTGGGGAACGCCTCGGATCTGATTGCCCAGGGAACCTGTACGCTGGCAACCTGCATCGGATGCCGCGATGATATCATGATTTACCTCATCGGAAAGGGAGAGGATCCCTCGATGGCATTCAAGACCATGGAGTCGGTTCGAAAGGGAAAGGGACTGACGCCGGAGATGGAAGAGGCTATGCGGGCGGCCGGCGTGCCGGAATGGTATCACGATGCCTGCCTGAAGATTAAGTACATGTTCCCGAAGGGCCATGCAGCGGCCTACGTTATGATGGCGCTCCGCATTGCCTGGTTTAAGGTGCACCAGCCGCTGGCCTATTACTGTGCCTATTACACAATTCGCGCAAAGGCCTTTGACTATGAGATGATGGCACAGGGGCAGCAGCATCTTTTAAGCTGCATAAAGGAGTACCAGTCCAGGGATAAGCTGACTGCGGCGGAGGAGTCGCAGCTGGACGATGCACTGGTGGTACGGGAGATGTATGCGCGCGGCATCGAATTCACACCGATCCGTCTGGGGACGGCGCACGGCCGGGCGTTTCAGATTGTTGACGGCAAAATAATGCCGGCATACACATCCATTCACGGCATGGGTGCAAGCGCGGCGGATGCCCTGGAGGAGGCCTGCAAGGCCGGGCCGTTTGTATCCAGACAGGATATCCGGGAGAGGGCGAAGGTATCGCAGACCATCCTCGAGAAGATGAATGAGCTGGGGCTCCTGGGGGATCTGCCGGAGTCCAACCAGTATTCTATTTTTGATCTTCTTTAATCGGCGTTCATTCTCACCGGGCATTTTCGGGTATCAGAATTGAGACGGCGCTGAGGAATCATGTATACTGGGGGTATATAGAAAAACTTGGGGAGGTGCTGAATATGAGAGAAAAGCGGAAGAGTTTTAAAAAGCTGGCACTGGCAGCGGGCTTTGCTGCCTTCCTGTCTGTTTTTGTCCTCTGGCCGGCGCGGGCGGCGCAGGCGGCAGAGCGGGCGGTTGATATTCAAAGCGTCCGGATTGAAGGGAGTGATGTGCAGGTTGCGGCGTCCTCCTCGAAGGTACCGGCCTCGGATGACGGCATGTACTATCTCTACGCAGATGAGGTGTGGCAGGACGGAACAGCAGGGACGGTGGCTGCAACGGCGCAGGCGGGGAAAAGAGCATCGTTTCGCTTTCCGCTGCAGTTTAATCAAAGCGGCTCCAATTTGTCGAAGAAGTTTATTGTAGCAGTGAAGCGCAGCGGCAGAATGATCCAGGTGTCGGATGAGCATTACATTACCAATCCGGAGGCCTGTGCAACGGCTGCGTGTGTCCGAAAGGATCACGGCATTAAGGGCCTTCTGGCGGACCCGGATCGATTGATGACAAGGGAAATTGAGGACCTTGGAATCCAGCAGGTTTCCTACAACATTAACGTGGGAGAGATTGTCGGAGAGTCCACGGATCCGGCCTATCCGACGATCTATATGGACTACAATGGGGAGACCTATGCGTTCAATGCGTCAGCACTCTTGCAGTATGACAATCTGTTCACATATTACACAACACTGGGACTGCAGCTTACGGTCAACATTCTCAATGACAAGGAGCCGCAGGCACAGGATCTGATCCATCCAATGGCCCGTGACGAGCACGTATGCCCGGGGTATGCATTTAATACGGCAGAGCCGGAGGGCAGCAGACATCTGGAGGCAATTGCGTATTTCCTCGGATCCCGCTACAGCGGCGGCCAGGGTGTGGGACAGGTGGACAACTGGATTGTCGGCAATGAGGTGAATGCAAGAACGGAGTGGTATTACACCAGCAGCACAGACCTGGATGAGAATGTCAACAACTACCATAAGGCATTCCGCATTTTTTATAACGGACTGAAGGCGGGCAATGCGAATTGCTCTGTATATAATTCCATTGATCAGGAATGGGGAAGAAAGTCGAACCCGGGCTGCTTTTTATCCAAGGAATATCTGGATCTGTTTGCCTACTACATCAATCGCGAAGGAAACATCGACTGGGGACTGTCGTTTCATCCATATGATTCGCCGCTGTATGACCCGTATGCGTGGCTTGGACTGGAGCGTTGGGTACACAAGGATCTTTCTACGCCGTACATCACCATGCAGAATCTCTACATTTTGACGGACTATATGCACCGCAGTGAGATGCTTGGTCCGTCCGGTCAGGTTCGCAGCATAGCATTGTCGGAGATAGGCTTTACATCCTATTTTGGCGATGACCTTCAATGTGCCTCCATTGCCTATGGATATCTGCAGGCTGCGGCGAATGAGGACATTGATTCGTTCATGCTCTATCGGCAGACGGATCACGCCAAGGAAATTGAGAGCCGGATTGCACAGGGACTGATTGATGAGAACGGGAACCGAAAGCCGGCCTACGATTATTACAAGTACATTGATACCGATCAGGCACAGATATATAAGGAGAAGGCATCACTGATCATGGGAATGAATATCGACGATCTGATCGGAAATCGGAATTTCCCGACGAGAACCTGGATTGGGTATGCGGATTAAAAAATGTCGCGCAATATGCAAAGAAGTGCGCCTTTTCTAAAATAGAAAAAAACACTTGCGCCACGCGCGTGAGTGTAGTATCCTCTTACATGTGCTTGAGCGCAGGAGAGTTCTTCTGGAGTCTGGAGGATCCGAAACGTAAGGCATGTGTAACAGGATATGGCTCGTTGGTCAAGAGGCTAAGACGCTGCCCTCTCACGGCAGAATCATGGGTTCGATTCCCGTACGAGCTACTTGCAAGATCAATTGCATATAGATTATGGCTCGTTGGTCAAGAGGCTAAGACGCTGCCCTCTCACGGCAGAATCATGGG
>CAVGIV010000046.1:0-23215 GCA_963629395.1 Paludibacteraceae bacterium | reverse complement strand
AGTCTGGAAGCTCGTCGGGCTCATAACCCGAAGGTCACAGGTTCAAATCCTGTCCCCGCTACTCAGTTTCATACTGTATGCCTAGATAGCTCAGTTGGTAGAGCAGAGGACTGAAAATCCTCGTGTCGCTGGTTCGATTCCGGCTCTAGGCATGATTTAGATCATCTGACAAACAGATGATCTTTTTTATATGTTACTGAAAAATATAAAAAAGGCAGCATGTCAAAAACATGCTGCCTGGAGACTTGATTGCAGATGGCAGGAAGCTGCAATCTGCAATCAAGTCGCTGAGACATTCAGATATGCTGGACCATATGTGCCACGATCTTGGCACAGTGCACAGCCGCCTTCCCTTCGAACACATCATAGGACTCAGTGACACTTTCGTCCGCTTTATCGGAAATAGCGCGAATGATAACAAATGGAATGTGATTTGTGTAGGAAGCCTGGGCGATTGCAGCGCCTTCCATTTCACAGCACATGCCGTCAAAGTCCTTCATTAACTGCTCCTTTTTGGCGTGTGACGAGATAAACTGATCACCCGAGAGAATCATGCCCTCAAAGACATTAACCTCCGGAGCGGCCTCCTGGACGGCTTCTACGGCATGCTTACGAAGCAGGTCATCAGCAGGGAATGCTACAATTCCCTCCTGCGGGATTTCCCCGAGCTGATAACCGAAGATTGTGGCATCTACGTCGTGATACTGGGCGCTTACAGAAACCACAATGTCACCGATATTAATCTGGTTGTACAGGGAGCCTGCAACTCCGGTATTAATGATATGTGTAACCTGAAATTTATTAACCAGTAGCTGTACGCACAGGGCTGCATTTACCTTGCAAATACCACTCTTTACGATTACGACCGGGGTCTGGCCAAGGAGACCATCACAGAACTCCATGCCGGCATAGATGGTTCGGGATGTGATCTTCATCTGCTCCTTGAGGGAGGCAACCTCTACATCCATTGCTCCAATGATTCCTATTTTTTTCATAAGTAAGTTCCTCTCTAAACAATTACAAAACCCTAATAAACAGACGCATCAGAAATTAGCATAAATAAAGGATTCGGATTGGAATCCGCTGCCGTATTCTCCAAATATAATAACGATGAAAAACAAACCCAGAAACAGCAGATAACGAACAGGCAAACTTTGCGTTGAAATCTGTTCGCGAACACTGCCATGCTGCTGCCTGGATTCTACAAATGCCAGCAGTAATGTTGCGAGAATAAGTACAAGGATATCCGGCTGGTCCAGTCCCAGAGCTTCAAATCCGGTTAAAGAGAACACAACCGGATTCCAGGTAGTAATGGCTCCGTACATATGAAGTGCATCTGAAATGCTCGCAGAGCGGAAAAAGATAAAGCCGCTGCAGGCCAGAAGAAACGTACGCACTCTGCAGAAGGCAGTATGTCCTGCGGAGCCGGGGACGAAATGCAGGCAGGAATTTATTCTCTTCCAGAGAGGCGCTCCCTCCTGCTCCAATACGATATAACCAAAGTGAAGCAGTCCCGAGCCGATTATGTAGCGAAGAAATCCGCCGTGCCAGAAGCCGACCACAAACCACATGATGCACATCGCAGCATACATGGGAACTTTCTTTCCCTTTTTACGGCCGAATCGTTTTACGGATTTATCACGAAGACGGCAGAACAGATTGGATTTTTGAATCGGATAAAAAACAAAATCCTTGCACCAGCCGCCCAGCGTGATATGCCATCTTCGCCAGAATTCGGTCATAGACACCGAGAAAAAAGGTGATTCGAAATTCTCAGGGAGTTTAATGCCCAGAATTTCGGAAAGTCCGATCACGATATCCATGCAGCCGGAGAAATCACAATACAGCTGGAGTGCAAACAAAGCTGCCGCTACAGGAATATAAAAGCCGTTATAAGTACCAAAGCTGGCAAAGACAGTGTTCACAGGCACAGCTGCCCGTTCAGAAATAACGATCTTTTTAAAGAATCCCCACAGCATGCGCTGAGAGCCGCGTGTCAGATTCTCATATTGAAGCGGTCTTTTCTTTGAAAGCTGGGTGACCATGTCTTCATAGCGGGAAATCGGTCCGGAAGTCAGCTGCGGGAAGAAGCTGCCGAAAACGGCAAAGCGAAGAAAATTATGCTCCGCCGGCATGCCGCCGTCATTAACGGTAATTAAATATCCCAATAGCTGCAGCGTATAAAAGGATATTCCAAGCGGCGCAAACGCAGATAGATCCGGAAGCTGCACCGGAATATGGAGAAATTCGCTAAGCAGCTGTGCACAGGGCAGATATTTGTACAAAAAAAGCAGTGCCAGGTTCAAAAGAACCACGCCGTGAAACAGAAATTTCTGGTGAATGCTGCCGCGCCACCTGTCGATCCCTGCCGCAGCAAGATAAACGGATAGAATTGATAGGAAAAGAGAAAAAACGGCAGATCCTGCATGCTCCAGCGGAAGCAGGAACAGAACATTCGCAGCCAGAAGGCATATATTCTGCAGCTTCCCCGGGAGCAGGTAATAAACCACAATCAAAAGCAGGCAAAATCCAAGAAACTCCAGTGAAATCAAAGACATAATGTTATTCTCGCGTAATGCAGCTTAAAAAACTATACACGCTGCAGGATAATATCAACCATTTCTCCGACATTCTTCATTCCGGTCGTCTCTGACATGGTAAATTTCATGCCAAATTCCTTCTCAATGGAGACAATTAAATCAATATGCTCCAGGGAATCCCAGTCTTCAATGTCTGCAGAAGTGGTTTCATCATGCACCGTTATGGAATCATCATCAAAGACAGTACGAAAAACGTCGTTCAATCTGTCATACACTTCATCTCTTGTCATCACCTAATCCTCCTTAAAAAAGCTACTTGTTCTCCATGCTGCGAAGCTGTACCTGTTATGGGATAAATTTCAGCCCATATACAGGGTCACTGCGCATTGATTTGTATTGCATCTGTCTTTTTCTGATAACCGTCCGCTAAAGACAGCGACCAGCTGGTGCTGCCGTCCTGGGACTCCGAGAGCTTGTCAAAGCCCAGCATCTCATAGAAGCCCTGAACCATTTTATTTTTGGCCGTAGGGTAATAGTAGCCCCGAAGCTCTGTAATACCGCGCTGCATGCAGGTGGCTGCCAGTACATCCATCATAGCCAGCTCCATGTCTCTCTTCAGAACACGGCAGCTCATCAGCCATAGATCAATATGGAAAAGAGCGGCATTATCAGAATCAATATGACCAAAAACAACACTCACAACGCCATTGTCGCCAAAGCGGTCCTCAAGCTTGCCATAAAGTGTAATGTGATCTGCACTGGCAGCATACCGTTCAATATCTGCCTGTGAGCAGCGGAGCGTTGTAAGATTGAACTGATTGCTCTTATTGGTAAGCTGCGCAATGCGAGCCATATACATAGGGGCGAAGGGTTTGATTTCTGCCCTCATCTCCAGCGAGAGAAGGTAATCGTGGTAATCGGAGAAGCTCGCCTCCTGCTGCATGCGCTGAAGATTGGCTTTATACATCTCATTACGTGCAAGATCATCCTTTGACAGCACAGTCACTTCAAAATAGCCTGCGCGATCCAGCTCTGTAATATAGTGCTCCGGAACTGTCATTTCCGGGACAGCGGCACCTGGAACCTGACTTTTTACAATGTGACGTTCTGCAGGGTTATCATCCACAAAAACAAGGGCATCGCTGCCAATATTGATCTGCTTGGCAATCTGCAGAAGATTGCGGTCCTTGGGCTCCCAGTTTGCCTTTATGACCAGAAAATCATCGGGGTGCAGAATGCTGTCAGGGCGGTTCAGACCGGCCAGGGCGTTTTCCTCGTCATTTTTGGAATCAACAGCAAGCAGGATACCAAGATCCTTATGCTCCAGAATGTAGCTTTGGAACTCACTGTACAGCTGGGCGGTAGGCGTTTCCTGCCCGATATCAATATTCTCCGGACCGTCATCACCTACAATTCCGCCCCAGAGCGTGTTGTCCAGATCAAGAACGAGCGCCTTTTTGTTCTTGCCGTAGATGGACTGGACGATGCAGGAAAGATTGTAAGCAAGCTCCGGAATGGCAGGGACCGCCAGCGCATATTTATACATATGCCAGTAATAGGGATCAGCCCATTTTGTCAGACCGTAAGAGGATGCCAGGAAGTTAATATCCTGAATGTAGAAATTCTCATGCGTTTGTGCATATTCGTAGAAAAGTCCATTCAGGCGATGTACAAAATTCAGCTTGCCATGTACATCGGATACATCCTTATTTCCGAGAAGCCGGTAAAAGGGCTGCTCGAAGTTGTTCTGTATTACCGGACAATGGTAGGCCGCAGCTATTTTGTCCCACATAGCTGCAAATGGCCGGAAGGTCTC
This sequence comes from Paludibacteraceae bacterium, assembly GCA_963629395.1. Classification (GTDB taxonomy): domain Bacteria; phylum Bacillota; class Clostridia; order Lachnospirales; family Lachnospiraceae; genus CAG-791. The sequence goes on along the minus strand of CAVGIV010000046.1, from coordinate 18,859 downwards.
CTGCAAGAGTGAATCAATCGCCTCTGCGTCCATGCGAACCGTAGGAAAGGTACGCAGATTGCGGGAGGACGTGTGAATGTAAATAAGATCCGGAGCAAATTCGACCAGTTCCGGATTGTCAAACATGACGTCCTGCCAGTATTGAGCATACTCGGATTCATAAAAGGTGGGCTCGATGCCGATGTTCAGCAGGAAAAGCTCCAGAATTTTCTTAATATCGCTGGTTGTAGAACCGCCAAGGATCGCAATCTTCTTCGGAATGCGCCTGGGGGGATTATCGGAGGATGGAGCCGCTGCATCTGCAGCACCCTCCTCCAGAAGTCTGCGCCGCAGGGATTTTTTCTTCTGGAGAATCAGTTCAGAGTCAAAGGGATATTCTAATTCATGCAGCATGTCAGTTGCCAACCTCCGTCCAGTGTGTCAGTGATGATCCGTCAAAAGAAATTGTAATGCAGTCGATGAGGGCATGCTCATCGGTATCATAGATTGCGATATGGAGTCCTGCAGAATCTCCGGTGTAATCACCGTTTTGGAGCATGACCAGCTCACGTATGTCTTCATAGGAAGCAGAAACTCCGGCGGTCTGAAGTCGAATGCGACAGCCGGAAATTGTATCCTGACAGGAAAGTGATACGTCACTTCCTGCGGATTCCTGCTGCAGCACAATGCCGCCGGCTGTGACAGCCAGGTAATTGAAGGAAGCGGAGGCTTCATCCGAAGCGGTATCGGAAAGTGTAAGACCAAGCTTTCGCAATCCGTTTATAATATCGGAAGAGAGCGCGGAGGGATCGATGCTGCTGGCCTCCATTACGTAAAGAAGATCGGAATCCTTTCGATAGGTCTCCAGAAGCTCCATCAGCACATCTGTGCGGCTGACCGTCGTAAACGCCTGTGAACGGCAGACCTTTTCATAGTGCGGGATAAGCTCCTCCATATGCTTTGCGAACGCATCGTTATCAGCATGTTCCGGAAGAGAGTAGTTGTTGCTGATATAGGTTCCAAGAAACGAAGTCACCTTGGCAGAACCGAACATATTGAGGTGAATGCCATCCCAGAAGTCTTTATAGGCATCGGTTTGCACGGCGTCCGGATTTTCCAGGAAATTCAGGAACGGAACATTGTTCTTGGCAGCCAGCGCGGAAACCTCCTTCATCACAGAGCGGCGTGAATTAAAGCTCCTTTCGTCACAGTCGCCGTTTGCGGAGCTGACAGGGCAGCAGGTGAACAAAAGCTCTGTATTTGTTTCTGCGCAAAGGGCAATAATCTTCTCCAGATACTCCCGTGAAACATCGCTAAGAGACGTATCAACGTCATAGCGCTGAAAAGGCACGGCGTCGTAGCCGACCGTCCTGGCGTAGGTAACAGAGCCCAGTGTATATTTTTGATAGTTGCCGTTTTGGAAGTCGGATGCGGTAACCTCCTTCCAACGGGAATGGAAGGAATAAAAGGGAAAATAAAACTCGATCCGATCCTGCGGCTGTACAACCTCCTGAATCATTTGATACCGGTATGTGTCCGTCAGCGGCATGACATCGGTCAGGTAGTGGACAAAGTTCTTGCTGCGGGTAACGTAAATTTCCTCCGCGTAGGTGACATCCAAAACCACCAAAGAAGGGTGGTCTCTATCGATGGCATCCTTAAGAATGTAGTAGCTGCAGGAAAGAGACTGGTTACCGCAGGAAAGATTGTAGGCGCGAATGCCGTAATCCTGCCAGAGCTGGACCGGCTGCACCGCATTTTTCATGACGGAGGGGCCTGCAATGATGACGTCAAAGGAGCCCTTAGGGTAGTCATAATAATATGCAGACAGCTCCTCCGGATCCTTGGCAGTCAGGACCCGGTTTACATAATGGAAGCCAAGGCCGGCAAGGACGAGAAACAAAAGAATATGCAGTATATAATTGAGAAGTCGTGATTTTTTCATATACCGCTAGTTTAGCATATATCCGGCAACTATTCAGAGCGCATTCGTAAAATCACTGCTGCAGCAAATGCTATAATACAGTATCTGGTTTAAATGACTTCAAGGAGGTACGCAGTATGTCCTTTCGCCGAAAGCTGATCATCGCTTTTTCTATTGTTATTGTATTGCCGGCACTGCTCTCATATGCAGCATTCCGGGTTATTTGTCATGTGCTGCCAAGGGATGCGGCACTGGTGCCTAAGAGCATTATTATGACGCTGGGAATAACCATTGTGGTCATTCTGGTGGTCACGGCACTGCTGCTGATCAGCTGGCTGAAATCGAGCCTTCTGGACCCTGTCAACCAGCTGAAAACTGCCATGAGTCAGATCCGGGACGGGAATCTGGATTATATTCTTTCTACGACACAGACCGGAGAAATCGGAGAGCTTTACCGCGGCTACGAGGATATGCGGCTTCGTCTGAAGGAGTCCGCGGAACAGAAGCTGGAAAATGACAAGCACGACCGGGAGCTGATCAGTAATATTTCGCACGATTTGAAGACACCCATTACGTCCATTAAGGGCTATGTGGAGGGACTTCTCGACGGCGTGGCGAACACACCGGAAAAACAGGAAAAATACCTTCGCACCATTTACAGCAAGGTGGGGGATATGGTGAAGCTGATCAACGAGCTGACGCTGTATTCTAAGATCGATAATGATAAAATCCCATATAATTTCAGGCGGATAAATATGTGGGATTATTTTGGAGACTGTGTGGAAGAGATCGGAATGGATCTGGAGTCCAAAAACATTGAACTGAACTATTCCAATCTTCTCCCGCGGGATACGGAAATGATTGCGGATCCGGAGCAGTTTAAAAGGGTAATCAATAATATCATCAGCAACAGCGTGAAATACATGGATAAACCGCACGGAAGAATTGACATTCGTCTGCTGGACGAGCAGGATAGTGTGCGGATTGAGATTGAGGACAACGGAAGAGGCATTGCGGCGAAGGACCTGCCGAATATTTTTGATCGGTTTTATCGGGCAGATGCCTCACGGAACTCCGCAACCGGCGGAAGCGGAATCGGGCTCTCCATTGTTAAAAAGATTGTAGAGGATCACGGCGGATATATCTGGGCAACCGGCAAGGAGCATGTCGGAACCTGTATGCATCTGGTATTCCGCAAGTATCGGGAGAATAAGCCGGTCGATGAAACGGTGACGGCATGAGGGTATCCTACAAGCTGTATCGCAGCGCATAGTGGGATTGAGAGTATAGACATTAGGAAGAAATAGCTGCAGCTTGCGGCAGAAAAGAGGAACAGCATGAGCAGAATTCTGATTATTGAGGATGAGGAGTCCATTGCGGATCTGGAGAAGGATTATCTGGAGGTCTCAAATTTTGAGGTGAAGGTGGAAACAAGGGGAGATACCGGACTGAAGGCGGCCCTGGCGGAACCGTTTGACCTGATTATTCTGGATCTTATGCTGCCGGGAATGGACGGCTTTGAGGTTTGCCGTCGGATACGGGAGCAGAAGAATGTACCGATTTTAATGGTGTCTGCGAAAAAGGACGACATCGATAAGATCAAGGGACTTGGACTGGGAGCAGATGACTACATGACCAAGCCGTTCAGCCCCAGTGAGCTGGTGGCACGTGTAAAGGCGCACCTGGCACAGTATGAACGCCTGGTGGGCGTAGGGAAGCCGGAGAACACGGTCATCGAGATCCGCGGCCTGAAAATTGACAAGACAGCGCGCAGAGTATGGGTTGACGGAGAGGAGAGACAGTTTACCACGAAGGAGTTTGATCTTCTGACCTTCCTGGCGGAGAATCCAAACCATGTTTTTTCGAAGGAAGAGCTGTTCCGCAGAGTCTGGAATATGGACAGCGTCGGAGACATTGCGACTGTGACCGTTCATATCAAAAAGATACGGGAGAAGCTGGAATACGATACCTCCAATCCGCAGTACATTGAGACTATCTGGGGCGTGGGATACCGGTTCAAGATTTAAGAACATCTGCACAGCAGCGATTTTGTGAATGGACGCTGAATAGTTATCCTGATCTAATCAGCTTCTCCATAACGTACATAGGAATTACAGACATGACGCATGATATGACAAAGGGCAAAATGCTGCCCATTTTGATTAAATTTACGATTCCTCTGGTACTGGGGAATCTTCTTCAGCTTACCTACAATGCGGCCGACAGCATCATCGTCGGCCGCTTTGTGGGTGCATCGGCACTTGCCGCGGTGGGGACAAGCAACCCGCTGATCACGCTGTTTATTCTCTTTGAACAGGGGATATGCCTGGGAACAGGTGTGCTGATCGGCATGATGTTCGGTGCACAGCAATACGAAAGGCTTCAGCGGCAGGTTTCCACCGGAATGGTATCCGGCATTGTCTTTTCTGCAGCAATGGCGTTTCTGACAATGGCTGCTGCACCGCAGCTGCTGCAGCTGTTACAGGTGGATTCGGCCATATTGGAGGAAGCAGTCCTGTACCTTCGGATTGTTGCATTTGGACTGCTGTTTAATTTTATTTATAATTACTTTGCGGGAACGCTTCGGGCAATGGGAGATTCAAAGTCTCCTCTTTTGTTTTTGGCACTTAGCGCGGCTCTGAACGTGGCCGGCGATTTGTTCTTTGTCATTGTATTTCATATGGGAATCGTCGGCTGTGCGGTGGCAACGGTGCTGTCGGAGGGCCTGTCCGGTGTTCTGTGCTTTATCTACATCCAGCGGAGAATTCCTCTGCTGCAGCTCGGGAGAAAATGGCTGTATTTTGACGGCAGCCTTTTAAAACTAACACTGCAGTACGGATTTGTCAGTGCTATGCAGCAGTGCGCAGTCCAGGTCGGCAAGCTGGGAATCCAGGGAATTGTCAACACCATGGGAGTGGCCTCCACTGCAGCCTTCAGTGCGGTCAACCGTGTGGACGATTATGCGATTGTCATTGAACAGAATGTAGCGCATGCCATGACCAGTGTGATGGCACAGAATGAAGGCGCCGGCGAACACCGGAGAGTCTATCAGGCGTACCGCTACGGAATGGCAATGGAACTGATCTACGGTGTGCTGGTGGGCTTTGCGTTTTATTTTCTGGCAGAGCCGGTCATGCTGCTGTTCACGCAGGAGGCGGAGGTTATTGCAATCGGAAAGACGTATCTCCATCTGATTGCCTTTATGTACATTCTGCCGGGACTGACAAACGGCCTGCAGGGGTATTTCCGCGGAATCGGGGATCTGAAGGTGACACTGATCAGCAGCATGCTGAATATGACAGTTCGCGTTGCTGCAGCGGTGCCGATGGTGTTCGTCTTCCATATGGGAATGGAGGCCATTCCGTGGTCGTATCTACTGGGATGGGCGGCAATGATCGCTTTTGAACTGCCGTTTTACCGCAAGTGGAACAGGGAGCATCTGATGAAGCAGTGTGAGCGGGAACAGAAACAGATGACTGTGAAGCATGAGATGTGGAGCGGAAAGGAGAACAATGGCTGATTGCGATACCTGCAATAATCTGGAGTGGGACGAGGACGAGCAGGAGTATTTCTGCGCTGCCGATGTGGATGAGGACGACTACGGCCGTATGCTGCAGGAGCAGGCGGGCGGGCATCCGCACCAGCGCTGTCCCTATTGGGTGAACGGCGATGAATATGCCGTGGTGCGGCACCAGGCCTTTTAAAGAATCGATATGGTATTCAATTCCTTCTTTTTTATTTGCATATTTATGCCGCTGGTTACGGCCGGATGGTACCTTTTGAATATAAAGAGTGCGACGGCGGCGGAATGGTTTCTGATTGCCATGGGACTGTGGTTCTACGGAAGCTTTGGAGCCTGGTACCTGGTCATTTTGATACTGAGCGTCCTTTTCAATTATGCAGCAGGGAGCTTCCTGCAAAAAAAGAACAAAGGACTTCTTGCGGCCGGGGTTGCAGTGAATCTGTTCTTTATGTGCTGGTTTAAATATGTGACGCCGGCGCTGTTTTCCGGCGCTGAGGCGGGGCAGCTGCAGATTTCGCAGAGAACTATGGATTTTTTGTCGGTGGGGCTTCCGATCGGTTTTTCGTTCTATACCTTCAGCCAGATTTCGTATCTGATCGATTCCTATCAGGGGACAATTGCGAGGGACGGCTTTCGGCGGTATGTGCTGTATCTTACCTATTTCCCGAAGATTATCGAGGGGCCCATTACCTGCTACGAGGAGATCGCCGCACAGTTCCGCGATATGCAGAAAAGGCGCTTTCATGCGGAAACCTTTGCAAGGGGATTGATCCTTTTTATATTCGGACTAGCGAAAAAGCTTTTGATTGCAGATGTGCTGGCAGGTGCAGCGACCTTCGGGATTCAGAGTGCCTGGTATCTGGATACACTGGCAGTCTTTCTTACCATGAGCTGCTACGCTTTGCAGCTGTATTATGATTTTTCCGGGTACTGTGACATGGCGATGGGACTTTCGGCCATGCTGGGAATTGAGCTGCCGCTGAATTTCAATGCACCGTTTCAGGCGAAAACCTTCCCGGAGTTCTGGAAGCGCTGGCACATGACGCTTACAAGATTTTTTACAAGGTATGTGTACATTCCGCTGGGAGGGAGCCGGAAGGGAAAGCTGCGGACTGCCGCAAATGTCATGGTGGTGTTCCTGCTGTCGGCTCTTTGGCATGGACTTGGCACAACGTATCTGATCTGGGGGCTATTGTCCGGCGCCTTTGTGGCAGCAGGAAGTTTGCTGGCGAAAAGGAAGGCATTCGGCAGGGTAAAGGTCTATCTGCTGTTTTTGTTTACGCTCGTATTCTTTGCGGCGCCCAGTACGGAATACAGCATGGTGATTTTGAAAAATCTGTTCCGCCCGCTGTATCCCGGCTGGCTGTATCGGATGGCGGCCAAGCTTGATGTTCCGGAGTTCTGGGTTATCAATAAGGCGGTCGGCGCAGCAGCACCTTCACTGCAGAATCCGGTCCTTTTGCTGGAGCTGGTGACCATCGTATTTGTCGCACTTGTACTGACACAGAAGAAAACAGCAGCGGAGCTGTCGTCGCAGGTTCGTCTGACCGGGAAAAATGCGGCGCTGATCGGTGTTCTTCTGGTGCTGTGCCTGTGCTCGATGTCCGGCGTTTCTACATATTTGTATTTTAAGTTTTAGTGTATGCGTCAGATGCGGGAGTGTCGCAGACACGAAGCAGCTGGTTTTTATTTGTGGTGGTGCCTGCGCGAGCAGACATGGCTGTTCAGGGGATGAGCTGAGAATGCAGCATAGGAAAGCGGAGAATAACGAACGGAATATGCGGATGAAGCCGTCACCTTTGCGGTTTCTGGGGGCACTGGCGGTGACAGCCGGGGTGCTGGCCGGGCTGTGTGCGCTGACTGTTTTTATAATGGATCCGTTTTATCACTATCATAAGCCCTGGTTTGGACTGAAGGCGGTTCTTAGCGAGAAGGAGTACCAGGTTGTCGGGAGCCTCCGTCACTTTGATTATGACAGTGTTCTTGTGGGGTCCTCTGTGGTAGAGAACAACGACAACCGCTGGTACGACGAGGCCTTTGGCGGGACGACGATCAAGGCGGTGCGAAGCTATGGCGGCGTGGCGGATCTGGTATGGTACCTGCAGGAGGCATTTGCGGCACAGGAGGTGAAGCGGGTTTATTTTAATCTGGATCCCTCTTCACTGATACAGGAGGCGGAGACAACATTTGAAGCCTCCGGCTGCCCGATGTACCTGTACGACAGGAATCCCTTTAACGATGTAAAGTACCTGCTGAATGCCACGGTTTTATTTCAGAAAATCCCGTATGAGCTGGCGCAATCCTTCTCCGCTGATTACGAGGAGGGACTTTCCTATAACTGGGCATCCGGGAAGGACTTTTCGGAAAACGGCGTGCTGACGCATTATGTAAGACGAAATGATGCGGCCGGGATGCTGCCGGAGCAGGAAAAGGAGCGTGAGCTGCAGGCCAATCTGGCACTTCTGGAGCAGGTGGTGCAGGAGCATCCGGAAACGGAGTTTTATTTTTTCTATCCGCCGTATTCCATGATCTGGTGGGACGATGCTGTGCGAAGCGGCTTGCGGGACGTTTATCTGTACGATGAGGCACAGGTCGCAAGGGCACTTCTGGCGTATAAGAACGTGCATTTTTATGATTTTCAGAATGACGAGGAAACTGTAACGGATCTAAACCGATATATGGACACGGTACATTTTGATCCGCAGGTCAATTATGACATCTGCATGAAAATGGCGGCGAATCAAAATGAGGTGACACCGGATAATCTGGAGGAGACCTTCCAGAGAACAAGGGAGCTGGTGGACGTTTATGAATCGGAACAGATCCCGGCATATGAGGCAGACGGTCGATTCATCTATGAGGAGTAATCACGGAGGGAGGACAGGAAAATGGCAGTCAGCGGATGGTACAAAAGCGGAAACGAACTGATCGGAGAGCTGATGCATACAAAGGTTCCGGGGGACATGGCTGCCCTCTGGTATCTGGGGCAGGCCGGAATCATTATAAAGGCAGGTGGGAAGCTGCTTGCTGTCGATCCGTACCTTGGTGTTCCACATCCGGATACAAGGCGGTTTGCGCCGCCCTTTTCTGCTACGTGCGTGAATTTTCTGGATGTTGTACTCTGCACGCACAACCACAGTGATCATCTGGATCCGGACACGCTGCGCGGAATTGCGCTTGCTTCGCCCAAGACCAGATTTATCGTGCCTCGGCCGTGGATTTCAACAGCGGCAGCCTGCGGTATTAAGCCGGAGAATATCATCGGTGCTGCAGCCGGGGAGAAAATATCCATTGCCGGTGCCACTGTTTATCCCGTGCCGGCCGCGCATGAGGAGCTCACCAGGGATGCCAACGGAGATTATGAAAACCTCGGATATGTGATGAAATTTGCGGCGGCGACCATCTATCATTCGGGAGACACCGTTGAATGGGAGAGTATGACAAAAGACCTTCGTCCGTATGACATTGATATTGCCTGTCTCCCCATCAACGGAAGCGACTGGAAACGGAAGCGGGCGAATATTATTGGCAATCTAAATGCCAGAGAGGCCGCGGATGTGGCAGAGGAAATCGGCGCAGATCTTCTGATTCCGCTGCACTATGATCTCTTTGCCCATAACGGAGAGAATCCCGGACATCTGGCAGACTACATGTTCCAGTATCACTTCGGACATAAGTATCATTTCATGGCACCCGGCGAGCGCTTTTTCTATTGCAGATGAACGACAGGCAGACACAGGAACTTCTGATATGGTATGACCGGAATCGTCGGATTCTCCCCTGGAGGGAGGATCCGACGCCTTATCATGTCTGGCTTTCGGAAATCATGCTCCAGCAGACGAGAGTAGAAGCCGTGAGGGCGTATTATCAGCGCTTTCTCGAGGCGCTGCCGGATATTGCGGCGCTGGCGGCCGCTCCGGAGGATGTGTATCTGAAGCTGTGGGAGGGACTGGGCTACTACACAAGGGTTCGGAACCTTCATAAGGCGGCTGTCATCATCATGGAAAAATACGGCGGCGTCATGCCGGGAACCGCAAAGGAAATCGAATCGCTGCCGGGCATTGGAGTCTATACGGCAGCAGCCATTGCATCCATTGCCTTTGGTCAGCCGGAGGCGGCGGTCGACGGCAATCTTCTGCGCATTTATGCACGGATGACGGAATATGCCGGAGATATCAGGAAGACAGACGCCCAAAAGGCAGCACATGCCTATTATCAGGAGCGAATTGCGGCAGGAGGAAGACCGGGAGACTTTAACCAGGCATTGATGGATCTGGGGGCGATGGTTTGCCTGCCGAACACGGAGCCGCTCTGCAATGCATGTCCCTGGAGGGACTGGTGTCTTGCATACCGCTCTAACAGCCAGCTACAGTATCCGAAGCTGGCGAACAGGAAGCCAAGGCGCATCGAGAACCGAACGATTTTGCTGATGACGGCCGGTGACCTTGTTGCCATTCGAAAGCGTCCGTCCAAGGGACTGCTGGCCGGGCTGTATGAATTCCCGGGTGCTGAGGGAGAGCTAAGCAGGACAGAGGTTTTGCAGGAGGTGCGCCGCCTTGGCGTTCTAGACGCGCCGGAAGGAGAAGAAACCGGCACTGGCTTGGCAGGCAGCAGGGTGCTGGGACTGGAGCGAATACCGGACGCCAGGCATATATTTTCGCATGTGGAATGGCATATGAAAGGCTATCATCTGCAGCTTTCCGGGCCGCAGGAGGCAGACGGACTGGTCTGGGCCACAAGGGCAGAGCTGCAGGAGCAATACTCCATTCCCTCTGCGTTTGAGGCATATCGAAGATGGCTGCAGGAGGCAAAGGCTGCGGGCGAGGAAAGGAGCAAAAGCGATGCGGACGGAATATCCTGATTATTATCCTAAATTCCATTGCCTTGCGGAGGCATGTCCGGATACCTGCTGTAAGGAATGGGAGGTGGATGTGGACGAAGACACCTTCTATTACTACAAGGTGCAGGAGGGCGCCATCGGAGAGAAGCTGGCGCAGAATCTGAAGGAGGAGGGAGACTGCAAGTATATTCCGCTCCGGGAGGACGGAACATGTCCGTTTCTTACGGGAGAGCACCTGTGCGAGCTGTGCAGCGCCCTGGGGGAAGAGGGAATGAGTCAGACCTGCCAGGAGTATCCCCGTTATTACATGGGAATCGGCTCCTATGAGCAGATTGATTTAAGTCTTTCCTGCATGGAGACAGGCCGGCTTTTGTTCCTGCGCACGACGCCGATCCGGTACATTCGCGCGGAGGATGAGGAGGAAGCCTGGGAAACGCTATCCCTGGAGGATGAAAAGCGGCTGACGGAGACGTTGCAGACCAGAGACGATCTGATTGCAGCACTTCAGGAGGATGAACAACGGTGGGAGGCTTGCAAAGCCGGTGACATGCAGGGCCCCGCGGGCACAGCTGGAACGAAGCAGCCGCCGGAGGTACCGGAAATTCTTCCGGACGGGCAGGAGGATGCCTGTCTTTTGGAGCTGCTCCCCCGAATGGATGTGATGAATGCAGAGGGCGGCCGCATCCTCACGCAGCTGCAGGAAGAGTATGCGGTGCTTCGAGAAAGAGAAGCGGCCTTTCGTGAAAGCTACGGTCCGCTCCTGCACCGGTTATTCACGAAATTTGCAGTCTATCTGGTCTATCGCTACACCATCGATTCCTTCTATGAGGGAAGCCTGGCTGCGGAAAGGCGTCTGTGGAAGAGGAGCCTTCGCCTGGTGCTGCTGATGTGTATCCACTACGAGTGGAAGGAGGGAGCCTTTGGGGCCGGCAGCATGATCCAGATGACCCACCTTTTCTCGCGGCAGATAGAGCACAGTGACGAAAATGTGGAGCTTATGAAGAACTGCTAAGCGGAGAGGCGCTTGGCGCGAGGCCGTTGGAAAGCGGCTGCAGGTTGCAGTTGGCGAAGAGCATGCGCACGGCAGCCTCGTATTCGATGCGGTTTTTGGCCTTGTGGATTCCCTTGACATAGCGCCCGTTGTCACAGAAGCTCTCGCCCAGAAAGGACCACACCTCCTTCATACAGTTGATGCGAATGCGGTCATCATGAAACTGTTCGTCATAGGAGGCGTACAGCTCATCGTGAAAGGAGCGAAGGTGTCTGGCATCCGGGACCTGTCCGGTGACGATTCTGGTGACAAGAGCCGGATCGGACAGAAGGCCGCGGCCGATCATTACGCGGGAAAGGCCCGGGAACTCCTGCTCGAGAAATCGAATATCATCGCTGGTACGGATGTCTCCGTTGTAGCACAGGGTAAGAGGCGAATGGCTGGAGCTGCCAGGCAGTGCAGAAGTCTCCTGGCGGAAATAAGCCTTTCGGAACGCATCCAGCTCCGGCCTGCCGCGGTAGAGCTCCTGACGGGTCCTGGCGTGGATAATCAGCTCCGAGAGCGGGTAGCGCTCATAAACTGCAAGGAGCTGTGCAAACTCCTCCGGATTCTCCCAGCCGAGCCTGGTTTTAACAGAAACCTTCAGAGCGGCAAGGCGACCATCCGCGCTGCTTACGGATATCCTTTCGGCTCCGTTATAAATGGCGTCCAGAAATCGGTCCATGATTTCCGGCGTCCGCAGCATACCGGAGCCCTTGCCCTTTGCCGTGACGGTGCCGACCGGGCAACCAAGATTTATATTGACCTCGCTGTAGCCCAAATCAGCAAAGGCCTGCGCACAATGCAGGAATTCACCGGCCTGATTGGTCAGAATCTGCGGAACCGTGGGGACACCGGCATTATTCTCTGGGAGAATGTCCAGCTTCTCGCGGGACTTGAGCTTTTTCGTGTAGGTTGCTACGACAAAGGGAGTATAATAGGCATCCATACCCGGGAAAAACCGGTGATGCGCCCGGCGGAACCGGTAGCCGGTGATGCCTTCGAGGGGAGCAAAGTAATACTTCATAGGCTGATGATCAATTATCCTTTATAAAAGAGGCTGATTCTTATTCGTGGTAGTGCCTGCTCGCGCAGACGCTGTCCGGGATTTTTACAGTAACATATACAGGAGATGGTACCATAAACGCAGTGAGGGCGGTATGAATATTACGATTTTGTGCATTGGACATATGAAGGATAAGGCACTTGCCAGCCTTCAGAACGAATATATCAAGCGCCTGCAGGCGTTTGGCCGGGCGGACGTGGTGGAGGTGAAGGATGAGGCCAACACGCACGCAGACCGGCCCGGCGAGGCGGAACTGATCAAGGATAAGGAAGCGGCACACGCATTGGAGCGTATTCGGCCGTCCGATCTATGTATACTTCTGGACCTGCACGGGAAGGAATGGTCCTCAGAGGGGTTTGCTGCAGAGCTGGACCGCTGGCAGCAAAGATCCTCCAATATTGTGTTTGTCATTGCGGGGTCCCTTGGACCTGGCAAGGCACTTCTGGACCGGGCGGACTGCAGATGGAAGCTCTCAGACCTCACGTTCACACATCTGATGACGAGGGTGCTAGTGCTGGAGCAGATTTACCGCGGATTTATGATCAATGCAGGCCGCGCGTATCACAAATGATACCTGATCGTTTATGCTTGAAAACGAAGGAAATGCTGATTAAATCAGTATTTCCACGGTAACCTCCGGCGGAGTGCATAAATTTGCAGATAGAATGGGAAGGAAGCAATGAGAACATACACAGCAGCAGATATGGCAAAGATTTACTGTGAAAAGTGCAATGGCTGCGGAGACTGTTGCCACGGCATGACGGATACCATTCATCTGGATCCGTGGGATGTGCATCAGCTGACGGCCGGTCTGGGGAAGGGCTTTGAGGAGCTGCGGGCAGACGGCATCCTTGCACTTCATACAGAGGAAGGAATGATCCTTCCGCATCTGTGCATGCGTGAAAACGGTGAGGGCGCCTGTCCCTTGCTGACGGCCGACGGCCGCTGTTCCATTCATCCGTTTCGCCCTGGCTACTGCCGCCTCTTCCCGCTGGGGCGTGACTATGATGCCGCAACGCAGACATTTCGGTATTTTGTCGTGGACAATGGCTGTGATATGCCCGGAAAGATGAAGATGAAAATCAGCAAATGGCTGGGAATTCAGGACCTTCCCCGCTACGAGCGGTATGTGTCGGACTGGCATTATTTCTGCAGGGATGTGAAGCAGTACATGAAAACGGCAGAGGATGAGAACTTTGTGCGCCAGCTGAATCTCTTCCTCCTCAAGGTATTCTATCTGACGCCGTATGTGGTGCCGGAGGACGGATCAAGGGATTTCTATGATCTGTTCGAGATGCGGCTTCGTCAGGCAAGAGGTGTGATTTCATGAGATGGCACATGAGCAGTTATAATGGATGACAGCAAAACAGCGGCCCTTCGGCCGCTGTTTGTCACTTACCAATGTACATGTGATCCGGGAACATATCGCCGAACTCTTTTAAAAATGCTGCAATCTCTCTAAGTGCCTTCATAATGAAATCCTCCTTTGCGTGCGGTGGGAACCGGCGGCAAATCCGCGATTCGGTTGGATGAATGTTGAGGCTTTTGTTTGCCTCTTTCTGATACTAAGGATACGCTAAAGAACGAGATAAATAAAATACGTATATAATGATGCCAAATATACCGAAAAGATATCGTGGATGCCGGCGGCCATCTTTCCGAACACTGCCAAAGAAGGTACAATACACACCATGCAGGCTAGTACATCGTTTGCAAAATAACTGGCCTGACCGTTCCGATCGCATTGAGTTTTACAGAGCAAACAGGGTACTACTGCATTATGAACAGGAGGCAGTGTGCAGAAATGAATTTATTCATCAGTTCAGACATTGAAGGAACCTGCGGCATCAGCGACTGGTCCGAGATATCCGAGGGACAGTACCGTTATGAGGAGTTTGCCAGACAGATGTCCAGGGAGGCGGCTGCTGCCTGTGAGGGAGCCGGGCCGGAGACAGAGATTATGGTGCGGGATGGACATGGCTCCGCGCGCAACATCATTCCTTCGTATCTTCCGGATAATGCTGTTCTCATGCGGGGATGGGACCGCTCGCCGGCCGGCATGATGGCGGGAATCGATACCGGATTTGATGCCTGTGCCATGACCGGATACCATGCACATGCCTATTCCACAGGAAACCCTCTGGCACATACCTCGGAACCGAATATTCATAAAATGCTGCTCAACGGCAAATACTGCAGCGAGTTTCTGTACAATGCTTATTTTGCGGCATATTACGGAGTGCCGACCATTTTCATCAGCGGAGATGCGGCCATTTGCGAGGAGGCGAAGGAGCTGATCCCTGCAATTGTGGCAGTTCCGGTGATTCGATCTCTGGGCGGAGCCAGCATTTCGATTCAGCCGGACCGGGCTGTGCAGCAGATTCGTGAGGGCATGAAAAGGGCGGCAGCAGGTGACTGGAGCGCCTGCCTTCCAAAGCTTCCGGAGCATTTCTGTGCGGACATAGAGTATAAGGAATATCAGGATGCGGAGCGATACTCTTACTATCCGGGGGCGGAACGAATCAATGAGAAGACCGTGCGATTCGAATCGGATGACTATTATGAAGTGAAGCGGTTCTTTATGTTCGCGATCTGATAGCAGCGATTTTATGACGAGGCTCTGAATAGGTACGAAAGTCTTTATAGGACATGAGTGAGTTCAGCTCATGTCAATCAAATGAACGGAGAAAACCAATGAAATACGATTTCACATCGATTGTTGATCGTCATGATAAGGATGCCATTGCGGTAGATATGATTCCGTTTGCGAATGCCGAGGTTCAGGAGGGATTCGATCGGATTCCCATGTGGGTTGCTGATATGAATTTCCCCACTGCTCCCACCATTCAGGAGCATGTGATTGAGCGGATGGGACACCCGATGTTCGGATACTTTTTCCCCAGCAAGGAGTATTATGATGCGATCATTCGCTGGCAGGCGAGGCGAAATGGCGTGGAGGGACTGACAAAGGAAGATATTGGATATGAAAATGGTGTTCTGGGGTGCCTAAGCTCTGCACTGCAGGCCTTCACCACACCGGGAGAGAAGGTGTTCTTTCATTCGCCGACCTATGTCGGATTCTCGCACACCATGGCGGCAACCGGCAGAGAGGTGACAACGTCCTCTCTGGTGAAGGATGCGCAGGGAATCTGGAGAATGGATTATGAGGATATGGACCGTGTGATCCGCGAGAATCATATCTATTTTGCTGTGTTTTGTTCTCCGCATAATCCGTGCGGAAGGGTATGGGAGAGAGAAGAAATCGAGAAGGCAATGGAAATCTTCCGGAAGAATGACTGCATTGTTTTTTCGGACGAGATCTGGTCAGATCTCATTCTGGAGGGACATCATCATATTCCGACGCAGAGCGTATCGGAGGATGCAAGAAACCGTGTGATTGCGGCCTATGCGCCGTCGAAGACGTTCAATCTGGCAGGCCTGGTGGGCTCCTATCATATTATTTATAATCCGTACCTTCGTGACCGTCTGGCCAAGCAGTCGGAGATGTCCTGCTATAACAATATGAATGTGCTGTCCATGCATGCGCTGATCGGGGCCTACGAGCCGGAGGGCGAGGAATGGCTGGAGGAGCTTCGAAGCATTCTGACGGAGAACGTGAACTGGGCGTATGCGTTTATTCAGGAACATTTCCGCGGCGTGCACGTATCGAAGCCGCAGGGAACATACATGCTGTATCTGGATTGCCACGACTGGCTGAAGGAGCATGGAAAGGACATTGAGGAGTTGATTCGAGCTGGTATCTCCGTGGGAGTTATCTGGCAGGATGGAAGACAGTTCCGTAAGCCGGACACCATCCGTATGAATCTGGCACTGCCGAAAAGCCGTGTGGAGGAGGCGTTCCATCGGCTGGAGAAGTATGTTTTTACTGATTGAGGGATGCGAACTCAGACAGAGCATACTGCAAACGATGTACTAGGGCTTGAATCAGAAAGGAAGTTTATTATGGAAGATACGCAGAATTCACAGCTCCTTCATGAGCTGTTTCTGGCGATGATTCGATTTGACGACGGTGATCCGAAGAGGATACAGCATTTCACGAAGGTGCACAGCTATGCCAAGCTGATCGGAGAGATGGAGCACCTGGATGCGGATACGCAGTTTACACTGGAGGCAGCGGCATATGTTCATGATATCGGCTGCCGGGTGGCGGAGCAGAAGTTCGGCTATCAGAACGGCAAGCTGCAGGAACAGGAGGGACCGGATGCTGCGGCAGAGCTGATGAAGCCGTTGGGCTTCTCTGTGCCGGTCATTGAACGAGTGCGCTTTCTTGTCGGGCATCACCACACGTACAGCAATATTGATGGGGCGGATTACCAGATCCTCGTAGAAGCGGATTTTCTGGTAAATCTGTTCGAGGATGGAGAATCCAAGGAGGTCGCCGGAAATGTGCGAGACAATATCTTCCGTACGGAATCCGGAAAAAAGGTGCTGAATACCATGTTCGGCCTCGAGTAGCCGAACCTTTGCAGGCAGAGCCTGCGTCGAAATCTTCAGTCCCTGGTCATGGGATCGTCGTACAAGGAGCATACGCTCCGAGGCAGCATGGTAGGACACAAAGGAGACGGCATGAACCTATTTGATGTGGTAGGACCGGTGATGGTAGGACCGTCCAGCTCGCATACAGCAGGGGCGGTTCGAATTGGAAATGTCAGCCGAAAGCTATTGGGCGAGGAAGTCCGAAAAGCGGATATCGGACTTCATGGATCGTTCCTGGCAACAGGAAGCGGACACGGAACGGACCGTGCGCTGATTGCCGGACTCCTGGGACTGTCTGTCGATGATGACCGGATTGCAGACAGCTTCGAGCTGGCAAAGAAGGCGGGGATGGAGTTTCGTTTCAGCGGCATTGACCTTGGCGAGGATGCCCATCCTAATTCGGCCAAACTGGTTCTGACATCGAGCTCCGGCCGGGAACTGGAGATTGTCGGTGTCTCCGTCGGCGGTGGACGCATTCTGATCCGTGAGTTGGACGGGCTGCAGGCGAATTTCAGCGGGGATTATCCAACACTGGTGGTTCACAACGAGGATCAGCCGGGACACGTGGCGGAGGTGACCTCCATGCTGCAGCACAAGTCGGTCAATATCGCCACCATGCAGCTGTATCGCTCCGGACGAGGCGGACATGCGGTGATGGTGCTGGAGTGTGACCAGGAGATTCCGAGGGAATCGGTTCGCTGGCTGGAGCATCTGGAGGGCGTTGAGAAGGTAACCTACTACAGCCCGGCGTAGCGCATCAATTTTTAACTAACCGATCTTTTTTCCTGATTACACGTGTCAAAAATCCTCAGCGCAGCCCGCTATGCCTACGTTTTTTGACACGCATCCTCAGAAAAAGTTCTGCGTTATCAGGCTGGTTATTTGGCAAACGATGTACTAATCACACGGCGGCAGCAAGCGTGCAGAGGAGAGGACAGCATGTTTAAGGCATTAGAGGATATCATCGGCGAATGCAGCAAAATGGAGGCTCCGTTCTGGAAGGTGGTGCAGGAGGAGGACTGTCGGGAATCGGGAATCAATCCGGAGGAATCCTTTGAAAAGATGACTGGCATTTATCAGGCCATGAAGGACTCGGATGCCAAATATGATGCAACGCTTTGCTCGTCCAGCGGCCTTGTGGGAAAGGATGCAGAGAAGATTCGGCTGCATGCGGAAAAAGGACAGCTTTTGTGCGGAACCTTTACGGCCCATGTGATGGAACGGGCACTGCGGGTGGCGGAATCTAATGCCTGTATGAAGCGCATCGTGGCAGCGCCGACGGCAGGCTCCTGTGGTGTGATGCCGGCCGTCCTTCTGTCAATGCAGGAGAAAAACGGCTACAGTGATAAAGAGATGGTGCAGGCACTGTATGTGGCGGCCGGGATTGGAGGCGTGATTGCGCAGCGGGCAAGCCTTGCCGGTGCTGAGGGAGGATGTCAGGCAGAGATTGGTTCGGCCTCGGCCATGGCGGCCGGTGCAGCTGTAAGTCTCCTGGGCGGAGAACCTGCCGCAATGGCTGATGCAGCTGCAATGGCACTATCTGGACTCATGGGACTGGTGTGTGATCCGGTTGCAGGACTTGTAGAGGTGCCGTGTGTGAAGCGAAACGTGACGGGGGCTATGAATGCGGTGGCTTGTGCAGATATGGCAATGGCGGGGATTACCAGCCGCATACCGCCGGATGAGGTGATCGATGCGATGAAGTCAGTTGGACATCTGATGTCGTCGGATCTCCGGGAAACGGGCCGCGGAGGTCTTGCTGGAACTCCCACCGGTCAGAGAATTCAGGAGAGAATCAGTAGCCATCAGAAAACAAATGGGGTATAATAGCACCATTGCCAATATGTGCGTTTGCGTAGCTCAGCTGGATAGAGCGTCCGCCTCCTAAGAAAAAAGGTCATCGTGAGTCCGCTGAGGCTTTGAAAATTTGTCAGGAGTTCGAATAGGTTCCGATTTTCTCCTCCGACGCGACATCAGGAAGCAGCTTCTGCTAAAACAGG